>JAWLGN010000070.1:0-20615 GCA_041685075.1 Bryobacteraceae bacterium
GTGGCCTATAACTATAACCAGGAACGCAAGGAAGAGTACTACGATGCCCTGGGCCAGTATTACGACGAGCCGTTCTGGCTAGGATCCAACAACGCCCGCCACCGGCTGACCGTCGCGGGCGCCTACGACTTCCCCGTCGGCAGAGGGCGCAAACTCGGAGCCGGCATGCACCCGGTGCTCAATGCCGTCGTCGGCGGATGGCAGGTGAGCGGCATCTACACCTACCGTTCCGGCGAGTTCCTGCGCTTCGGCAACATGGAAGTCAGGGGCGACCCGGTGATTGACAATCCCGGTCCGGCCAAGTGGTTCAACACCGACGCGTTCCGTCCCGCGCCATCGTTCACCCCGCGGTCGAATCCGTGGCAGTACCCCGACATCACCGGTCCCATCTTCTGGAACCTGGACGGCACGCTCTCGAAGACCTTCCCCATCCTGGAGCGGTACAACCTGGAGTTCCGCCTGGAGGCTTACAACCTGACCAACTCGCTGATGTGGGCCAACCCCAACATGTCGGTCGGTAACGCGCAGTTCGGCCGCTCGGGGAACCATGCCAACCAGAACCGTGGACGGGAAGTACAGTACACCCTGCGGTTCATTTTCTGATCTTCGCCTCGCGGCCCGGCTCACGTTGCCGGGCCGCACCTTTCACTCCAGCACTGGCGGCACGCGGCGCCGGGTGGCCTGCTCGAAGGCGTAGGCCAGGGCGATGAGCCGCGGCTCGCTGCACGGCAGGCCGGTGAAACTCACCCCGTAGGGCGCGGGGCGCGCATCGAAGCCCTCGGGAAACGGCTGCGACGCGCGGTTGGGAACGCTGCCGAAGGGGACGATCACGGTGGGGTATCCCGGGGTGGCCGCTACCGAGTAGCCGCTCGCGCCGGGAAACAGCAGCGCATCCAGACGGTGCTCCTTGATGGCGGCGTCGATGCCAAACGTGGCGTTGAGGGCGATGTCTCGGGCGCGGTCGGCCTCATAGCGCGCGCGGTCGCGCTCTAAGTCCATCTCGTCGGAGACATCCAGGCGCGCCTGCCCGTAGCGCATGGCGCCGGCGTTGCGATGCGCCAGGTTGAACTCCCGCAGCGCCGTGAGCGAACTCACCGGCGCAGCCGACCCCAGGCTCTCCAGCCAGCGGTTGAAATCGCGCTTCATGCCGTACTTGAAAACGGTGGAGCAGTTGGCGTCCTGCTCTTTGGGGCCGGCGCAGACACCCCAGCGCAGCAGGTTGCGGCTTTCATCCTGCGTGGTCACGCTGGGGAGGTCGGCGGGGTCGACGATCACGGCGCCCTGCTTCTTCAAGACCGCGACGACCTCGGCCATGAGTTCCCGCTGGGCGGCGTTCAGCCCGCCACGCCGCCTCTCGCTTCCGGGCGGCGTCACCGGCTCGTACCAGTAGGCGCGGGGAATACCGATGCGGGCGCCCCGCAGCGCGCCGGGTTGCAGATAGCGCGTGTAGTCGCGTCCCGGAGGCGGCGCGCAGCGCGCCGTGGCGGGGTCGTTCGGATCCGGCGCGGCGCCTTCCATCGCTCCCAGCAGAATGGCGGCGTCCTCCACGGTCTTCGCCAGCGGCCCGGCCGTGTCCTGGTCGGCGGTGATGGGGATGATGCCGTACCGGCTGATGCGCCCCACGGTGGGCTTGATTCCCACCAGCATATTCTGGTTGGCCGGTCCCAGGATGGAGCCCGAAGTCTCGGTCCCCACGTTGGCCGCCCAGAAACCGGCCGCGGTCCCTATGCCCGAACTCGATCCGCCGGCGTTGAGCACCCCGCGGCCGTCGCTCCCGGGACGCGGATCGCGCCGCGGGTCGTAAGGATTCATGCCGAAGCCCGAGATCGCGTTGTAGTTATTCGCCATGCCTGAGCCCATCCAGTTGGCCAGCTCCGTCATGCTGGTCTTGGCCAGGATGACGGCGCCCGCCTCCCGCAGCAGCCGGGTAAGGGCGGCTTCGTAGGGCGGGATGAAGCCGTCGAAGGCCAGGGCGCCTCCGGTGGTGGGCATATCGGTGGTGTGGATGTTGTCCTTGAGCGCGATGGGCACCCCGTGCAGCGGCCCCCGCAGCTTGCCCGCGGCGCGTTCGCGGTCGCGCTCATCGGCAATCTCGAGAGCCCGGGGATTCACCGTGATGGTGGCGCGCAGCTTGCGGTCGTAGAGCGCGATGCGAACCAGGCACCGGGTTACCAGTTCCCGGGAGGTTACGCGGCCGCTCTCCATGGCGGCCCGCATTTGGGCGATCCCCGCGTCCGCTATGCCGCGCGGCTGCTGCCCCGCCGCCGCACCGGCCAGCGCGAGCGCCAGCGCCAGCCGCCTCATTGGGCTTCACCCCGAATCTTTGCCAGGCGGTTGCGCGCCTGCCGGTCGATCCACGTGGCCGGGAACTCCTCGCGCAGCTTTTCAAAGGCGCGAATGGCCGCTTCCTTCTCGCCGCGCTTCCACAGCGCTTCGGCCTCGGCGAAACGCTCGTTGCCGACCGTGAGGGTCTTGGCGCCTACCCGCACTGCTTCTTCCACCGTGATGGTTTCGGGCAGCTTGCGCAGCACCGGCGGATGGGGGTCGGTCAACACCCCGTAGGCCGCGGGGTTGCGCTCGCGGAAGAGACGCGCGCGCATATCCTTCTGCCAGTTGAGCGCGTCACCGGCTTCCCGCCCGCCGAAGGGATCGACATCGGCCATGGCTATCCCGCCCGGCTCCCGCGCTTCGGCCAGCACAGCGCCGAGCGGGGAAATTACCATGGAGCCGCGGCCCCGGTGCGCCACCACCAGGTAAACGAAGTTATCGACCGCGCGGACCCGGAAGGCCGCCCGGCTGATATCGCCGCCGCCCACGGCCGCGCCGCCCATGGTGGGAACGAAGACGATATCAGCGCCGCCCAGCGCCAGGCTGCGCGTGGCCTCCGGCATCACCATGTCGTAGCAGATCAGCATCCCCACGCCGCCCAAGTCCGGCGTTTCAAAGACCGGGAAGCTCGTGCCGCGCTTGCGGCTGGATTCCTGCACCGGCAGGTTCACCTTGTGGTAGCGCCCGATCTCCTTGCCATCGCGGCCCAGCAGAAAGGCCGTGTTACGGAACGCACCATCGGGCTCGGCCGTATCGTTGGCGCAGACCAGGTACATACGATGCGCGGCGGCGGCGCGCCCGAGGCGCTCCAGCATGCGCCCGACAGCGGACGTCAGCACCTTCGCCTGGGCCTCCGGGTTGCCCATCTCCCAGTGCAGCAGCCCCAGGGTATCCTCGGGCAGCGCCAGCGCGTCGCATCCGGATTGGCCGGCGCGATGCACCACCCGCTCCAGTTCGTCGAGCGTCTTCTCGACCGCCGCCGGCACCTCCGCCGCGGGGGTGCGCCAGTCCACCAGTGGCGTCCGTGGCTGCGCCGCGCAGACCCGCATCGTCTTGGGTTGCGGCGCGCCGGAAGCCCATAGAGCGGCGGCGGCCGATACGACAACAATCCCGATCGCGTGCCTCATAGCCCCACATTGTACGGCACCTGCGCGGAGCATGCGGCATGGACACCCACGCGCCCGCGTGGTATCGATGTGGATGGAGGCGTCCGATGCGCTTGCGACTGCTTCTGGCGCTCGCCGGCGCCGCGGCTGGGGGCCTGGTTATTGCCGGACAGCAGCAGCCTGAAGGCGCGCGAAAGCTCAAAGTAGTGCCCCGGATGGTGCGCACCCGGCCGGAAGCGCCCACCCGCGGAGCGAGCGACACGGTGTACATCGACCGGGACGGCAACCTGGTTGTGGAAGGGACCGGCGTTCCCGAAGGCCACCCTTTTACCTTCCGCATCACCCGGCACGTTCACATTGAACCCCGGGTCGCGAGTTCGTTCCGGGAGAGTGCGCAAGGCTACGAGTACCAATATCGAATCGTCAACGGCGCCGGCGCAAAGCAGTGGATTCAGATGTTCTGGATGGATGTCCACGGTCCTGTCGAGCACGCCGATGCGCCGCCCTACTGGCACGTGTATAACGCAGAACCACGCGGCCATTCCCAGAGCCGCATCTACATCGGCCGCATGGCCGCCGATTCCGACGAGCGCGAAAGACTAGTCGCCTGCGCCGAGGCGGGGCCGTTCATCGTCAGGTCGGCCTGGCGCCCCGGTCTGGTCACTCTCAGGGCCATGGGCCACATACCGGGTTCACCCTTCGAAGACGGCAAGGACCCGTTCGCCGCGAACATATCGGATTGGCTCCGCGGCGAAATCAACAAAGCGCTGATGCCGGACAACGATTCGGTTGCGGTCTACACGTTCGGTCCGAAGATCCCTCCGGGCCTGCCGGCTTTTCAGCCCGTGCACGGCGAACTGCTGCTGGCGGCACGGTTGCCCGCTTTCTCGCTTCGGGAGCGAAAGGCCATGCTGGCTGCCGCGAACCTGCGTACGACAGAGGAAATGCGCGCTGCCCTCCAGTCTCTGGCGGCCAACGCGGCCGGAGTGCCGGCGGAGTTCTATGCGCTCCTGCTCTCTTACCTGAAGTAACGGCGGCGCGCGCTGCACACCCTGCGCTATACTGCGGATTCCAGCAAGCATGGCACTGTTCAAGACCCGCAGCGCCGCGGTGTACGGCATCGACGCGCACTTGATCGATGTGGAAGTGGACATGTACCAGTCCGGCTCGGCGCGCGATTTCGTGATGGTGGGGATGCCGGATACCGCGGTCCGGGAGAGCCGCGAGCGTATCAAGAGCGCGCTCATCAACTCCGGCTTCGGCTATCCCAACAAGGCCGTGACCATCAACCTGGCGCCCGCCAACGTGCGCAAGGTGGGAGCGGGATTCGACCTCCCGATGGCCATGGGGATTCTGGGCGCCATGGGAGCCATCACCGGTCTCGACCGCCACATCCTGCTGGGCGAGCTATCGCTCGACGGCACGGTGCGGCCTGTGCGCGGCGCGCTTTCGGTAGCGGTTTGCGCGCGCGGCGCGGGCATTCCCAACCTGGTGCTGCCGGCCGAAAACGCCGCCGAGGCCGCGGTGGTAGAGGGCGTGCGGGTCTACGGCGTGCGGCATGTATCGGAAGTCGTAGGGCTGCTGGCGCGCCCGGAGGAGTTCACCCCCGCGGAGCCGTGCGCCTCCAGCCAGGCGCCGCCCGAGACCGCGCTGCTCGATTTCCGCGACGTGCGCGGGCAGGCCACTTCGAAGCGCGCCCTGGAAGTGGCTGCCGCGGGCGGGCATAACCTGCTCATGATCGGCCCTCCGGGGTCCGGCAAAACCATGCTGGCCAAGCGGCTGGCGGGCATTCTGCCGCCCCTCACCTTCGAGGAGGCCATCGAAACCACCAAGGTACACAGCGTGGCGGGGATTCTCGAATCCGGCACGGGGCTGCTCAGCGAGCGCCCCTTCCGCTCTCCGCACCACACCATCTCCGACGCCGGCCTGATCGGCGGCGGCCAGGGCATGCCCCGCCCCGGCGAAGTCAGCCTGGCGCACAACGGCCTGCTCTTCCTCGACGAGTTCCCCGAGTTCCCGCGCGACGTACTGGAGCTGCTGCGCCAGCCGCTCGAAGACGGCTCCGTCACGATCGCGCGCGCCCAGATGACCCTGCGCTTCCCCTCCGCCTTCATGCTGGTGGCGGCCATGAATCCCTGCCCCTGCGGATTCTACGGCGACGCCACGCGCGAGTGCCGCTGCACCCCCGGCATCATCCAGCGCTACCTGGGCAAGATCAGCGGGCCGCTGCTCGACCGCATCGATATCCACATCGAAGTGCCCGCGGTGCCCTACAAGGAACTGCGCGGCGATAACGCCTCTGAACCTTCGGCCGCGATCCGCGAGCGGGTGATGCGCGCCCGCGCCCTGCAGCAGGCGCGCGGCTTTTACAACTCCCGCATCCCCGCGCGGGTCATCCGTAAAGTAGCGGCCCTGGACGATGCCGGCGAGCGGACGCTCGAGATGGCCGTCCGCCGCATGGGCCTTTCCGCCCGCGCCCACGACCGCATCCTCAAAGTGGCCCGCACCATCGCCGATCTGGGCGGCTCGGAAGGCATCTCCGCCAAGCACGTGGCCGAGGCCGTGCAGTACCGCAGTTTAGACCGTAACTACTGGACTTAGATTCAACCTACATCGAGTGACCCGATTATCCAGACGTAATCTTCTGATCTTACTGCCGCTGGCCGCGCGGCGCGCCGGCTCAGCGCCGGCGATCGAGTACGCCGGGCTCACCGGACCGGTGGGCGCGCAGCCCGGCGCCACGCGTGTGCGGACCCTGCGCATCGAAAAACCCGGGGTTTACGAAAACATCCTGGTGGACGGCGAATGGGCCGACGAAGACCTGGTGCGCATCCGGACCGATAACGTCGTACTCCGTAACTGCACCATCCGCTACGGCCTGCGCGACGCGCTGGAAGTCTACGGCCGCAACGTGCGGGTGGAAAACTGCCACATCCACCACGTCATCCGGGGCACCTACCGGGCCGAGAAGAACCTGGACGCGCACGGCATCACAGGCCGCCCGCTGAACCTCACCATCCGGAACACCGAGATCTCGCACGTCAGCGGCGATGCCATCCAGTTCGATCCTTCGCGGCGCGCCGAACCGCACCGCTGGGACAACATCCTGGTGGACCATTGCTTCCTGTGGACCTCCCCGCTCGACAAAGACTACGCCGGCTACAAGCGCGGCGAGATTCCCGGGGAGAACGCCTTCGACGCCAAGACGCACGACGCCGAGCCGCGCAAATCCCGGATCACCTTCCGCAACTGTTTGCTGAAGGGCTGGGGCCACGGCGCCATCGGCAACGGCGCCGCGCTCAATCTGAAGGAGAAGGTGCAGGCCGTGGTGGACAACTGCGTGCTGGTGGATAACGACATCGGTTTTCGCTGCCGCGGCACGCGGGGCAGCGCCTGGGTAACCGCGCGCAACTGCACGGTCTACCGCACCTCCCGCGTCTTCCGGCTCGAGCACCACGTGCAGAACGTCAAGATCTTCCATCTCGCCCTGGGGGAGGGCATCGGGCAGCTTTACGACAAAGCGCCCGGGCCGGGTGAGGGGTTCGTGGAGCACGGGTCGCGCAAGGCGCCGCCGCTGGCGAAGTGGCCCTACACGCGGCTGGCCGTGGGAGCAGTGATCCCGCCCGGCAACCCGCCCGCCTCGGCGGACGCCGCAGTGCCCACGGCGCTCGCAACCGGCTGGGAAGGAGACGCGTAGCCGGAGGACGGCAAAATCTGTCCAACCGGATGGTCACGATCTGCCTGGAGTCTTGACTCCCGCCGGAGCCGGGTGGCTACACTCGGCTTTACTACCGCGCCCCGGAGTGCCCTGCGCGCCCCGGGCCGACTGGAGGAGTCGTTTTGCCGGGTATTCGTTTCGCCTCTGTCTTGCAGCTCCTGGCGCTGGCGGCGCCGCTGGCGTGGTCGGGCGTATTCCCCGAACCACGCGAGATGGAGCCGCGGCAGGGCCACTTTCAGATCGACGAGGGCGCCGTCCTTCTGCTCCCCTGCAACGCAGCGCCCGCCGACCGCTCGCTTGCCCGCCTGGTTGCGGCGGATCTTGCCGACCTTCACGGTCTCGCGGTCCGCACTATCGAAACGGACCGCATCACCCCGGGCACGCGGGCCATTGTGCTCGGCACGCCGGCCAACCCGCTGGTAAAAGCAGCCTGCGCCCGCATGGGCGTCGAGGTATCGGCCGCCAGCCCCGGGCGCGAAGGCTACCTGCTCGATTCAAGCCCCGAATTCGTGCTGGTGGCCGGCAGCGACGACGCGGGCGCCTTCTACGGCGTGCAGTCGCTGCGGCAGTTGATCGAGCACGACGGCCGCAACGCACGCGTCCCCGCCCTGCGCATTCGCGACTGGCCCTACAAGCCGCTGCGCGGCATCAAGCTCTATCTTCCCGGACGCGACAACATCGGCTACTTCAAGCGGTTCATCCGCGACTTCATGGCCTATTACAAGTACAACACCCTGATCCTGGAGACCAACGCGGCCATGCGGCTGGACCGCCACCCGGAACTGAACGCGGGCTGGTACGATTTCGGCTCGGCCCTCGCCTCCAGCCGGTTGAGCGTGGTTCCGGGGCCTCGGGGCATCTTTCCTCCTGCCCCCACCATCCCGAAACCCATCGGCTCGTCTTCGACGTGCTCGACGAATACATCGAGGTGACGCAGCCGAAGGTCGTGCACGTGGGTCACGATGAATGGCGCGTGGTCTGGGGCGACTGCCCGCGATGCAAAGACAAGAACCCCGCCGAGGTCTACGCCCACGACATCCGCCAACTGCATGGCTACCTCGCGTCGAAGAACATTCGGATGATGATCTGGTGCGACCACCTGCTGGAATCGGCGCGCGGCCCAAGCTTCGCTCCCCCGAAGTGGAATGCGCCCGCGGGGACCAGGATTGCAGGCGCACTTTCGCCCGAGCAGGTGAAGGCATGGATCCCGAAAGACATTCTGCTCATGAACTGGACCTGGGACTATCCCACAGACCAGGCCGGAGAGGAGAACGAGCGGCTGCTCTCCGAACTCGGCTTCGAGCAGATCTACGGCAACCTGAGGTCGCGGGTACCCAACTACGCCGCCCGCAGCCGCGGCCGCGGCGTCATCGGCGGCGCGCCCTCCGCCTGGCTTTCCACCACGGAGTTCAACTTCGGCAAAGACGTGATCGGAGGCTTCATCGGCTGATCGAGCCTGTTATGGTCCTCGCGCTGGCTGGAAGACGCCGAACTCGCCAGGATGATCCAGGACCGCATGCCGGATGCACGGCGGCGGCTGAGCGGCCGGGCGCGCCCCAGCGAAGGCATCGACCCGGTGGTGCCGCTGCGGCTCGACCGATCGTTCAACGCCCGCATCGCCGCGGCGTCGCCGGGGTTCCCGACCGAAGCCTGGAGCGGAGGCCGCGTGCAGTTCGGCCGCCAGGTTTTCGAACTGGCCGGCGGCGAGGGCAACCAGGTAGCCGCCGTGGCGTACGAGGCGGAGCAGCCCGCGAAACTGCCCCGCGAGGCGCCGCCCATCCCCATTGGCGAAGACGTCTCCAGCATCATCTTCCTGCATGCCGCGGTGCGCAGGGGCGTGGACGACCAGGGTTACCGCCAGATCTTCAACCATGCGGACACCGCCGGCCTATTGGGCTGGTACGAGGTCGCCTACGAAGACGGCCTGGTGGAGACCGTGCCTATCCGCTACGGGGTGAACATCTTCGAGTGGAGCCGCCGGTACTCCGAAATCTACTTCGCCGACGCGGTGCGCTGCGGCGGCACCGCGGAGCGCCCCGTAACGTTCTACTCCTTCGAGTGGACCAATCCCCGGCCGGGCAAAGCCATTCAGGAGGTGCGGCTGAAGGGCGCCCGTTGCTTCCGCGACTATACCGAGAAGGTCATGCGCGAGAATGCCGTGCTGCTGGCTGCCGTCAGCGTGGTGAAGAAGCGGGCCTTTCCGGGCGCGGTCAGGGCCACCCGCCAGGGGCAGAAACCCTAGCCGCCAGGCCGGCGGGGCCGGCTTTCCGGCTTCAGCGGCACGGTTCCGCCGTCGTCGTCGGCTACGATGGCGAAGCGCTGGTCGGGGTGCCGCTCGGAGAGATCGCGCACGATCTGCTCCGCCTCCTCCCGCGTAAGCGTATAGCACAGAATCGGATTCTCCGCGCCGCTCACATCCGCGAGTATCACGTGGCACGCCATGCTATCGTCCGCCAGGCGCCTCGCCGCGCCTGCATGTCTTATATTCGTACACCATCGGGCCGCTGGCAATGGGCCGGAAGTACCGCCTGTTCCAGGTGCTATCATCAACAGGAAGGACCTGGAGATTGCTTCGCATCCGTAGCCGCCGATTCTCGGGCCGCTGCGCCCGGCACAAGCGTTTCAATCCCGCCGTGGACGGGCGGGGCGCCATCAAGGGCGCCTGCCCGCGCTGCACCCTGCTGGCCGATATCTGGGAAACCGCCCTGAAACTGAATGGCCTGATCCGGCGCTTCGACCCCCAGTTCGACGATCTGCAAAAGCCGCGATCCAAGGCCCGGCCCGTCGAAGACGATCGTCAAATGAGCCTGCTGGCGGGCTGAGGATGTCGCTGCGCGCGGCGGCCGCCTGCCTGCTCGCGGTACTGGCCGCTGCCGGCGCCGCGCCGCGGATGGTCGCCCGCCTGGAAAACCCCGCCATCAAAGAAAGCAGCGGCCTGGCTGCGTCGCGCGCGAATCCAGGCATCTACTGGACCCACAACGATTCCGGCGACGGCCCCTTCCTCTACGCCTTCGACCGCGAGGGGCGCAGTTACGGTCGCTGGCGCGTGCGCGGCGCCACCCACATCGACTGGGAGGACATGGCCATCGGGCCCGGTCCGCGCCGCGGCCGCTGGTATCTCTACATCGGCGACATCGGCGACAACGCCATGCGCCGGAACGGCATCGTGGTCTACAGGGTCGAAGAACCCCGGGTGGCAGGTCCGAAGGCGTGCCGCCCGGAGTGCGCCACCGCGCGCGCCGCGGTCCTCCGGTTGCGCTACCCCGATGGCCCGCACGACGCCGAAAGCCTGCTGGTCCACCCCACAACCCGCGACCTGTACGTGGTCACCAAGGGCGCGCGCCGCCGCCCGGAAACGCGCGTCTACAAGGCCTCCGCCGCGGCGTTGTCCGGCGGGCGCGCCACGCTGTCGCTGGCAGCCACTCTGGGAATTCCCGAAGCCCTCTTTACCATGCTGGCCGGCGGCATCACCGGCGGCGGCATCTCCCCGGACGGCCGGGGCGTGGTGCTTTCGGATTACTTCCGCGCCTATGAAGCGCGGCTGCCCGCCGGCGCGCGCTTCGACGCCATCTGGAACCAACCCTTCACCACCATTCCGCTGGGCCTGGGCTTCCAGGTGGAGGGCATCTGCTACCGCGCCGACGGCAAGGCCATCATGGCCGTTAGCGAAGGCACGGCGGCGCCGCTGCTCGAAATTTCCCCACCGCGGTAGACCCGGCGCCGGATGGCCGGCGTGGCCGTCGCGCTCAAGTTGACAACCGGTTATGGGTGGCGCATACTGCTGACAATCGAGGTGTCTCGATTCGAGGTTTCGTCCGGCCACGCCGGCTTCCTTTCCGGGGTGGTATCGCTGTCGCTGACAAATGAATGTTCCCCCCAAGTAGCTACGGAGGAGCACTATGTACAGCCGGGTAAAGACCCGCTTGTCTATCCTGATGGTCCTCGCGCTGGCCCTGGCATCCGTGCCTCTGCTGGACGCGCAGGTCTCCACCGCAACCATTCTCGGCACGGTTACCGATAGCAGCGGCGCCGTTGTGCCCGCCGCTCAGGTCACCGTGACCAACGTGGACACGAACATCGCACGGTCCGGCGAGACCGATGCGCAGGGTCAGTACATCTTCCAGCTCCTGCCGACAGGTGTTTACAGCGTGGAGATCACCTCCGGCAGTTTCAAAAAATTCATCCGGAGCGGCGTCGTTCTCGACGTTGGCCGCAACGCACGCATCGACGCGGTGCTGGAAGTGGGTACCGTGACCGAGACCGTTTCCGTAACGGCCGACGCGCCGCTGGTCAATACCAGTTCCGCCGTGGTGGGCAGGACCGTAGACAACGTCGAGATCACCAACCTCCCGCTGGTGAACCGCAACGTCTATTCGTTACTGAACCTGACGCCCGGCGTGGAGGCCTCGGAGAGCGGCAACGCCTTCGGGTTCCGCGAACAGCGCACCATGATCAGCGGCTCCTCCTACCAGGGCACCGGCACCGTGAACTACTTCCTGGACGGCGGCAACAATACGACGGGGCTGCGGGGGACCGGAAACGCGGTGCCCAATCCCGATGCCGTGCAGGAGTTCCGCGTCATTACCAACAGCTACGGCGCCGAGTTCGGGCGCTTCGCCGGTGGGGTGATCGACGTGGTCACCAAGTCCGGCACCAACGAGCTCCACGGCTCTTTGTTCGCATTCGTGCGCAACGACAAGCTGAACGCCACCACCTGGAACGCCAGCAGCAAGTCGCCGCTCCGCCGCAACCAGTTCGGCGGCACGATTGGCGGGCCTGTCATTCGCAACCGAACGTTCTTCTTCGGCAGTTACTCCGGATTGCGGCAGCGCGAGTATCAGTTCAGGAACAACGCCATCGTGCCCACAGCCCTGGAGAGGGCCGGCGATTTTTCGCAATCCGCCCGCAAGCCGAACGATCCGCTTACGGGCCAGCCGTTTCCGGGCGGCATCATTCCGCAGGACCGGTTCGATCCGACGGCCCTCAACATTCTCAACCAACACATCCCTGCGGCCAACCTGCCCGGGAATTTCTACGAGGTTACCCAGGCCGAACCGTACGACACCGACGAATACCAGATCAAGGTCGATCACGTGCTCACCCCCTCGCACCAGTTGACCGCCAGCTACTTCCGCGACGAGGGCACCAGCCTGGAGTCGCTGGCCGGAAATCTCATCTGGTCGCGGCGCCAGTTCCAGTGGACCCAGCAAAACCTGAACCTGAGCGATACCTGGACCATCAGTCCCACGGCTATCAACCAACTCCGCCTCACCTATTTGCGCAATTTCGGCGGGCGGCTGAATCTGCCCGAGATGTCGCTGGCCGATTTCGGCTCGGGATTCCAAATCCAGGGCCAACCTTCGCTGCCCCAGATCCAGGTGTCCGGATATTTCAATCTCAGCCAGGGCATTGCCGGGCCCAGCGCCGGGAGCAACTACTACGGTATCCGCGATACCTTCACCTGGACCCGCGGAAACCACTCGTTCAAGTTCGGTGGTGAGTTCTACCTGGAGAAGTTTATCCATGACACCACCCTGAACAACTACGGCACGTTCTCTTTCAACAGCTCGATAACGAATAACGCGCTGGCCGACTTCCTGCTGGGGCGCCCGGTCACCATGAACCAGGACGCGCCGGTCACCAAGATCGACAACGTCTGGTACGGCGGCTTCTTCATCCAGGACGACTGGCGCATTCATTCGCGCCTCACCCTGAACCTGGGGCTGCGGTACGACTTGCAGTCGCCGGCGACGGACCCCTACGACCGGAAGCTTACCTTCGTTGAAGGCGTTCAGTCGCAGATCGTACCCACGGCGCCGGTGGGGCTGCTCTTCCCCGGGGACCCCGGCGTGGGCCGCGGCATCATCTCCGCGGATAAAAACAACTTCGCCCCGCGTGTGGGCCTGGCGTGGGATCCGCTGGGCGATTCCAAGACCTCCGTCCGGGCGGCTTTCGGCGTCTTCTACGGTGGCATCTCCGGCAACGAGTGGAACGCCACCGCCGATAACCAGCCGTTCACCATCCGGCAGCGCTTCAACGAAGTGAAGAGCCTGACGGAACCCTACGGCCTGCTCCCGGGCGGCGTTTCGCCGTATCCATACAGCTACTCCCCGTCCAATCCTCGCTTCATCTTCCCGGCGTCGATCATGGGACCCAGCCTCGACTTCCGCTGGCCCTACACCTATCAGATGAACTTTTCCATCCAGCGCCAGGTCAGGAGCGATCTCAGCGTGGAAGCGGCTTACGTGAGTTCCCTCGCGCACAAACTGCCCTTCCAGCGCGATCTGAACAACCCCATCTACGGCCCCGGAGCCACGACCGGAAACGTCAACAACCGGCGCCCCATCCAGCCGGGCACGCTGGCGGCCATCAACGAGCTGAACTCGATTATGAACACCGCCCACCACGGGCTGCAGCTCACGGTGGAAAAGCGCATGTCCCGCAACTTCCAGTTCAAGGCGTTTTATACCTTCAGCAAGAGCCTGGAAGGCGCGCGCATGCAGAACGATACCACCGCGGGCGGCGTACAGAACATGAGCAACCTGGCGGCCGACCGCGGCCGCACCGATGGCGACCGCCGGCACAATTTCGTCGCCTCCATCGTCTGGCAGACCGATTACTTCCGGAACGTCCGGTTAGCCCATCACCTGCTCGACGGCTGGACGGTGTCGGCCATCACCACCTTCCGGAGCGGCGCGCCGTTCAGCGTTACCAACGGCACGGACCGCAACCTGGACGGCAACTCCAACGACCGCGCGAACCTGGTTGGCAACCCGCGGCTCGATCCTAACCGGCCGCGCAGCGAAACAACCCAGATGTGGTTCGATCCGGCGGCTTTCGACATCACGCCGCTCGGCCAGGACGGCACTTCCGGGAGGAACATCCTGGACGGTCCCGGACGCCGCAACGTGGACGTCGCACTTTTCCGCGATTTCGGTATTCAGGAGAGGTTTACGCTTCAGTTCCGGGCCGAGATGACCAACGCGTTCAACCTGGTGAGTCTCAGCTCCCCCACCTCGAACCTGAACTCCTCGGCTGTGGGGCAGATCCGAACCGCGGCCGGCATGCGGGAAGTTCAGTTGGGACTGCGGCTGCGCTTCTGAAAGGCGGCCGCGGCGGGATAAAGCAATCCGCGGGCGGGATAACACCCGCCCGCGGTTGAGGGCACTTACAGGCGGCTTACTGCTTCTTGCAGCAGGCCGAGGTGCACTCGCCGTTCTTGCAGCACTCGGCGGTCTTCGTGCACGTACCGTCCTTGCAGCAGTTTTCGGTCTTGCAGCAGGCAGCGGCCTCGCGCGGGCACTGCCCCTGGCACTCGGCGGCCGCGGTCATGGTGGCCCCGAAGCTCAGCGCCGCCAGCATGGCAGCCTGCATCAAGAATGCACTCATCTTTCTCATATGAATTCTCCTGATTTTGTCTTTCTGCGCGCCCTCAGGCGCACATTATCCATTTCCTCTGTACGCCGGCGGCATAAATCGCCCGCCGAGAATCATCCAGCGTCGTAAGTCGCCCGCCAATAGATGTGCAGGCGGCATAAATTGCCCGCCGGAAAACTGGCGCAAATCGGGAATGGTCTAAATCAGGAAAACGCGGTTGAGCAGGTAGGTCTCGCGGCCGTCGCGCGGCTCCCCAGATTGCCAGGAGAGTTCGGCGTGCCGCTCGAAAACCGTCACCGAAACCGGGGCCGCGGGGAGCGTAATAGCTGCGGTAATTTTCGGAGTGGCGGTTGCTATCTTGTTCTCGGAGATCGCCAGCAAGCATCTCTCCGGATTCTCAGCCGGGCAGTGCCCGTCCGGCTGCGACTTCGAGCAGCATGAGGGCGCCTGCATGAACGGGCACGCGAAAAGCGCGCCCCCCGCCACCACGGTGCTGAACGCTGCCAGGACCACCAGGGTCAGGCCCGTTCTCCATGCCGCAGTGAAGCGAGTCGTCACGGCACTATCGTAACCCGCTTTTGCTGCATCTTGCAACAGGTTGTTGAAATCTACCGGAACGAAACGCCGATTCGAAAGATGGTCAGGACCTCGTCGGCCATGCCCACAAAACGGAATTCGGTACGCAGGCCTACCCGGGGCTTGAACCAGTAGTGGAGCCCGCCGCCGGCCGCGGCAGCCTGCGCCACGCCCGGCCCGAAGGCGAGGCCAACGACGCCTGCATTCACGAACGGCTCGAACCTGCCGCGCCGGTTGCGGTTTCCGAAGGAATAGCCGACATTGAGGGTTGCAAGGCCAAAACGGTATCTCCCGCTGTCGGTGAAAGCGTAAGCGCCGACATCGCCCCCGAGTGTCAACCCTCGCCAGAGGAACCCGTCGCCGCCGCCGGCGATGCTCACGTTCGTCACGCCATGCTGGCACCGGCCAAAACCGGCGGCCAGATACCCGCTGGCGTAGTACCGGCCTGGTTCGGGATCGTCCGCGCCCTGCAGCAGGACGGCGGCAAGCGGCAGGACGATGCAGATCCGGAATGCGGTCCATGTGGTCATTACGGCACCTCCATTGGGTAGCCATGCCGATGATGAGCCACGGCGCGCGCCGCCTTGTCACGTCAACTCCCCGGCCGTGCAATGTCTTTGTCAGCCGCGCGGGAAGTTTTTGCCTCCCGCTCCCCTGCCCCGGCGTATATAGTCATGTGGTGGCCATGATCACGGCGGCCGGAGAGTTCACGGCGCTGGTCAAGGAGCATCAGGCGATGGTGTTCAGCCTGGCGTATCATTACCTGCAAGACCGCGCGCTGGCGGAAGAGATAGCACAGGACGTATTCCTGCTGCTCCACCGCCGCCTGGACACGCTGGAGTCGCCGGCTCACGCCGCCAATTGGCTGCGGAAAGTGGCCACGCACCGCTCGATTGACGCGGCGCGGCGGCGCAAGCTGCGCCCGCAGGTGAGCCTGGAGGAGGCGCCGGAGCTATCGGTCTCGGCCTCCCCTGGGGATCCGGTGCTCAGTGAGCGGCTGCGGCAAATGGTAGCCTCGCTGCCCGACAAGGCCCGCATGGTCGTGGTGCTGCGCTACCAGGAGGAACTGGAACTGGAGGAAATCGCCGGGGTGCTTGGAATTCCCATCGGCACGGTAAAGAGCCAACTGCAACGGGCGCTGGCCCTGTTGCGGATCAAGATGCAACGCACCCTGGGAGGACAGGCATGATGGATCGCCTGGAAGAGGAACTGCGGCGCGCACTCACGCGCAAGGAACCACCCGAGGGCTTTACGGATCGCGTGCTGGCAGCCGCCCGCGCGCATACGGCGGCCCGCGAGCGGCGGCTCCCCTGGTGGCGCCGCTCGCGCCTCGTGCCGGCCGCCGCGGTCTGCCTGTTGCTGCTGGCCGCGGGCATTGCCCTCGATCGCCATCGCCGGCGGGAGGTGCTCGCGCGTGGCGAAGCCGCCAGCCAGCAGGTCATCACGGCGCTCCGGATCACCGCCGCCAAGCTGCAAATGGTACAGGCCCGGGTAAGCCGCCCGGCAGAAGGAAACAACCGCATATGAAAACCATCGCCATGTTGAGCCTGCTGGCGCTCGGCTTGTGCGCGCAGGACATCAAGTTTCCCGTAAACATCGAAAAACTGGCCGCCAAGGCCGTGGAGACCGTGGACGTCACCCTGGACAGCACCATGCTCCAGCTCGCCTCCCGCTTTCTCTCCGACAAGAAACAGGAGGAAGCCGAAGCCAGGCGCATCATTAGTGGGCTTCAGGGCATCTACGTGCGCAGCTTCGAGTTCAACAAGCCGGGTGAGTATTCGCCCGCGGATCTCGAAAGCATTCGCACGCAACTCAAGGCGCCGCTATGGTCCCGCGTAGCCGGCGTGCGCAGCACCCAGGAGGGCGAGATCGCGGAAGTGTACATGAAGAAAGAGGGCGATCGCATCACCGGCCTGGTAGTGATCGCAGCCGAACCACAGGAACTTACCATCGTCAACATCGTGGGTCCCATCAACCCGGAAGATCTCGGCCGACTCGGGCAGTTCGGTATCCCGCCTCTCGCCGGGCAGCCCGGCGGGGAAAAAAAGTAACCCCCGGTTGTTCTTTTCCAGACCGCCGTCCGCCCCGGCAGTGCGCCAGACCGCGTTTCAGCGCTTTCGATAGTGTTGAGATGAAGGATGAAGAGGGACTGGCATGCCTTTCGGCGAGGAACATCTGCCGGACCTTTACCGGCTCCTGATCGAGAACCTGCACGACACCGCCGTCTTTCTCATCGACAAAGAAGGTCGCATGTCGAGCTGGAATCCGGGGGTGGAGGAAGTGCTGGGCTACCGCAAGGACGAGTTCGTGGACCGGCATGCCGCCCTGGTGTTCGTTCCCGAAGACGTGCGCGCCGGCGTACCATTGCGTGAGATGGCCCAGGCGGCCAGGGAAGGACGCGCCGCCGACCAGCGCTGGCACGTCCGCAAGGACGGCCGCCGCATTTTTGTAGACGGAGTGCTGGTCGCGCTCAGGACCGGCGATGGCCTGGTCGGCTACGCCAAGTTCATGCGCGACATCACCGCACGCAAGCGCGCTGTCGACGAGCAGAAGCTGCTTGCCGACGCGGGAGCCATGCTGGCCTCGTCCCTCGACTACAACACCACCTTGCGCAACATAGCCCGGCTGGCCGTCGAGGCCGTCGCCGACTATTGCATCTTCCACCTCATCACCAGCGAGCGGAAGATCGGGCGGGTCGCCTGGGCTCACCGGAATCCAGCCTGCAACCGGCTCATGGACCACGTCATGAAGAGGCTGCCGCCGCCGGACCTGCGCCAACATCCGCTCGCCGAAAGGTTGCTCTCCGGCGAGCCGGTTTTCGTTCCCGAGGTGACCAGCGAGTGGATGGAGCAAAACCTGAGCGGCCTGGCCGGATTCCGGATCGGCAAACGGTTCGGGTTGCGCTCCCTCATGACCGTTCCCTTGCCAGGGCGCAGCGCCATTCTGGGAGCCTTGACTTTCTGCCTCGATAGCAGCAGCGGCAGGCACTTCGACTCGCAGGAACTGGAGCTGGCCATGGAACTCGGCCGCCGCGCCGGCATGGCCATGGATAATGCGCGCCTGTATCAGGCGACCACCGAAAGCGAGGCACGCCTCAGGGAACAGGAGCGTACCCTGCGGCTGGCCACCGAAGCCGCCGGCGTGGGGGTCTGGTCGCTGGAGATCCCTTCCGGCAAGGCTACCGTCTCCGAGCAGTGCAGGAGACTGCTCGGACTGGCGCCTTCCGGTCCGGAGGTCACCTACAGGGACTTCATGGGCTCGGTGCATCCCGAAGACCGCGAGCGCCTGGAGGCGGCCGTCAAACAGTCGTTTGAACACAGCTCCGAGTATGAAGTGGAATTCCGCTTGATCTGCCCGGACGGAACCGTGCGCCGTCTTGTAGCCAAGGGTCACGTGGAGATCGAGGAAGGCAAGCGGGGCTCGCGATTCCACGGCGTGCTGCTGGACGTTACCGAGCAGCGCCGCAGGGAGCAGGCGGACGCCGAGGCGCACCGCCTGGAGGGCATCGGATTGCTGGCCGGCGGCATCGCCCACGAGTTCAACAACCTGCTCACCGGCATCATCGGCAACGCCACCCTGATCGCCGAAGAACTGCCGCCCGGCAGCCCCATGGCGGTCATGGCAGCCGACATACTGCACTCGGCCGGGCGGGCCGCCGAACTCACCCGCCAGCTCCTGGCCTACTCCGGCAAAGGCCGTTTCATGCCCCGCCCGCTGGACCTTTCCGAGGAAGTAGGAAAGGTTGCCAGCCTGCTGGCCGCCTCGGTGCCGCACAAGGTCCGGCTGCTCCTGAACCTGCAAACCGGCCTGCCGCGCATCGAGGCCGATGCCGCCCAGATCCAGCAGGCGGTGGTCGACCTGGTGCTCAACGCCGGTGAGGCGATCGTCGATCGCGAGGGCACGGTGGAGGTAAGCAGCGGGGTGGCAGCCCTGGATGAAGAGGCTATTCGCCAGCGCTTTGACGATGCCGGCATTGCGCCGGGAACCTATCTCGCGCTTGAAGTACGCGACGACGGCAGCGGCATGGACGAGCGTGTCCAGAGCAGAATCTTCGAGCCGTTCTTCAGCACCAAGTTTGCCGGGCGGGGACTCGGTTTGCCCGCCGTACAGGGCGTGGTGCGCGGCCACCGCGGCGCCATGGAGGTGAAATCCTCCCCCGGGAAAGGCACCACCGTGCGGCTGTTCCTCCCGGCGTTGCGGGAGGCGGAAACGCAGGAGACGGCCGGCCTGAATCCCACGGCAACCACCGCTACCGGCCTCATCCTGGTGGCCGACGACGAGGACGTGGTACGCAGGGTGGCCAAATCCGCTCTCGAGCGGCGCGGCTACGGCGTGGTGCTGGCCGCCGATGGCCGGGAGGCGGTGGAGGTCTTCCGCGGCATGTCCGCCCGCATCAGCGCGGTGCTGCTGGACATGACCATGCCGGTGATGAACGGCGCAGAGGCCATGGCACGAATACGGGCGCTACGGCCCGACGTGCCGGTCATCGCAACCAGCGGCTACAACGAAACCGAAGCCTTGCGCCGCTTCGGCGCCGGCGTGACCGCCTATTTACAGAAGCCCTTCACCGCGGCGCAACTCGCCGAGATCGTTCGTGGAGTGGCCGGCTGAAGTCCTCCGCGCGGCCGTGGCGCCGGTGCGCCGGGCCACGGCCGCGGGATTCGCTAGTAACGCCGCTCGGTCTCTCCCGCCGCTCCGGTTCCGATACGGTCCGCGCCGGTGGTGCCGCCGCGCTGCAGTTCCTGAGCCCTCTGGAGGTGCTGCTGGAGCCTGGGCAGTTCGCTCGAAGCGAAGTTTCTCAACTCGGGATTGTTGGCCTGCTGGGAGATCTGCTGATACTGCTGGATCTTCTGCTGGTGCGCCTGCACGGTGTGCTGCAAGAACTCGCGGTCGAACTGCTGGCCCGAGATCCCGCGCAGGCGGTCCAGCGTCTGCCGGCTCTGCGCGTCCATTTCGGTAGGGATGGTCACCTGCCCCTGGGTGGCGATGCGCTGCAGTTCCTGACCTGCGCGCTCGTGGTCCTCGCGCAACTGCCGGGCATAGTCGCGAACCTGCTCGCTGGAGGCGCGCTGTTCGGCCATGCGTGCCATTTCGATCTCCGCCATGTTGCCCTGCAGCAACTGGGTCATGGAATCGCGGTCTGCGCCGGTGATGGCGGCGCCTTGCTGGCCCAGAGTGGTACCAGGCTGCTGTTGTTGCTGCTCGCCGGGCATTTGGGCCATGGGTTCGCCCTCGCGTTCCGCCTGCGGGGCGGCGCGATCCCGGTCGGCACACGCCGCCAGTGCAAGCACCAGCAACGCCGTCACTGAGAACATCAGGTAAGCTTTCGTCTGTTTCATAGTCCTCCTTCGGGGGCATCCGCCCCGCCGGTTTGCATATCTATGGATTCACCCGTTTACGATCTCCCCTCCATTCGGGTGCAGCACCTGCCCGGTGATGTATGCCGAATCGTCGGAGGCGAGAAAGACATAAGCCGGCGCGATCTCGCTGGGGTCCGCGGGCCGCTGGAG
>JAWLGN010000071.1:0-20589 GCA_041685075.1 Bryobacteraceae bacterium
ATGCGCTCGAGTTCGGAGAAGACGCGGTCGAGAGCCGCGCTGTCCGCGGCCAGGTAGGCGCCCGAAATGGCATTGCCCTCGCGCATCAGGCGGTTCAGGGCATGGCGGTCCATGTAGGCTGCCACGCCGACGAATTCCCCCACCACGCCGGCCACTGGGGTCTGGCGCACCTCGCGCGCACCTTCCAGGATCTCCACCGTGAGCATATCGCCGGGAGCGATTCCCAGCATCGAAGCCAGGTAGTCGGTGATCACCACACCCTCGGGCGGCAGGGTGACGCGGTTCAATTCCCTGTCGAGAAGCCGGCGCAGTCGCCCGTCCGGTTCGATTCCCTGCACCGCGGTGCGGTAGGTGCGGTGCTCGAAGCGCAGCCGCGCCGGCACGGAGCGGAACGGCTCGGCATAGCGCACCCCCGGCAGGCTCACCAGCGAGTATAGGGCGCGGCCGGAGACTGGCTCGATGAAGGTGACGGTCAAATCGTCGCGCTGCGCCTGGCGGAACTGCGCGTCCACGATGTAATCCACCGAATCGCCGAAGAACCCGCCCAGCACCAGGATGCCGGCCGACATCGCCACCCCCAGCACCGAGAGCGCCGACTTGATCGGTCGCCGCTCGATACTGCGGAGGATCATGCGCGTGGGTTGCGAGAGCCGCCGGCCGCCCAGCCGCTCCAGCAGGCTCACGCGATACCGCCCCGGGGGCGCGGGCTGCATGGCCACGGCGGGCGGTTCCGAGGCCGCGCGGATAACCGAATGCAGCGTGCCGGCCATGGCCGCCGCCAGGCTGACCAACGCGCCGGTAAGCACCACCGCAGGCCGCACAGCAAACTCCAGGTACGGGAAACGGTAGTACTTCATGTAGACCTGGCTCATGCCGCTGCCCATCCATGTGCCGGCGGCCAGGCCCAGCGCCGCCCCCACCAGCACGATGGCCGCGGTGAGCTTCAGGTAATGCGCCGCCAGCGATGCGTTGGTGTAGCCGAAGGCTTTCAAAATGGCAATCTGCCCGCGCTCGACAGCCATCAGGCGGGCCAGCACCACGTTGAGCAGAAAGGCCGCCACCCCCAGGAAGATCACCGGGAACAGGAAAGCCATGTTCTCGAGCTGCCGGAACTCCTCGGAGAGATAGCGGTGGGAGTTCTGGTCTTCGCGGCCGTGCGCGCCCCGCCCGCCATAGGGAGCCAGGATGGGATCCAGCCGCATGACCACGTCCTGCACCCGGGCGCCGCGTTCGAGCGAAAGCGCCAGGTCGTTGAAGGCGCCGTCCATGTCGAAGGCGGCCTCGAGCGCCGTACGGTTCATCCAGAAGATGCCGTAGCTCTTGAACTCCGGCACGATGGCGCCGGGCTGAAGCTGGAAGACGAACTCCGGGGAAGCCGCCACCCCCACGACGACAATCTGCTGGCGGCGCCCGTAGATGGTGGCCCGGAGCGAAGCGCCCGGCCCGATGCCGTGCGCTTCGGCGAAGGCGCTGCTTACCAGCGCTTCGTTCGCGCGATACGGCTCCGGCAGCCGACCGGCGAGCAGGTGCAGGCGGTTCAACTGCGGCTGGCGGCCGTCCGGGATGGAGACGATCAGGGCGGAGACCGGGTCGCGGTAGCCCTCCATCTCCAGGGTGGCGGGACCGCTCACGCGCGTCTGGACCGTGTGCACTCCGGGAATGGCTTCCACGCGTTCCCGCACGCTCTCCGGCGCGCGGCGCATCTGCGCGAAGACGTCGCCGAAGCGGTACTCGGCGTAGAAGCGCGCCTGGGTGCGGCGCAGCGAATCGAGCGTGCTGGCCGAGAAAACGTAGGTGGCCACGCCGCCCGCCACGACCATGGAGATGGCCAGCGCCTGGCCCTTCATCCCCATCAGGTCGCGGAAGAGCTTGCGGTCGAGCGCGCGCATGGTTTACCAGCTCAGGTCCCGCGGCCTGCGCCGCTGCTCGTTGCGCTCCACCGAAACGATCCGGCCGTTGCTCATGTGCACCACGCGGGCGGCCATACCGGCGATATCGGCGTTATGGGTGATGATGGCGGTGGCGGCGCCCAACTCGCGGTTCACCGTCTCGATGGCCTCCAGCACCAGGACGCCGGTTTTGGAATCCAGCGCCCCGGTCGGCTCGTCGCACAGCAGCACCGAGGGCCGCTTGGCGATGGCGCGCGCGATGGCCACCCGCTGCTGCTCGCCCCCGGAGAGCTGCGAGGGAAAGTGGTCCTTGCGCTCTCCCAGGCCCACCAGCTCCAGCGCTTCGCCCGGCTCCATCGGGTTCCCGGCGATTTCGGTCACGGCGGCCACGTTCTCCCGGGCGGTGAGGCTGGGGATCAGGTTGTAGAACTGAAAGACGAAGCCCACGTGCTCGCGGCGGTACTCGGTAAGCTCGCGCTCGCCGGCTTGGGTGATGTCCCAGCCGCGATAGCGCACCAGTCCGCCGGTGGCGCGGTCCAGCCCGCCGAGGATGTTCAGCAGCGTCGACTTGCCGCTGCCCGAAGGGCCGAGGATGACGAGCAGTTCGCCGGCGTAAAGCTCCAGGCTCACACCGCGCAGCGCGTGGACCTGGACCTCGCCCATCTCGTAGATCTTGGTCACATCGCGGGCTTCAAAGACCACGTCTGCGCCTGGCGCGTCCGGCATGTACGGGTTCTCATTACGAGTCTAACGCGCTCGGCCGCGCGCGAGAATCGGGCTGGCCATTCTCTGATAGAGTAGAAGGCTGCCGGCGGCGGGTGCACAGGCCCGGCCGCCGCGATCTTACAGCCGAGAGCGAACTATGTCCAAGATCTCCCTTGTTAGAGAAGCCCTCTCCGCCGGCGAGGGCATCGTCCGGCTTGCCCCGTGCTGGGTGCCGCGATCCTTTCTCATGCCCGGAGGCCGCCTCAAACTGGACCCCCGCGATCTCTACGCTTTAGGCGCGCATCGCGGCGGCATCGACGAGCGCTGGTTCTCCTCCACCACCAAGGCCGATAACGGCCCCGGAACCCCCGAAGACGAGGGTCTCAGCTACATCGCCATCGACTCCCAGCGGGTGCTCCTGAAAGAAGCCATCGAAGCCATCGGCGACGAGTTTCTGGGCGCCGACGTCATGCAGCAGCACGGCGGCTGGAACGTGCTCTGCAAGTTCTTCGACAACCTGGGCCCCATTCCCCACCACATGCACCAGATGGAGGAGCACGCGCGGCGCGTGGGTCAGAAGGGCAAGCCCGAAGCCTATTACTTCCCGCCGCAGTATAACTTCACCGGCAATAACTTCCCCTACACGTTCATGGGGCTCGAACCCGGCACCACCAAGGAGGACGTGCGCCGCTGCCTGGAACGCTGGAACGAGGGCGACAACGGCATTCTGGACTACTCCAAGGCCTACCGGCTGAAGCCCGGCACCGGCTGGCAGATCGACGCCGGCATCCTCCATGCCCCCGGCTCTCTGGTGACCTACGAGCCGCAGGTCAACTCCGACGTCTTCGGCATGTTCCAGTCCATGGTGGAAGGCCGCGCGGTGCCCTGGGACCTGCTGGTGAAGGACGTGCCCAAGGAGCATCACCAGGATCTGGACTACATCATCGGGATGCTCGACTGGGAAGCCAACGTGGATCCCGAGTTCGGCGCGCACCGCCTCTTCCATCCCAAGCCCGTGAAGGACGAAGCCGAGATGAACGACGCCGGCTACTCCGAAAAGTGGGTGGCCTACTCGACCCCTTACTACTCGGCTAAGGAACTGACGGTCTTCCCGGGGCGCTCGGTGGTGATCAAGGACGCCGCCGCTTACGGAGCCATTCTCACGCAGGGCCATGGCACGGTGGGGAGCCTCGAGGTCGAAACCCCCAGCATCATTCGCTACGGCGAGATGACCCGGGACGAGTTCTTCGTCACCGCCTGCGCGGCCCAGCAGGGCGTTGCCGTCACCAACTGCAGCCGCACCGAAAACCTCGTCATGCTGAAGCACTTCGGGCCGGATAATCCCGACGCCCGCGGGGTCGTCAAATGAAGTACGGGGTGCATGCGTTCATCTGGGCGGCGGAGTTCGGCCCCGCCCAGCTATCTCTGCTGCCGCCCATCAAGGAGCACGGCTTCGACGGCATCGAGATTCCCCTGTTCGAGGCCGCCGGCTTTCCCGCGGCGGCCATTCGCAAGGGGGTGGAGGAGAACTGCCTCGAGTGCACGGCCTCCTCGGTGCTGCCCAACGGCACGCACGTGGGCTCGGCCGATGCCGATATCCGCCGCAAGACCCTGGGGCACCTGGCGGACTGTGTGAAGGCCACTGCCGAAGCCGGCGCCCGCATCCTGGCCGGGCCGCTCTACTCTCCCGTGGGCTACCTCCCGGGACGCCGCCGCACGGCCGACGAGTGGAAATGGGCCGTGGAGGCCTTCCAGGCGCTCGGTCCCGTGGCGGCGCAACACGGCGTGACCCTCTGCATCGAGCCGCTCAACCGCTTCGAAACCTACTTCCTCAACACCGCCGCCGATGTGGCGGCGCTGTGCGAGGAGGTGGGGCATCCCAACGTCGGCGCGCTGTTCGACACCTTCCACGCCAACATCGAGGAGAAGGATATCGCCGCGGGCATCCGCACGGTGGCGCGGCACCTCAAGCACGTTCACACCTGCGAGAACGACCGCGGCACGCCGGGCAGCGGCCACGTGGAATGGGACGCCGTTTTCGCCGCACTGCGCGAGGTGCGCTACGACGGCTGGCTCACCATCGAGAGCTTCGGCTTCGCCGTGGGAGGCATCTCGGCCGCGGCTTCCATCTGGCGCGATTTGGCGGCAACGCCCGACGCCATCGCCTGGGACGGCGTGCGGTTTCTGAAGGGCAAAGCCGCCGCCGTAGCGGCGCGCTAGCAGACAACGCGATGGAAGCGGACTTCAACCGGCGTGCAGACGCACTCATAGCCAAAGGGCAGTTCGCGAAGGCGCGGGCGTTGCTGGAGGCGGCGGTCGGCGAGATGCCCGCCGGCTGGAAGCCTTCCCGCGGCGGTAGCGGGTCTCTCTCCATCTCGGTTTGGGATCAAGACGAGTTTCTCGCGCTTGCCGGCCATCAAAGGAAGGGTTTAACCAAACCGGTGTTCTGGGTTTCAGATTCCTATTCGAAGGCGTGGTATCAACTGGGGGCCATCGCGGTCGAAGAGGGGGATTTCGAGCGTGCCCTGTCCTCTATCGATTGCGGCCTCGAACTGGAGCCGGACCATCCCGAGTTGTGGTGCGAGAAGGGATACATACTCGGTCGATTAGAGCGGCACGAAGAGGCGCTCCAATGCTATCTCCGGGCCGCGACGGCGCGGGACTGGGCTCCCCAATCCCATATAGCGAGGGCCCTGCGCGGGCAGGGCGTGGAACTGATCGACCTCGGCCGACTCGACGAGGCGGAAGATGTGCTGCGGCGGGCGCTGGAGCTGGAGCCGGAGAGCGACGTGGCCCGTAACGAACTGGAGTACATCGAGGAACGGAGACGGCAGCGCGAACCCTAATGCCGCTCCTTGCGCCGGTAGATGACGGTGAAGCGCGTGCGCGCGGCGGGCGTGTAGCCGGCCAACCATTCGCTTAGGTCCGGGAAGCTGGTGATGGCGAGCCGCGGGTTGTACGGCCCCAGGCCGTCCAGCACAAACGCGGGGCGGGAGCGCGCCAGTTCCGCGCGATTGGCCTGGGCCAGCGCGGGCGCCAGCGTTTCCGACTGCGTCAGGTGGCGATCCGCCGGCACGCCCGTCATGGGCTGGCAATCGAGAAAACGCGATCCGGGCGGCAACTGCGTATAGACGAAGACCTCGGGCCGGTAGCCCCAAACCACCAGGGTGTCACCGGGCCGCGCCATCTCCCGCACGATGCGTGAGGCCGCTCGGCTGTCGCGGTCCATGGCGATATCGGCCCAGGTTTCCGATTGCCCCGCGGCCAGCAGCGGATAGCGCGGGCCGAAACGCACCAGCGGCACCACGAGCAGCAGCGCCACGGCCCAGCGCCGCCGCCCCATCAGGACGAAGCCGCGCGCGCCCAGCAGCACCACCACCGGCAGCACCTGGAAATAGTAACGGGGGAAGAAGCGCAGCCCCATGGCGGCGGCCGCCAGCGAAAGCGCCGCCCAAGCCATCCATGCCCCGCGCCGTTTTTCATGACGCCACGCCCAGATGCCGGCCACCAGCGGCGCGGCATGAAAGCCCGCCCAGGCCAGCGTGCGCTGGATGCCATGGAGCGCGGGTCGCTCGACGAAGGTCGAGCCGGCGTAGACCTGTCCCCAGCTCCACACCTGCTCCCAGTAAGACCCCAGCGCGCCCGCCCACCACATCCAGGTTGCCGCAACGGCGTTCACCGCCACAAAGCCCAGGGCCAGCCCGGGCACCCCGCGCCATCCCCACGCCGCGCACGCCGCCAGGACGAAGAGTCCCTTGGGGTTGATCAGAAACGCTACGCCCGCCAGCGCTCCGGCCCACAACGCACGCCCGCGCCAGGCCATCCACACCGCCGCCAGGTGCGGCGCCAGCATCATCAGGTCGGCGGCCACGGGAATCACCGCCGAGGGAAGATAGAAAGTCAGGAAGAACGCCGTCAGGCCCGCGGCCCACCACGCCTCGCGCCGCCCCCAGGCGTCCCGCGCGAAAGCCCAGGCCAACGCGCAGACGGCCAGGGCGTAGAGCGCACCGGCCAGGCGCAGCGTCCAGCCGTGGTCCAGCGGGATGTAGAACGCCGCCAGCAACGGCGGCTTATCGAACCAGAAGTCGCGGTAGATGACGGCGCCATGCGCCATCTGCTGCCCGGCGGCCAGCGGCAGGTTGTCCTCCGCCCATAGCACTCCGGAGTGGGCCAGCCGCGCCGCGGCCAACCCCGCGAACAGCAGCAGCCACCAGACCGTCGTCAGGCCGAGGCGGCGGCTTTCGCCAGCAGGCGTTCCAGGCATTTGCGGAAATCGGCGCCGTAGACCGGGTCGGCCAGGGCGAACTCCACGAAGCTCTCGAAGTAGCTCGGAAAGTTGCCGATGTCGTAGCGCTTCTCGTGCGGCTCCAGCCGCACCGCCACCACGCGCCGGCCCTCTTCGCAGAGCAACTGGATGGCGTCGGTAAGCTGGATTTCGCCGCGCTGGTCCGGCTTCACCCGCCGGATCTTGTCGAAGATCACGGGCGAGAAGATGTACCGGCCGGCGATGGCCAGGTTGCTCGGGGCCTCCTCCGGCCGCGGCTTCTCCACCAGGTTGACGATCCGGAAGACATCGGCGATGCCGTCTTCCGGCTGCACGATGCCGTAGTGCGAGGTCTCCTCCTGCGGCACCTCTTCCACCGCAATGACGCAGCTTGCGCGGCGCTCGTCGAACACCTGGGCCAGCCGCGTGACCGCGCGCGAGAGCGCGTTGATTCCCAGGATCGAATCGCCCAGCGCCACCAGGAACGGCTCCTCGCCGGCGAAATTTTCGGCGCACAGGATGGCGTCGCCCAGCCCCTTCTGCATGCGCTGCCGGGTGTAGAAGAAATTAGCCTTCAGCGCTTCAAAATCCAGTTCCTGCAGCAGATCCTTCTTGTTGTTCTCGGTGAGCAGCTTCGAAAGCGCAGGATCGTGGTCGAAGTGGTTCTCGATGGACGCCTTGTTGCGGCCGGTAACGAACAGAATCTGCTCGATCCCGTTGGTCACCAGCTCCTCCACCACGTACTGCACGATCGGCTTGCGCGCCACGGGCAACATCTCCTTCGGCTGCGACTTGGTGGCTGGAAGCAGCCGCGTACCGTGGCCGGCTACTGGAATCACTGCGCTCTTAATCACATCTCCACTATATTCCAAGTACGCCGCCACACCGATGGAACGACGTGAGCTGGAGTACTTGAAGCCCGCGCCGTAAGCAGCTATATTGGGCAAATAAAAAGCGAAGCAGATGGGGGATATCCAAGAACAGCTCGCTATACTTCGCCGCCGGATCGCACGCATCGACCGTAAGTGGGCGGAAAAACCGCCCGCGCCTCCACCGCCGCGCGATGAACGCCCCGCGCGCCATCACATCGAAGAAGTCATGTCCGGCGAGGTGGTAAAGACCGCTCACGGCGAGCACTTCGAAACCGAACGCCTGTGGGAGCGCCACCGGCGCCACGGCAGCGTGGACATATCCAGCCTGGCGGAGTTGCCGCGCGACCTGCTCGACGCGCTTTCCGGCGGAGCCATCCCCTCCTGCGAACCGGCCAGGTGGTGCTTTCTCGATACCGAGACCACGGGGCTTGCCGGCGGCACCGGCACCTATGCGTTTTTGATCGGGGTGGGAAGCATCGAGCCGGAAGGCTTCCGGCTGCGCCAGTTCTTCATGCGCGACTACGGGGAGGAAGCTTCCCTGCTCTCGGCGCTCTCGACCTATCTCGAGCGCTTCGAGGTGCTCATTACCTATAACGGCAAGACCTACGACCAGCCGCTACTGGAGACGCGCTTCCGCATGTCGCGCGCGCGCCATCCCTTCGACCGCCTGGAGCATCTCGACCTGCTGTTCGGCGCGCGCAGGCTATGGAAGCTGCGGCTGGAAAGCTGCCGGCTGGTGGACCTGGAGCACCAGATCCTGGGGGTGGAGCGGGAAGGCGACCTGCCCGGCGAGATGATCCCCTACTGCTACTTCGAGTACCTGCGCTCGCGCCGGGCGGTGCGGCTGGTGCCCATCTTTCACCACAACGCCATCGATATCCTGTCGCTGGCGTGTCTTGCGGCCATCGTGCCGTGCGCCTTCCGCGCGCCGGAAGAAGTGGTGATCCGGCACGGCGCGGACCTGATTGGCCTGGCGCGCTGGACCCTCCAGACCGGGCGGCGCGAAGAGGCGCTCAGGCTGTTTCGCCGCGCGGTGGACCTGGGGCTGCCCGACGACCTGCTGTTCCGCACCCTGTTCGACATCGCCGCGCTCGAGAAGCGGCTGGACAACGGGCACGCGGCGCTAGCCGTGTGGGCGGACCTGGCGGCCTGCCGCAACCCTTACCGCGTGCGCGCCCTCGAGGAGTTGGCCAAGCACTACGAGCACCGCGAGCGCAACTGGGCCATGGCGCTCGAGTGGACCCGCCAGGCCCTGGAACTGGAGGACACCCCCGCACTGCGCCGCCGCGAAGCCCGCCTGCGCAAGCGCCTCTCCTCCCCGCGCCTGTGGGGCGGCGCTTAGGCCGCGGCCGGCGCCCGCTATCATGGAAAATTGGAGACAGGGCCGCCAGCGGCCGCTCACACGCGGGAAGCGATGCACGACACCCCGTTGCTTGTCGTCGACGACGACGCCGAGATGACCGAGATGTTGAGCGAGTACCTCGAAGCCGAGGGCTTCTCCGTGGACGTGCGGCACGATGGCGAGTCCGGGTTGAAACGGGCCCTCCAGGGCAACTGCCTGCTTGTCGTCCTGGATGTGATGCTGCCGCGGCTGAACGGTTTTGAAGTCCTGCGGCGGCTCCGCGCGGCCTCCCAGGTTCCGGTGCTGATGCTGACAGCCCGCGGCGACTCGGTGGACCGCGTGGTGGGCCTACAGGGCGGCGCCGACGACTACCTGCCCAAGCCCTTCGACCCGCAGGAACTCGTGGCGCGGATCAGGGCCATCCTGCGGCGCACGGCGCCTTCCGCGTTGCGCTCCGAGGAGGCCGGAGATGTTTACACCCTGGGCGATGTCGTTCTGGACACGCGCGCGCGCAGCGTGCGCCGCGGCGGCGAGTACGTGGAGCTGACCGCCGCGGAGTTCGCGCTGCTCCGCACCTTTCTCCGTTCGGCGGGCCGCGTGATCAGCCGCGAGGAACTGTTCCGCGATGTGCTCGAACGCGAGTTCACCGTCTTCGACCGCAGCATCGACAACCACGTCAGCAGCCTCCGGAAAAAGCTGGGACCTACGCCGGAAGGCCGGGAGCGGATCCGCGCTGTTCGCAACGCGGGTTACGTCTATCCCACGCCGGAATCGCAGTCGCGGAGCGCATGAAGAGCCTCTTTCTCAAGATGTTCCTGTGGTTCTGCGGCGCCATGGTCGCCACCGTGGCGATTACCATCGGGGGGCTGTTGCTGGAATCCCCCGGGGTGCTCGCCACCGGATGGCGCGACCTGGGCAGCGGCGCCGTCGTCGCGATAGGGCGCACTTCGGTGGAAAGCTATGAACGCGGCGGAGAGGAGGAACTGGCGCGGTACTTTCGCCTGCTGGCGCGCGATGTGGGGCTGAGGGCGGTCCTGCTGGACGCGCGCGGCGAAGTAGGCCGCCTGGGCATGTCGCCGCCGCCCGGCTTCCTGGCCGAACTGCGCTCCCGTCCCGAAGGCGAGCTGATGATCGCGCGGCAGGGGATCGCCGGCGTGCGGCTGCGGGGAACCCGGGGCGCGCCGTATCTCTTCGCCGCGGCACTTCCCGCCCGGGAGAAGACCACCTGGGCCCGCGCTTTCATCGGCCTGGTACTCCTGGCCGGCGGCGTCTTCTGCTACCTGCTGGCCCGGCACATCAGTGCGCCGCTGGTGCGGCTGCGCGCCATGACCGCGCAGTTGTCCCGCGGCGAACTGAATGTTCGGATCAACTCTCCGAAGCTGTTGCGGCGCGGCGACGAGATCGGCGGTCTCAGCCGGGACTTCAACCGCATGGCGTCCCGCATCGAAACGCTCGTGACGGCGCAGCAGCGGCTCATGGCGGACATCTCGCACGAGTTGCGCTCGCCCATTACGCGCCTGGGCCTGGCGCTGGGACTGCTGCGCCGCCGCCAGGATGCCGGCGCGCTCGCCCGCATGCAACGCGACATCGAGCGGCTGAACACCCTCATCGGGCAACTGCTGACGCTTTCCCGCCTGGAGTGCCTCGCGCAGCCGCCGCCCATGGAGGTCTTCGACCTGCGCGCGCTCTTGAACGAAATCGCCTCGGATGCCGGCTTCGAGGCTGCCGGCAGCGACCGCGGCGTCGAGTTCGCCGGCGGTGCGCCCTGTCCGGTGCGCGGCGCCCGCGACCTCATCGCCAGCGCCATCGAGAATGTGGTCCGCAACGCCGTCAGATACACCGCGCCCAAGACCCAGGTCATGCTTCGGCTGGAGCGGCGCGGCGACGCCGCCCAGGTGATCGTCGAAGACGAAGGTCCGGGCGTTCCCGAAAACGAGCTGACCCATATCTTCGAGCCCTTCTACCGCGTGAGCGAAGCCCGGGAGCGGAACACGGGAGGCTCCGGGCTGGGGCTCGCCATCACCCAGCAGGTGGTCAGCCTGCACGGCGGTTCCGTATCGGCCGCGAACCGCCCCTCGGGCGGCCTCGAAGTGCGCATCACGCTTCCTGCAGATCCTGATCCTTCTTTGCAAAACCCGACAAAACCCGCGTCCTTCCGCCCGTAGATTGAGGGTAGGAGCACGGCGGCAAGCGGTTGTCGCGGCTCCGGAGGGAGGTTATGGGAAAACTGGCAATATCGTTCTTGCTCGCGGCCGCGGCGGCGTATGCCCAGGAGTACGATTTCACCTTGCTCGACCGTTACCTGGCGCGGGCCGCGCGCGAGGTTCCGGGCGGGTTTGAAGTCGCCATCGCGCAGAACGGCAAGGAGATCTACTGGAAGCAGTTCGGCCCCTGGCGGAAGAACAAGCAGGCGAAGATCGCCTCGGCGACCAAGTGGCTTTCCGGCGCCGTTATCATGTCGCTCGTCGACGACGGCATTCTGTCGCTCGACGATCGCGCCAGCCGGTACCTGCCGTACATGACCGGCGAGAAGGCCGGGATCACCCTGCGGCAGCTCATGGCGCACACCGCGGGTTTTCCCGGGGAGTTTCCGCTCGCGCATCCCTGCCTGGCCGATAGCTCCACCACCCTGGACCACTGCGCGCAGGCGCTGGCAGGGGTGCCGTTGCAGGCGCCTCCGGGCACCGCGTTCATCTATGCCGGGGCGGACATGCAGATTGCCGGCCGCATGGCCGAAGTGGCCTCGGGCAAGGACTGGAACACGCTGTTTCGCGAGCGTATCGCCGGGCCGCTCGGCATGACCGAGACCGATTACGAGTACAACGGACCGACCCAAAATCCGCGCATCTCCGGCGGCGCGCGTTCCACCGTGAGCGACTACATGAAGTTTCTCACGATGCTACGCCAGCGCGGCATCTACAACGGCCGCCGCATGCTTTCCACGCGCGCGATCGATGTCATGCTCACGGACCAGACGGGCGGCGTACCGATACTGGAATCACCCTACCAGCGCCTGGGCGTGGCGGGAGCCCGTTACGGCATCGGCAACTGGGTGGAAAACCCGGATTCGCGCGGCCGCTCGATGGAAAACAGCAGCATAGGGATGGCCGGATGGACGCCCCTCATCGACGCCGGCCACAACCTGCAGGTAGTGGTCGGCATGCAGAGTGTGCTGCGGCCGTTTCACCCTTTCTACCTGGGATTGAAGGAAGTGCTGAGAACCATGATTCCGGAAGCGGGCCTGACGCCGCTGGGAATCATGAACGCGGCCAGCTACGAGGCCGGTCCCGTCGCGCCGTTTGAACTGGTGGCGTTGTTCGGTAGAGATCTCGGTCCCGAGGAGGCTATCTCGGGCCCGGGAAGCGATTCTCTCGGGGGCACGCGCGTTACCTTCGACGGCGAGCCGGCGCCGCTGCTCTACGCCAGCGCGCGGCAGGTGATCGCCATGGTGCCGGCCGCCGTCGCGGGCAAGTCCGCCGCGCGAGTGGAAGTCCGATACAACGGCGCGGCGTCGCCGGCGGTGCTGGTCCCGGTGGCGGAGACATGGCCGGGGCTGTTCGCGGCGGACGCGACGGGGATGGGGCAGGCCGTGGCCGTAAACCAGGACGGCAGCTTGAACGGCGCCGCCAACCCTGCGCCGCGCGGCTCCACGGTGCAACTGTTCGCCACCGGCCTTTGCGGCGCAGGCCCCGTGCCGGTCTCCGTGTGGATGGGCGGCGTCCGCGCACCGGCCGGCTTCTGCGGGCCGGCGCCAGGCATGCCCGAGGCCGTGGTCCAGATTACCGCCGCCGTTCCTGAGGAAACCGAGCCGGGCGACGCCGTGCCGGTATCGGTGGAGGCAGAAGACAACGAGAGTCCCCCCGTCGTTACCGTTTCGATTCGTTAAAAGGAGAGAGCTATGCCTTACAAAGCCATTGTTGCATTCATCGGGATTCTCTCGGCTCCAGCGGCGCTGTCGCCCGCCGAAGCGCCCGATCAGCCGGCGCGCGAGCAGGCGCAGGAGCGGCTCCAGCAACTCCGGGAACGCCTCCAGTTGACGCCCGAACAGGTAGAGCAGCTACGGCCGGTGTTTCAGGAACAGATCCGGAAGCTGCAGGCGGTACGCGATAAATACAGCGGGCAGCAGAGCCGCCGGTCGCGGATGCGCATGGCCCGCGAACTCCGCGATGTACGGGAGGCTACCGACGAGCGCCTGAGAAAGATTCTCTCGAAGGAGCAGATGGACGAGCTGAAGAAGATCCGGGAAGAGGCGCGGCAGCAGTTCCGCGAGAAACGAGGCCGGCGATGAGCGGCGCGCTGCTTTTCCTGCTCGCCGCCGGTTTCATAGCCGGGCAGGTCGGCGATCGTGCGCGCGGCGGCGCAAGCGGCAGGGTCGTTCCGGCGGCCCAGGGCTGCGCGATGGCACACTGCGATGCGGCCATGTCGGACCAGATCCGGATGCGCGCGCCGTCGTCAGCGGCGCCGGCCTGGTGGGACCTCTCGGCCGCCAGCAAAGACACGGGGCTCGGCTGCTCGTCGAACGGCGCCATTGCGGTGTGCTCCCTGGGTGGCGCTTCCGGATCCTACCTGAGGGCCTACGGGCCCTCAGGTAACCTGCTCTGGCACTCCCGCGGAGCGCTGAATTCGTGGGCCTGGACCTCCGCGCCGATGGTGGATGCGCACGGCGGCGTAATCGCAGCCGACGACCAGGCGTTGGTCCGGTTCGCCCCCGGCGGGAGCGTGATCTGGCGTTCGCCCACACCCGGCGGGCGGCCCATCAGTCCCACCATGACCGCCAACGGCGCCATCGTTCTGGCGACCATGGGCGGGCCCGTCTCCGCCTTCGACGCGCGCACGGGCAGACTCCTTGGGGTGCTCGACCTGCGGGATACCCTGGCGGGACTGCCGGGCCGCTTCGAGACCAGGAATACCCCGGGCGTGAGGGAGAACCGCGTGTACGTCTCCACGGAATTCAAGCTGGAAGACGGCCGCGCCGATCCGCATCATCACGCCAGGCTGTACGCAATCGATGTCGATCTCCACGGACCGCCGGGCGAGCGCCTGCGGGTGGCCTGGCACTACGAGTTCGGCGCGCGCAGCGGCGCCAGCCCGCTGGTGGCTGGAGACCTGGTCGTTTTCGACGGCGACCGGCCGGCGCCGGACACCTCCAGGGCGCCGCGCTTCTTCGCGCTACGCGACCACGGCGCGGGAGCGACCCTGGTGTGGCAGTACGAGCTGGGCGGGCCGGGCGCGGCATCGGCCGCACAGGATCCCCGCGGGGGCTTCTGGGTCTTCGCGCTGGGCGACACCAGGCTGGTACGGCTGGACGAAGCCGCCGGCACGGTGCTCCAGAACATCGATCTCGGGCGGCTGGCGGACGGGACGGGAGCGCGCCCCTGGTCGGCTATGAACATCGCGGAGGGGCCGGAGGGCCAGCCGGTTCTCCTGGTGTCGGGGAGGACGCGGCAGGCGCCCTACGTCGTCGCGGTGGACCTGGTCGGCGAGACGGCTCTGTGGACGCACCGAATCTCCGATGACGTCTACGGCGATATCCCGCGAGGACAATGGCCGATTCTCGCTGCTCCGGACGGCCGCCGCGTGCTGGTTTTTACCACCAGGAACGGAGTGCGGGCGCTGGCGGGCCGGTAACCGGGCCGCCAGCCGCGCCCTCAGCGCCGGCTGCCGCCGGGCTGGGGCGAGGTGATGGGATTCGTCGGCCTCCTGGGGCGGGCGGAGGGCGCCGTGCCGGGGATGAAGTAAACGGCCGGGTTTGCCGCGCCGGCCTCGAGGACGTAGAACGGCTCGCCCGGCGCCGGGATCGAGTTCAGCAGCCACAGAGAGCGCCCGCCGAAGGCCTCCAGGCCGGCGGGCGGGGCGCTGAGCGCTACGCTGGCGATGGAGACGCGCGCGTCCAGGTCGTAAATCTCCACCGTGCGGTCGCCGGCATTCGCTACGAACAAGCGCTTGCCCGCCAGTTGCAGGCCCACCGGCTCGCGCAGGCCCTCGGCGAAGAGCAAGGGCGTAGCCTGGCCGGCGAAGTCGCGCACCTGCCATACCTGGCCAAGGCCGCGGTCGGCGAAATACAGGTCGCGCCCGGCAATCGCGATGGTTGATGGCTTCGCGGCGGGCGCGAGCTTGCGGGGGAGGCCATCGGCGGTGAACAGGTAAACGCCCTGGTCCGGCATCCCGGCGAACACCGAGCCGCCCGCCACCGCCAGGGCAGCGGCGTCGCCGGGCAGCTCGATGGGCCTCCCGGCGCGCGGCCTCCCCGCGAAGTGAACCACTTGGGCGCGCCGCGTGCGGGAGTTGTATACCGCCGCCGAGGAGCCGTCGGGCGACCAGGCGAAGCGATCCGCGCCTTCCATGGCGTCTTCAATCGCCGCCGCTTCCGCGGGCGCGTCCGGCAATCCCGCCGCCAGGAACAGGCGCCCCGCTCGCACCGCCAGCGCCAACCTGCCGTGCGGCGCCGCCGAGGCGGCCTCCACCCCGGCCAGCACGGGATCCCCCAGATACGCCGCCCCCGGCAGACCTTGCACGGGATAAAGCGCACGAGCGCTCCTCTGGTAGATGAATCCGGACACGACGCCGCCCACGCCGCCTGCATCCTGCGCTCCTGCCGCGGCGGCACAGGCACAGATCAACGGCCACAGCACTCGAAGTTTCATCTTCCCCGCGACGAAAGGCAGTATACACCATCCTGGCGCCGCCGCTGTACACTGGATCTACCATGCGCATTGCGGTGGCTGCCGATCATGCCGGTTTTGTTTTGAAGGGAACCGTCGCCGAGGAACTGCGCCGGACGGGCCACGAAGTCCTCGACCTGGGCGCCCACTCGGCCGAGCCCTCCGACTATCCCGACTTCGCCCACGCCGTGGCGCGCGCCATCCTCGACGGACGTGCCGAGCGCGCCGTGCTGGTCTGCGGCAGCGGCGCCGGCGCCTGCGTGGCCGCCAATAAATTTCGCGGCATCCGTGCCGCCACCTGCCACGACGCCTTCTCCGCGCGCCAGGCGGTGGAGGACGACGACGTTAACGTCCTCTGCCTGGGCGCGCGCGTAGTGGGACCGGAGCTGGCGCTGGAGCTGGTCCGCCGCTACATCGAGGCGCGCTTTTCCGGCGCCGAGCGCCACCGCAGGCGCCTGGGAAAGATCGAGGAGTTCGAGAACCACTTCGGCCGCTGAATTTTCCATGCCCGTTTACCAGAAGAACTTTCAGGTTTCGACCCGAGGACACACCGACGTCATCGATATCAGCCGGGAGGTGGAACACATCGTCCGCGAAAGCGGCATCAGCCAGGGGATTGTCAACGTCTCCGGGCGCGGCTCCACCGTGGGGATCACCACCCTGGAGTACGAACCCGGCTGCGTGGCGGACCTGCGCCGCGCGCTCGACCAGGTGGCTCCCGCCAATGCCGATTACGCGCACAACGCCCGCTGGGGCGACGACAACGGCTTCGCGCACCTGCGCAGCGCACTCATCGGCACCGGCAGAAGCTTTCCGCTCGAGGGCGGGCGCCTCGGCACCGGCACCTGGCAGCAGGTCGTGCTGTGCGACTTCGACACCCGCCCCCGCGACCGGCAGGTCACCGTGACGGTGGTCGGGGAGTAGCGAAGTAGGGCGGCGGCTCCGGCGTGGCGGCGCCGTCCTTGCGCGGGTCCGATGCGCCGTAGTTCACCTTGGCGCGCGAGTCGTGGATCACCGCCTGGCCGCCGCCCACCTGCGAGGCGAACGAGTTCAGCACCTCGAACTTGTGGCCCCGCGCGGCCAGCGCGTCCCGCACCTCCGGCGCCACGCGCCGCTCGATCATCACGTCGCAGCCGCCGAAGTTCAGCTTGGTGAAGCGCGGCGCTTCGAGTGCCGCCTGGATGTTCATCCCGTGGTCCACCACGTTGGAGACGAACTGCGCGTGCGCCTGCGCCTGGTTCAGCCCGCCCATGATGCCGAAGCCGATATGCAGCCCGTCCTTCTCCATGTAGCCCGGGATGATGGTGTGGAAGGGCCGCTTGCGGGGCGCCAGTACGTTGGGATGATCCGCTTCGAGCGTAAACAGCGCCGCGCGGTTGTGCAGGTGGAAGCCGTAGGTGTCCACCACGATCCCGGAGCCGAAGGCCAGGAAGATGCTCTGGATCAGGGAAGCGATGTTCCCGTCGCGATCCACCGCCGTGAGGTAGACCGTGTCGCCGGCGCCGGGCAGCGGGTTGCCCGCCGCCACTTCGCAGGTGGCGCGGCGCGCGTTGACCAGTTTCGCCCGCGCGGCGCCGTAGGGTTTCGCCAGCAACTCCTTCACCGGCACCTGCGAGTAGCGCTGGTCGGCCACGTAGCGGGAGAGGTCCGCGTAGGCCAGCTTCTGGGCCTCGATCTTGATATGCAGGTCCTCGGCGCTCTGCGGGGCATGGCTCGCCAGCGGGAAGTTCTCCATGATGTTCAGCATCATGAGGGCGGCGATGCCCTGGCCGTTGGGCGGCAGTTCGTAAATTTTCCAGCCGCGGTATTCGGTCGAGATCGGCTCCACCCATTCGGAGGAGAACTCGGCGAGGTCGGCCGCCTCGAGCGTGCCGCCCAGCCGCCGGGAGGTCTTCAAAATGGCCTCCGCGATCGGCCCGCGGTAGAAGGCCGCGGCGCCCTGCTCGGCGATCAGCCGGTAGGCACGCCCCAGTGCGGGGTTCTTGAATACCTCGCCGATTTGCGGAGCCTTGCCGTTGCGCAGGAAGATCTCCCGCGCGTTGGCGTCGGCGGCCAGCTTGGCCTCGTTGTCTTTCCAGGTGCCCTGGATAATTTCGGTCACGGGGAAGCCGTTCTCGGCGTAGTAGATGGCTGGTTCGAAGACCTCGCGCCAGGGCAGGCGCCCGAAGCGCTGGTGCAGTTTCTCCCAGCCATCCACGCAACCGGGCACGCTCACCGAGTGAATGCCGCCCTGCGGCATGGTGGTGTGGCCCAGCGCGGCCAGCCGCTGGGGCGTCAATGCCTTCGGCGCCCAGCCGCTGGCGTTGATGCCGGTGAGCTTGCCGGTGGCGGCTTCGCGGTAGATCAGGAACAGGTCGCCCCCGATTCCGTTCATCATGGGCTCGACGGCCCCCAACACGGCGTTGGCGGCGATCACGGCATCGATGGCCGAGCCGCCGCGCGCCAGCACCTGCGCGCCCGCCTGCGAGGCCAGCGCCTGGCTGGTGGCCACAATCCCGTGCTGCGAAATGACCATGGACCGCGCTTGAGTGCGGTCCTGGCTGTAACAAGGCGTCATGGCGAATAACAGCAAAACGGAAATAAAGCGCATCGTCGAACCTCCACCCCGGCCCCTAACCCGCGAGTGTAGCTGAAAAGCACCACTGTTCCAACCCGCAGAACCTCGCGGCGGACGCGGCTATGCCATCGCGAAGATCTTGTCGATGGCGGCCGATACTTTCTTCAACTGATCCGGATCGTCCGGATCATGGCCGATCTCGGCGCAGGCAAAACCGCGATACCCGCTCTTCACCAGGGCGGTCATGACCGCTTTCCAGTCCACATCTCCCTCGAGCAGCCCGCTCGGGCGGCGCTGCTCCGCCGCCGGCGTCACCTTGCGGTCTTTGAGGTGGACGCGTCTGATGCGGCTGCCAAGCGTCTGGATCCAATCCTGCGGGTAGCCGAAGTACATCACGTTGCCGATGTCGAAATAGGCCCCCACCCAGGGGCTCTTGAACTGATCGATAAAGGCGCGCATCTCGAGCGGGCTCACCAGGAACCGGTTCGACACGTTTTCCAGCGCGAGATGAACCTTGGCCTTTTCGGCGAAAGGGATGGCTTTCGGGAACTCCGCGGAGATGCGCTGCCACGTGGTTTCATACCCGCACTGAAACTCGGCTCCGGATCCGACCCGGCCGGGCACCACCAGCAGCGCGCTGCAGTCGAGATAGGTGGCAAACTCGACGGCCTTCGCTATGGCAGCGATTCCCCGGCTGCGCACCTCGGCATCCGGGCTGTTCAGCGGCGTGGATCCCAGCGGCGAGACCCAAAGGCTGGCCACCTCCACGCGCGCCTTCCGGGCCGCGTCGCCGAGCCGCTTGATCTGGTCGGGCGTGGACTCAAGGGAGATCTCCCCGGAGATGGGAAACTCGATGGCGTCGAACCCGGCGCGCCTGGCCTCGCGGCAGCGTTCGGCAAACGGCATCGCGCGAGGAAAGATACCCGCGCACACGCCCTTGACGAAGCGCGGGGAGGCCGGCTGCACCGCTGCCGCCCGGCCCGCGGCGGCCAACGGCAACGCCGCCGCGAATTGTCTGCGATTCATCTCAAATCTCAACGCCGAGCTCCTTCCAGGTGACCACCTTCCCTCGCCGGTACGCCTCTCGGCCGAGGATGGCGGTCAGCGCGGCGATGGCGCCGACCTCGACATCGACCTCCGGCTTGCGACCGGTGCGGATGCAGTCCAAGAAATGGCCGATGTGTTTGGCTTCGCGGTTGCCGCGGTCCCGCTGGGCTATCACCTGCGGCTTGGCGCCGCGCTCCAGGGGATAGTAGGTTCCACTTTCCAGGTCCACCGCGCCGCGAGTGCCGTAGACCAACGTCTGCTGCCCTCCCGACGGCATGCCGGAAGGGTGGAAGGCCACCTGCGTGAACGAGAGTTTCACCCCATTCACGTATTCGTAGCTGAGGGTATAGCCATCGGTAACGGTCCGTCCCGGCGGCGTGTTCACCCACAGCAAGGTTCCTCCGAACCCGGCGGCGCGCTCCGGCCGGCTGCCCACGGCCCAGTTGCAGACGTCGAGGTTATGAATGGCGTTCTCGACAATGACGTCGCCCGAGCGGCGCGCGTCGAAGAGCCAGTCCGCGGAGGGGCCGTCGTGGGCGAAGTCGTTCCCCGCATGCCGCTGGGCTTTCGTCATGATCGGCTTGCCGCAAATGCCTTCCCGTATGCGGGCCACGCCCTGGACGAGCCGTTCATCCGACCGCCTCTGGTGCCCTACCATAAACACGGTCTTCGACTGACGGGCCACCCGCAGCACCCGGCTGATCTGCTCGGGAGTAACCCCAAGGGGCTTTTCGCAGTAGACGTGCTTTCCCGCGCGCAGCGCCGCGATGGCCATCTCGACGTGGAGATCGCAGGGCGAGGCGATGAATACGGCCTCCACCTCCTTGCGTTCGAGCAGCTTGCGGTAATCCGAAAAGGTGGCCGGGTTATCGCGGGCTGCGGCGCTTGCCGCCCTGTCCAGCCGGTCCGGCTTGGTATCGCACACCGCCACTACCTTGGCCCGGGGTTCCTGAAGGATCACCTTCAGCAGATAGGAGCCGCGATTCCCCACCCCGATCAGGGCAGTGCCGTGCGCATCTTCGGCCGCTGCGGTCCGCCCGGCCAGAAACGGCGCCGCGGATGCGAGGACGAAGCTCCGTCGCGTTCGATGGTTCATGTCAGCGACCCATTAGATCACGCATCCGGATCTCCCGCATCCGGTCCGGCCCTGGCGTGTCGCTAGCATGTGAGTTGGCCGGTCCAATTAGCACGTGAATTGTCCGGTTCGGGCCGCGGCGGGATTCTGGAGTTTGACGATCCCAGAGAAGGTCT
>JAWLGN010000072.1:0-20427 GCA_041685075.1 Bryobacteraceae bacterium
CGACAGCCCCAACCAGCACATCGAGAGCTACACCGTAGGGGGCGGCTCGCGCTGGAACATCGAGCAATCGCCCGTATGGGAGGCTTTCCACAAACACGACGATGCAAAGCGCGTAGGCTGGGACGGCTGGTGCGGCCACCTGATCCGCGACATCCATTCGATGGGCGGCTCCCGGATCGACAACACCGTCATCTGTCTCGAAAGCCCCCACATCCGCGAGGCCATCGATCAATACATCCGGATCAACATCCCGCGGCTGCACGAAAACCCGCAACTGCTCTACGACATCATGGCCTACGAGCTGATGTACATCTGCTACTGCGACCGCAGCCAGCGCATGTTCCGCGGCTGGCTCGCCAAAAAGCACGGCACCGTGGAGCAGGCGAACTCGATTTACGGCACCGCTTACAAGAGCTTCGAGGAGATCACGGCGCCGCCGGTGAAGAACTCGCGGCCGCTCGCCGGCACCAACCGGGCCCTGTGGTACGACTGGGCGCGCTTCAACCAGGACCGCTTCACCGATCACCTGCTGTGGGTGCGCAGCCGCATCCGCCAGTTGAGCCCGCACGTGCCGCTGGCCGCCGGCGGCAGTTCCAGCATGCTGGCCGGACGCACCGGAACCACCGGCATCGATGAAGAGCGCATCGTAAACGAAGCCGGGGACCTGATCATTCACGAAGGCGCCGGCTCCACCATGGGGATGGACCTGCAACTGGCGCTTTCGGAGACGCCTAAACCGCTAGCCGACCCGGAGATGTCGCTGCGCTCGGTCTACGATCTGCTGCCGCACCTGTTGCACGGCAAGAGCGTGATGCAGTTCTTCCACTGGCCCGCGCAGCCGCAGAACGAATACTTCAGCATGAACGGCTCCTCGCTGGCGCATAGCTGGCGGCACTCGATCCAGGACATCGCGGAACTCATCCGCGCCACCCTCGATGCGCGCCGCCTGGCGCCGGAGGTGGAAGCCTTCGTCGAAACGCCCGCCGAGGTGGCCATCCTGTATTCCCAGACCGCCACCCTGCAACTGCCGCCCGAGATGCTCACCTGGAGCACCACGCCGTACCTGGCGGAGTTGCGGAAGGCCTACGACGCCGGCCTCTACCTGGACGCCAAGGTCACCTTCGTCACGGAGCGGCAGATCCGTAAGGGCAGGCTGGCGCGCTACAAGCTGGTCATCGTACCGGCGGTGCGCAACCTGCCGGCCGATGTCGTGGAGGATCTCTGGCGCTATGCCGAAGCCGGGGGTCGCATCCTGGTGCTTCCCGAATCCCTGCTGGCCGATGAGTACAACAGGCCACGCGATTACCTGGCACGGCTTGGCATCGCGATCCAGCGGACCCTGCGCCCCAGCGCGGCGGGGCGAGGCGCCATGGTGCAGGGCTACGACCAGAGCTTTTCCGAGGAGATGACGATTACCGGCGCGGCGCGCGCCACCCTGGAACCGGCCGCAGCAGGCCAGTCTGCCATCGAGAGCCATGGGGTGCGGCAGGAAATCCGCGCCTCGGGCGGCGCCATTGAGTTCCGCTACCCCGGCAGCGGCCCGGCCATCGTCCGGGTGCCCATGGGGCGGGGCGCCGTCTGGTACTCCGGCGCGACGCTCGAGAGCCGCGGTTATGCCCGGCTGCTCGACCGCCTGTTCGGCGAAGCCGGCGTCCACCGCCCCGTGCGCGTGCGCAGCGAAACGCCCGATCGCTGGCGAATCGAGGCTCGTTTCGCGGCGGGCCCCCGCAAGCTGCTCTACGTGGTGAACCACGAGAACGCGCCCGTGCGCCTGCGCCTGGAAGCGCCCGAGGGCTGGTACACCGAAATCCATGACCTGCGCGCGCGGCGCGAGACAACCGAACTCGCCGTGCCCGCCCGCCAGACCGCCATTTACGAGTTCCGGTAGATCTGCCGGGCGGACGCTCAGTAATCCGGCGCTTCAAAAAAGGACGTGCGCTCCAATAGGCCGTCGGCGGCGCGCGCGAGCGCTACCTTGCACCGCGTGCGCCGCATCCAATCGATGAACTCGAGGCCGATACCGCCGTCCGGGTGAAGCTCCACCAGGCAGTAGCCGTTGTTCCCCATGTCCGGGCGCAGGTTGAAGTGGGGCGGCCTGGTGGGGAACCGGGGGGCGGTTTCGAGGAACCACAGCCGGGTGCCCTTCGGAATATCCTCGCCCGCCACTTTCCTCTCATACGGAAAACCGCCATGGCCGACGCAGCAGCCCACGAAAGGCACCTTCGCGGTCGGCCCGAACAGAGCGCAGTAGTGTGTGTTCCCCCAGAACCAAAGATCGATCAACCGCTCCCCGACGAACTCGTTCAGGTCTTTCTTGAGCAGGGCGGTATGACCCCGCTTGCCGCATTCGTAGGGATGATCGGCGGACAGGAGTATGTTGGTGCGCCGCGCGAGCCGGCCCTCGACCAGGCGGTTTCTCAGCCAGGTCCGTATGTCCGCGCGCTCCGGCTGGGTGGGGTTCTTGAAGCGGCCGTGTTCCTCGTACGCGGTATCGATGCCCACGATCTGGAACGTTTCCGAATGCAGGCAGAACATGCTCGCCTCCTGCTGCTGAACGCCGGGAAAGGACTGCCGTATTTCGTCGATGAAGGCGAAGTACGGTTTAGCGCCGGACATCATCTCGTGGTTGCTGTTGAGCATAAACAGCCGCGAGTGAGCCAGCGACGGCAGGAGGGGCTCTTTGATGTACCTCTCGAACTCCTTCTCGCGGCCCGCGTAGTAGACGTCTCCGAGATGCAGGAGGTAGGGGTAGCGCTCGGTCCGGAACTGCCTGGCAATGTAGCGCGAATGATAAAGCCCCGTGCCGAAATCGGCAAACACCGCCACGCGAAGCGGCTGGCCCGGAGGCGGGTTGTCGAGCGCGAATACAGAAGCAAACTTCTCGGGCGACCGGAAATCCGCTCTCCTGGCCGGAAACAAAAAGCGCGGCGCCGCGAAAATCACCCAGCGGAGCCAGTCTCCGGCGCTTTCGAACTGGCGGTTCTCGGGCCGGATATCGATCTCCGCAAGGTCCATGCCGGGGAAAGTGAAATCCGGCGGAAGCTCCGTAACGGCTTCCAGCGCGGTTTCGGCGCGCACCGCCGCAATGGCCGTTTGGGGGTTGCGCAGGGCCGCGAGAGCCCGCACCAGCACCACCCGCGCCTGCCCCGGGGTATACTCGCTGCCCCAGGCGTCGTTCAGTTCGGCCGTCGTCCCGTGCGGGTCCGTTTCGAAGCGCCGCAGCAGGGCCTCGATCTCGGCGGCTCCCAGCGGCGGCGCCTCGTCGGTTCCGGCTGCTTCGAGCGCTGCCTCCGTCGTAGGGCGCTCGGGCAGTTCGTACCCCAAAGCCTCGTAGAGTTGGGCAAGGGCCAGGCCGGATGGCGCCGGCCGCACCAGCGTGACCCCCAACTTCTGGAGCACGCTGTGGATGTTGCAGGCCAGCGCGTGCTCCTGGTTCGGATCGGGATCCGTCTCTCCGGCGAAGTGCAGCCCCACCGCGATGTCGCCGTTGTCGCCGGGGTCGTCGATCAGCCACAGGCTGCCGGAATCGCCCGGCATGCTGATCTCTCCGCCGGCAGCCGCCTTGTCGGGGTTGGGCCCGATCTCGAAACCGCCGACCGCCACCACCCCCACGTCACCGCCGTAGTCGATCTTGGCCGTCACCGATACCCTGCGGACGACGCCGTAGGTGATCCCGGTGGTGCGCCCGGACTTCACCACGCGGTCGCCCAGGTTGGCCTTTCCGATGCGCCTGGGAACTACGTCGAGTTCAAGGCTGGCCGGGTCGTAGCTGCGGCCTTCGATGCTCGCGATGGCGCAGTCGCCCGCCAACCCCAGGTGGCTCTTGACGAGCGTGCCGATCACGTCGTTTTCAACCAGCCCACCGTCGAAAGCCCCGGGCTGGATCACCTTGTCGCCGATTTCGCCCTCGGGTCCCTGGAGCACGTGCCAGTTGCTCAGAGCGAATGGCAGGCCGTCGGCGTCGTAGACGATGGTGCCCAGGGTTCCGGCCTTTCCTCTGTAGTTACAGATGCTGATGCCCGGCCGGATGGGGTCGCTCCGGCTGCGCCGCAGACGGTGCGCGTCGAGCACGGCCGAGGGTTCCAGCACTTCCACCGAAGGCTCATAGCTACGCTCCACAACGTCGATGGGAATCTCGTTCCCCTCGTCGTCGCGGATGCTTTCGGGCAGCGGCTCGATGGCTTCGGCGCGCAGCGCTTCCGGCGAGAGCTTGCGCTCGACGGTTACCTGAATCACCATCTCATCGGTGGGCTTGCCTTCTTTGATTCGATACCCGACCCCTACCGAGGTCACGCCCGGCTCCTTCAAGAGCCTCTGCCCGTGCTTTCGCGCCACCTCGCTGAGGTGCCGCTCTTTCTCCAGCGACATGCATCCTCCCCCTACGCGAGTAGGATAGGCCTAACGGAACCGCCGCCGCCAGTACAAATCCAGGGCAGCGGCGCCGTTCTCCTGCCGCTGGATGATAGCCGACCAGATAGGGCTGAAGGTCCACTCTACCTGAATCATCAGGGGGTTGCTTTCGGTGACGCTCTGGATGTATGTGAAGAGCAGATTCTGGGTCACCTGCTGTTGCAGTGTGACGCGCGCTTGCGGCACGTTCTCTGCGCCCATGATCTGCGGATCGATGCGCAGCGTGGTAACGCCGAACAGGCGTTGCAGCCGCCCGGCGACCGGGCTGGCTACCGCCTGCCCGAGCAGCGTGGAGGCGCCCATCTGCTGGAAGGTCTGCTGCGGCGTCGCCGGTTCCCGCGCCACCAGCACGGGATCGGTGGTGGGAACGGCGCCGGTGGCGAGCAGTCCGACCAGTTCGCTGAATTGCAGCGGCGGGTCGGAGCGGTAGGTTAACTGCAACCGGTCCATCGGTCCGGCGATCGTGATGGTCACGTCGATGCCGCGCGCCCGGGTGGTGAGATCGATGTTGACGATGGGCTCCAGGCTGTTGGGGTCGTAGAATGCCACGGCTCCCTGGTCGATGTGATAACGGGTGCCGAAGAACTCCACCTCGCCTGCGGTGACGTCCAGGCGGCCGGGCGCGCCGGGCCGCGCCGCCGTGCCGCGCACCTGCACCTCCGCATCGGCCTCGATGTTCTCCGCCAGGGTGGTGCGGAACTGCACGTCGGGCGCGGTCACCACGCGTATGTCCAGGCGCATGCCGGCGCGCACTCCCACTTCGGCCGCCGGCACCGGTGTGGGACGCGCCGCGCCGGCCAAGATCGAGCCGACATCGGTGTGGGTAAAGAACGCCACGTCGAGAATCGTCACCTCGCCGGAAAGCAGGCTGCGGTCCGTGGTGCCGCTGAGGCTGAGTTCCGCATCCATCGAGGTGCTCACGTTCTCGGGATACTGAACGCGTACCTGCTCGGCGGTGGCCTCGATCCGGAAGCTCAAATCCGGGCCGCCGTAACCCACATTGCCGGCGAGCGTGACCTTGCCGCCTCCCACCAGCCCGGTGACGTTCTGGAGGGCCGCCTGCCGGCCCGTGAAGAGGATGGCGCCTTGCGCTTCGGAAAGCCCGGCGGGCCAGCCGATCATGTTGAAGCTGGCGTCTTCGAGATCCACGCGGCCGACGATCAGGGGACGCGATGCGGTCCCCCGCACGGCGGCGTTCAGCTCCGCTTCTCCGGTGGCGTAGGCATCGCGGATGAAGGCCTGCACCAGGTCGAGGCGGAAGTCGCCGGTGGCGCGCAGGTCCAGCCGATGGGGCGCCCGGATGGCCGCCGTGCCGGTCACCTCCATGTTGGCGTAGGGCCCGATGAAGCGGGCGCTCTCGATGCGCAACGTGGAGCGCTCGAGCGCCACCACCACCGGTTCGGCGGAGCGCACCTGTAAGGCCCGCCGCTCGGGAGCGCCCGGCACCGATGCCACCGAGTACATGTCCAGGCGGGTGACCTCCGCGCGGCCCTTCAGGTCTTCGGGGCGGGCCAGGGGACCGGAAACCGAAGCCTTGCCCGCCGCCACGGCATCGAAATTCCGCTGACCGGTCTGTCTTAACAGCGGCCGCAGCCCCGCCCAGGTGAGCCGCTCGAAGGTAAGGTTCGCGTCGATGGGGTAGTCGCCGCCCAGCGCCAGGCGACCGCCGGCCCGCACGTCGGAGCCCGCGAGATCGGACTTCACGTTAAACGTCAGATCGCCGCCCCGCGTCTCGGCGGCGGCGTAGAGGTTTCCCAGCGGCGCGCTGTCGAGCCGGAGAGCGGATGCCGTCACCAGACCGTTCAAGCGCTGGAGCAGGGGATCCGCTCCGGCGCGCAGCGTGGCCGCGCCTTCGGCCCGCGCCTCCACCGTGCCCCCCAGCCGCGGCTCCAGTTTCACGGCGGCGGGCACCTGGGCGATGTCGAAGCGGTTGGTCGAGACCTGGAATTGCAAATCGCCCGTGCGGTAGTCGCCCGGATGCAGCAGCCGTGCGGAGCCTTGTACCCGCGCATTGCCCGCTTCCGCCACCAGGGAGGGCACGTCGATCACGCGGTTAGTGAGGTGGATGGTGGCCTGCACCCGGTCCACCGGGTACTGCTCATAGGCGGCGTCCTGGAGCGTGATCTCGGCGCGCGCATCGGGGTTGGCCAGGGTGCCTGCGACGCGGGCCCGCGCGCTCAGGTTGCCGGAGGCGTCGATCTCCGGCCGGCCCGCCACCGCCAGGGTTGTGGCGAGCGGCAGGTTGGCGATTTCGGCCGTGGCCTCCGTAGGATAGCCGGGCGAGAGCGCCGTGCGCCCCGCCGCCTGAATGGAGGAGCCCGCGAAGTTCGATTGTGCGTTGTAGGTGATGATGTTGCCGGCCGTGCGCGCGCTGGCGGTAAGGTCGCCGAGGTCCTGCCCTTCCATGCGCAGGCCGCGCACCGCCAGGTCGGCGTTCAGGCGCGCGAGATCGACGCGGGTCTCGCCGTTGCTCGGGTAGATGTTCGCCGCCACCGTGGCGTTGAAGGCCGCGGTGCCGCCCAGCCCAGGCCGCTCAGCTACTAGTGCGCGCACTTGTTCGAGTTGCACCTGGTTGGTCGCTACCTGTGCGTTCAGCACGCCGCGGCGCAACTCGCCCGGCGCGTAATTGTAGCGCGCGGTGGCGCTGAGGCGCGCGCCGTTGGCCGCCACCCGCAGCACGGGCAGATCGATGAGGCCCTCGCTGAGCTGCGCCCGCGCTGCGAGCGTATCGAACGGCTGCTGCCACAGGGAGCCGTCGGCAACGTTGACCACCACCTCGCCGCGCGGGCTGGCGAGCGTTCCGGCAACGCTGGCTGTGGCGTCGAATGTGCCGGTAGCCGGGACGTCGGCCTGGCCCGCGACCGCCAGCGCGTCCCGTACATCGGCGTTACGAATCAGAGCGTTGACCGCCAGCGGCGCCTGCTGGTAGGGGCGGTAGCGCCGCAGCCCCATGGCCGCGGAAAAGCGCGCATCGAGCGGCCCCCGCCGCAGCGTGCCGCCATCCAGCGCAACGCGCGACGAGGAAAGATCCACGGCCCCGGTCAGGAGGGTGAAGGGGCGCTCGGCGATGCGGAAGTTCGCCAGCCGCAGGTTGCCCGCGACGCGCGGCGAGCGCAGGCTGCCGAGCACCGCGCCGTTGAATGCCGCCGCGCCGCCGTTCAACCTTACTGGCAGATTTTCGCCGGGCGCGAGTTCGTTCAGATTACGCGATGCGAGCCGCACATCGAGCCGCCGCCCCAGGGTGCCGGAGAAATCCACGCGGCTTTGGGGCAGCGCGATCCAGGACTGGCGCAGCACCAGCGTGTCGGTGCGCCCGTTGAAGCTCGCATTCAACCGGCCGCGCATGGGGACGCCGCGCGCCGGCGCGGGGGAGACGGTCAGGCGGCCGCTGGCGGCAAGGTCCGCCAGGGCGCGGAACTGGCCGCGCGCCTCCACGGGCCCCGAGAGCGTGCCGCCCCACGGCAGTTCGAAATCGGCGAAGGTTGCGGCCAGCAGCCCGGCATCGTAACCGGCGATTTGGCCGGCAGCCTCGAAGCGGTCCCATTGTTCAATCTCCGCGCGGCCGGTGAAGATGCCCCCGAGGATGCCCAGCCGGACGTTTGTAAATTCGGCGCGGCGGGGGTCCAGGCGCATGGCGGTGGTGAGGGTTGCGCCGGTGAATCGCTCCGGCCCGAGCGTGATGGCGAGTCCGCTCCCATCGATATCGGCCCGCACCAGGTAGCCGCCTTTACGGAAGGCGGCTCGACCCGAGACGCGCGCCGTACCTTCAGGCCGCTGGCTCACCCCGAACAGCCGGCCGATCTCCCCCACGTTCACCTGGCCGCTGAAACGGACGCCCTCGGGTTCGCCTGCATCGCGCAGCACGCCCGACGCCTGGATGGTGGACCCTCCCAACCGCAACCGCGCGGCGGAGAGCACCGTCCGCGGCCCCTGGGAGTCGAGCGACACGTCCACGTGCAGCAGACGCGGCACGTTCGCACCGGCGCGGATCCCCAGGCCCGCGGCGCGGCGCGCTTCCGGCAGCGACAGGCGGCCCGTCACCCGCGCCTCGATCCGCGGGTTGCGAATCTCCGATAGCGCGCCCGTGGCGGAGAGTTCGGATTCGTCCGTGCGGATGACGGCATTCTCGAAGCGGATACGCTGGCCGGTGATCGCCAGTGGAACTGAAAGATTCACTTCCACCGGCGCCCGCGCTCCGGAACGCACTTCAATGGGGGCCATCGCGAGAAGACCCTTGTAGCCGGGCATCCCGCGATCATAGAAGAGCTGCACCCGCAGATTGCGGCCGCGCGCATCCAGCGGCACACGGCGTTCCGCGAACCGCACGCTGCCGTTGGTCAGCTCGAAGCGTCCCACCGCCAGGTCTACCACGGTCTCCAGCGCCGTTTTCGGTGGCGGTTCTTTCAGGATCCGCGGCGGAATGTTGGTGCTGCCGTCCTTGAAGACGATGATGTTCACCTGCGGCACATCGATCAGGACGGCATCCACCTCCACCGGCCTGCGAGCGGCGGTGAGCAGCCGCAGGTTGACGCGCAGCAGCCGCGCGCGGAAGAGCGGAGGTTCATCGGGCGGCTCGGTGCCGCGCAGGATGAAGCCGTGGATTTCGACGCGCAGCCCCCGCCAGTCGAAGCGAAACTCCCCGATCTCCACCTCTCCGCCGGTGGCATCCTCGATGGCTTCCACCAGCCGCTCCCGCACCTTCTCGCGGAACCACTCGGTCTGCATCACGATGATGCCGGCGGTGATCAGGATCAGCACCAGCACCCCGAGCCAGGCCAGGACCCGCCAGAGTATTCCGAGCGCTCTCACTCGAAAGCCTCCTTCATGTACACCACGCGGGTGCGCTCGCGAGCCTGCTTGAGCCACATCTCGAGCTGCTCATCCACGCTGGGGCCGGCGGGCTTTTCCGGCGCAGGCTCCGGCGCCGGCTCGACCGGCGGAAGGCTGGGGACGGTGCGGTCGGCGCGGGCTTCCTCCTCCAGTTCTTCGAGCAGCTCCGTGGCGCGCGCGGGCAGGCCGGCGCGAAAACGCTGGTTCACGAAACGCATCACCGTCAACTGCCAGTAGAGATGCTCCTGCAACTGCGGCTCGGTGATGCCGTAGCGCTTCAGCGCGGTGCGGTACTCCTCTTCACTGGCGAAGCGCGACTTGACGCTGAGCAGCAGGCGGTCGGCGCTCTCGCGCGGGGGAGGTTCGTAGACGGCAATGCGCATCTCGCGCCGGATGAGATACTGGTCCACCAGCCGCTCGGCGGCGCGCAGCCGCGCCCGCGGGCTGAAGTCCAGACCTTCGTTATTGAGAAACGCCACCACCCGAATGTCCTCCAAAAGCTCGGATTCGGTGATCACATCGTTGCCGACAGCCACGGCCGTGCGATCGATGACGGCAGCCGCCGCCGCGGCCAGGAACCCGCATGCCAACAGGAGCCGGCCCATCAGAACGCCTGCCCAACCGAGAAGAAGAACTGGAACCGGCTGATACGCTGCAGCGTGCGCACCCCCTGATTGAAGAGCAGTTCCTCGCGCGTGCCCTCGAAGCCGATAAAGCGCGGCGAGTTGATGCTCCAGGCCAGATCTATCCGCACCGGTCCCACCGGCGTGCGATAGCGGATGCCGAATCCCACGGCGTGCACCATGTAATTGAAATCCGTAAGGTCGCGCTGGTGGACGCGGAACGAAATGCTGTCCAGGCTGCTGAAGGTGTTGCCGAAATCGTGGAACAGCACGCCGTCGATATTGTCCGTGAGGAAAGGGAAGCGCAGTTCGGTGTTGTGGAACAACTGCGCGTTGCCGCCGATAGGGAAGCCGGTGACCAGGTCGCGGGGTCCCGCCTGGTTATCCGGGAATCCGCGATGGGAGGTGCTGCCGCCGCCGAACAGGCGCTCCGGGAGCGGCACGGCATCTTCGCTCCGCACGCCCGCCGGCACGGCAAACGGGTTCAGCATGCCGAACTGCGTCTGGATGGCCAGCACCCAATCACGGCGCAGGCTGAAATACTTGGCGTAACGGCCTAAAAAGCGCGTGAAGTCCTGGCGGGAGCCGAAGATGCCGGCGGAGACTCCGAAATCGGCCGTGGCAAAGTCGCCGCGCGTCGCGTCGGTAGGGTTGTCGCGGCGGTCGCGCAACAGGCTGCCGGCGAGCATACCCACGCGCGCCGTCTGTGCCAGAAGCGGAACCAGTTGCGGGTTGATCTTGAGCGTCTCCTCGTCCACCCGCGCGTCGCGCCAGGAGTAGCGCGCGAAAACGGTGGTGGCGCGGCTGATCTGCTCGGCCCATTCCACGGCCCCTTCGAGCCGCCGTGCCTGGAAGGTTCGCACATCGAAGGTCTCGTCCCACAGGCCGGTGATCGAGAGGTGCCGGCCCTCCACGTTCATGAAGCGCGGCGCCAGATAGTTCAGCAACACGCGCCGGTTGATGGTGGAGTAGCGGGTCTTCAGGTTGAGGCTGTGGCCCAGCCCGAACATGTTCAGCCGGCTGACTTCGAAGGAGGCCCGCGGCGCGAAACCCGTTGCCCCGGCCGGCTGATCGAAGGTCGTGGTGTTGCCGCCGCCGATGCGCCCGAACTCGGCCCCCACTCCAATCGCCAGCGAGTAGCGGTTCCCCTCGTCGAGATCGAACAGCACGAACTTGTTCTCCGTCTCCCCCTGAGGGTTCTGAACGGCCATATTCACCTTGGTGAAGACCCCCAGTTCATAGAGCCGCCGCTGCGTCCGGCCCATCTCGGTCCAGGAGAGCGGGTCTCCGCGGCCCAGCAGAACGTTATTCTCGATGAATGCCGGGCGGGTGACGCGATTGCCGGAGATCAGCACCTGGCGGACAAAGCGCCGCTCGCCCTCGGCGATGAAGTATTCGACGGAAACTTCGTGTGGCCCCGGCCCCTCCGACATGCGCCACTCGAAGGCGGCCTCCGGGTAGCCCGCCTGCTGGTAGGCGGTGAGGATGTAGTCGCGGTCCAGCCCCACGCTGTACTCGCTGAAGGGCTGGCCCGGCTGGGAAGCCAGCGCCGGCATCAGTGCTTGCTGGTCGATGGCCTCCACACCGTGCAGCTTGAGGCCCGAGACGAAATACTGCGGCCCTTCCTCGATGGTGACTACGGCGGTGACGTCGCCGCCCGTGCCCGCGCCCCGGCCCGTGGTTTGGATCGCCACCTGCGCGTCGCGGAAGCCGTTGGCCTGATAGAGCCGCGCGATGGCCTCCTCGTCGCGGCGGGCCAGGCCCTCGCTGTAGCGGCCGCGGCGGTGCACCAGGAAGCGGGCGGGCAGGAGAAACATGCGCTCCCGGATGCTTTCATCGTCGAAGTACTGGTTGCCTTGAACGATGACGTCCACCAGCCTGTAGCGAGGGCCTTGCGTCACCACGTAGACGATCTCCTGCTGATCGGCTCCGGCATCGATCACCTGAAAATCGACCTCCGCTTCGAAGTAGCCGCGGCCCTGAAAGTAGTCCCGCAGGTTGCGGGCGCCCAAAACCAGCAGATCGCGATTCACCTCCTCGATATCGAACACCGGGATGTAGCGGCGCAGGCGCCGCTGCCGGATGTCGGCGCCCACGGTGCGGATGGTCACCTTGGGCCCGCCCTGGACGTTCAGGATGGGGGTGGCGCGATTGCGCTCCCGGTCGTAGCGGGTATCTTCGATGCTTACCCGCGCCGTCAGGCGGTCCTGTTTTTCGAACATCCGCCGGATGCGCTGCATGCCCCGTTGCACGTTGCGGCGCGTGGCGCGCTTCCAGCCGAACCAGCCGCGGTAGCCTGCGGCCTTGGCGATGTCCGGGGGAGAAAGCCGCGGATCGCCGGTGATCTCCGGGTGCGTCAACCGCGCCCGCGGCCCCGACTTCACCACGAAGCGGAAGGAGACCTGCTGGAACTCCTCGTTGCGGCTCATCTCCGGCAGCACCGTGCCAAGGAAGAAACCGTTGCGCCGCAGCAGGTCCTGGATGCCCTCCACCGCGCGGGCAATGTCCTCCTCGGCGAACGGCTCGCCCAGGCGCAGGCGCGCGGCATTCTCCACCTGTCCCGGATTGGGTGGCGAACGGAAATCCGTCTCCACCTGTACGGGTCCGATGAACCACTGCGGCCGCGTCTCGATCACCAGCGATACTCCCGTGGGGGCCGGTTCCGCATTCACCTGTATGAAGGCATACCGGCCCGTAGCATAAAGCCGCTTGATGGCGCCGCGTATGTCCTCGGCCGACACGCTTCCGTCCGGCTGCAAAGGCAGAATGCGCGCAATCTGTTCTTTGCTGAGCGGCTGGCGCTCCGGCTCGAACCGCACCTCGGCTATCCGTTGGCTGTCGAGCGCCCCCGGATCGGCTTTCTGGGCGCTTGCGCCATCTAGCAGCAGACACGCGCAAATGGGCAGGAACGCACGTCCCGGAAAGCGACGCATCGTAGCAATTACGGCAACTCAGCAACCGGGCTTCCCTCGTGCGATCGCTAACAGGGTGCGCGCGACGGCGCTGGCCTGACGCGTGCACTAGAGTGCAAGAGGATCTTATGAAGCGATTCGTGGAGATGTTGAAGGAAACATTTTCCAGGTGGAGCGACGACGAGTCGCCGCGGCTGGGAGCGGCGCTGGCGTTCTACACCATCCTGTCGCTCTCGCCACTGCTGGTGCTCGCGGTGGGAATCGCCGCCCTGGTCTTCGGCGCCGGGACGGCGCAGCAGGCCATCATGGAGCAGGCCGAGGCCGCGATCGGGGCCGAGGGCGCCAAGACGGTTGCTACCGCGATGCAGAGCGCCCGGCGGCCGGCGGCGGCCAGCATCGCGGGAATGATCAGCCTTGTCGTGCTGCTGTTCGGCGCCTCGGGCGTCTTCGTCGAGTTGCGCGCGGGGCTGAACAAGGTTTGGGACGTGCCGCCGGCCGCGACCTCCGGCATCGGAGCATGGATTAAGGATCGCCTGGTTTCAATGGGGATGGTGCTGGGCATCGGCATCCTGCTGCTCGTTTTCCTGGCGGTGAGCACGGCGCTTGCGGTGGTGGCTCGCGCGGTGCCGCAGGCGGTTCCCATACCCGGCGCGTTGATGCAGGTCCTGGCCATAGTGGTAGGGTTGGCGGGCTTCGCGCTGGTCTTCGCGGTCGTCTTCCGTTACGTCCCCCAGACGGACATCCAGTGGCGCCTCGTGTGGCCTGGCGCGCTGTTCACGGCGGTGCTGTTCGAAATCGGCCGCTTTGGCCTGGGGATTTATCTGGGAACGGCGGCGGTGGGGTCGGCCTATGGCGCCGCGGGATCGCTGGTGGTGGTGATCGTGTGGCTGTACTATACCTCCCAGATCTTCTACTTCGGAGCGGAGTTCACGCGCGTGTGGGCGGGACATCACGGCTGGCAGCCGGAGCAGCAGCCCGCGGCCGAGGAAGCCGGACAGGCTGCCAAACCTGTTGAAGAGCCGGCGCCCGTGCCCGCGCGCCCGCCGCTGCCGCCCGCTGCGGAGCCCTCTGGGCAGCCCACGCCGCAACCGGCCTGGTCCCGTGTGCTTGCCGCCGGCGCCCTGGCCGCCGTGGCACTTCGGTTCCTCCGCCGGCAGTGAGGCAGCCTCACACCCACTCGATCTGTACGTCGGGCCGGTACCGGTGTACGGCACGCTCGAAGGCGGACTTCAGCTTCCGGTGCTGCCGGTCCGGGCCGCCCAGGAAGCGCAACTGCACGTCCTTGCCGTTCGTCTCAATCACTACCTCCGGCGCTTCCAGCCATGTTTCGATGCCGTCGCCTATGCCGGTGGTGAAGGTGGTGCGCTCCGATTCCCACATTTTGCTCAGTTCCGGCTGGGGGATCTCGTCGCTCAGCCGCGCGGTGACTGTGTCGGACATGCCGATTCCCCAGCAATTCAGAAACCGGCGGCGGGAGTCAGCACGATGTTTCCGAAAGCGACGGGGCCGTGATCGCCCTGCAGGACGATGGGGCCGGGCTCGGCTTCGCGACTGTTGAAGGCGCCGTTGGTGGGCCCGGGAACTTCCTCACGCTCGATGATGGTAGTGCCGTCGAGCACTACCGTCAGGGTGCGGCCCACCAGCGTGATCTCCATCCGGCGCCATTCATCGGGCCGCTTCGGCAATGCAACCCGGGGCGCTATCGAACCGTAGACCGCCCCGGTGCTGTGAAGCGGGCCGCTTTTCTCCATGGCTTCGATTTGTATCTCGTACCGGCCGCGCAGGAAAACCCCGCTGTTCGATTCCGCCGGACACCGGAACTCCAGGTTCAGCTTGAAGTCCTGGAACTCGGCCACCGTGCGGATGTTCGGTCCCTTGGCGGGGTTCGATAGCACGCCTCCGGCAAGCTTCCAGTTGCCCGGCTTGGTCCCGGTGGGCCTCCAGCGCGAGAAGCTATCCAGCAGGTGGATGGGCTCGCCCCACGCCTTGGGAACGGGGCGCGCCAGCGCCGGGGCGCGCTCGCCCGTCACCACCATGCGCCCTCCGGTCTCCCGCACGGCGCTGCCCCGGATGGCGCCGCGCTCGAGCAACAGGTCGTAATCCACCCTCTCGTAGCGACCGAACCAGTCCTGCAGATAGAAGCGCAGACGGTTGCCTTCCAGTTGAAACTCGGGGATAAGCTTGGGGCCCCCGACGCGCCCCACTACCCGCAGCCGCGCCTTGCCCTCGAATTTCGCAAGTTCGAGCCAGCCGCCCTTTTCCTCGGTTTCGCTGCGTACCGCGAGGTCCCAACGGCCGAACCAGCCTTCGCCGGCCTGGCAGCCGAAAGGGACAAGGGCGAGCAACAGGGCAATGGCGCGCGTCATGGTGGAACGCTTAGTGTACTGCGCGACGGGGCGGGGAAGAAAATGGAGATGCGGCGCGAAGACTTGAAGCTTGGGGCCCAAAAAATTAAAGCCCCGGGCTGGGTACCCGGGGCTGCACTCAGAGGGGCTGGCGATGGGAGGGGTCTCATCGCCAGGGATGCTGTCTGTTGACTCTACAGTAGCACTTTCAGACCCGTTTGTCCAGAGATATTTCAAAATTATTTACATCTCCAATCCTCACTAAGCCGATGGTGGATCTCCAGATGGTCCTCGCAGCGCCAGGGCAGCCGTGGTAAACCCCGTCGGGCGCGCCACTTCCACCCGCACATGCTCCGTCGCCGGCTGTTCAAACGGCAGCTGGAGCGTAGCCTCGGCGCCGGGCTTCAACACCGGCAGCGGCGCCTCCCGCACCTCCAGGGGCACGCCGCCGGCGTATCTGGTGCATCGTACCATGTAGCCGCGCAAAGTGTACGCGGGCAGATCGTTGCGCGCCCGCACCCGAACCGCTATGGCGCCTGCTTGCCGCGCCGCCGACAGCTCAGCGATGGGGCTCGATACCTCGCGCAGCACGCCGAAAGAAGGCTTGCGCTGGCCGTACAGGTCCACCACGCCGTGCACGCGCTGGCGCAACGGCCCCACGCCCTTATCGCCCATGTGGGTGCGGTAGTCGTTGTAGGAGAAGAAAACGGCTCCGGCTACCCAGGGGCGGGCGCGGAAGATGCGGGTGTGCTCGGACAGCACCTCCACCCTCCGGCGGTCGCCGCCGATGTGCCGGGGGCTGCATTCGCACCAGCCGTACTCGCTCACCACCAGCGGCTTGCCGGGAAAGGACTCGCGGATGCGGTCCAGGTTGGCCGCCAGGTCCTCCCGGGTGCCCCGCATCCAGCTTTCGTAGTATTCGTTCCAGGCGACGTAGTCCATGGCGCCCGCGACATCCTTGGCCAGCGTGGTGTTTTGCAGGGAATTCGAAGCATAGGTGAGAAGCCTGTGGGGGTCGAGCCGCCTGGCCTCCTCGATCATCCGGCGCAGGAACGCCTGGGTAGCCGGGTTCTGCCCGTTCACCTCGTTGGAAAGTCCCCAGGCGAAGATGGACGGGTGATTGCGGTCGCGGCGGATCATTTCGCGGAGCTGCTCCAGCCCGTTCTCCATCAGCTCGTAGTCGGGCTGGCTGCCCATCCCCTGGAAGGTCTTGGGTCCCCAGCCGGGCACTTCCACCTGGATCAGGATTCCGTGGCGGTCGCAGTAATCGAGCACGCGGCGGTCCTGCGGCCAGTGCACGCGGGTGAAGACCGTGTTCAGCTCCTTCATGTCCCGGTGGTTGTGCTCGATCCAGGCAGCCGGCTCGGCCATGCCGTACTGCGGGTGGCTGCCGGCCATGCGCTCGACGCCCATCAGCCGCACCGGCTCGCCGTTCAGCAGGAAGCCGTCGGGCCGCGTTTCGAAGCGCCGCACTCCGAAGGTGGTGGCGTAGTGGTGTGCGCCGGCCGAGGCCGTCAGGCGGTAGAGGTGGGGATGGTCGAAGTGCCAGAGCCGCGCCGCAGTGAGCGTGTCCGCCACCCTTACCTCCCGCACCGTGCCGGGCGGGACCTCCACCGGGCGCGAATACTCGCGCCTGAGCACCGCGCGGCCGCTCTCCTCCTCCTCCACCAGCCAGGCCAGCGGCACCGCCGCCGAACTCTGGGACGCGTTCCGGATGGCCACCCGCAACTGAAGCTGCGCGTTGCCTGTCCGCAGGTCCGGCAGCGCGTCCACGTCAACGCGCTCGATGTAGACCGGCGGAGTTAGGAGCAGGGTGACGGGCCGGATGATGCCGCCGTCGCCGGCCCAGTCGAAGGAGTCGCCGCGGGGCAGCATGCGGTCGTGGTAGCGGTTGTCCACCCGCACCGCGATCACGTTCGTGCCCGGCCGCAGCGCATCCGTAATATCGAAGGCGAAGGCTGTGTAGCCCTTACCCACGTGGCGGCCCACGGGCTTGCCGTTCACCCACACCGCGGCCGTGTGGTAGACCGCCTCGAACTCCACCCGCACTCGTCGAGCGCTCCACCCGGCGGGCGCTTCGAAGCTGCGCCGGTACCACGCCACACCGCGATGGCCCGCGTTCTCCGGCTCGACCTGCCAGGTGTGCGGCACCTGAACCTCGCGCCAGCCGCCGGTGACGGCGCCGGCATGCTGCCAGCCTTCAAGTTCTCCGCGCTCTTTCGGGTCGATACGAAACTGCCAGGGGCCGTTGAGAGAGATGGCCGCGCCGGCTCCACCGGAACCGTTCACCGCCGGCAGCATCACGGCTGCCGCGGCCTGCCGCATGAAGTCCCTGCGGGTGTTCATATTAGAATCTCATTATGCGCGAAATACGGGTGGGCGCGGCACAATTCGAGGTGCACGACGCCGATAAGGACTACAACCTGGGTGCGATCGAGAGGCTGGCGCGACAGGCTGCCTCTGCCGGCGCCGAACTGGTGAGCTTCAACGAGTGCTCGATTTCCGGCTATACCTTCGCCGAACGGCTGTCGCGCGAAGAGCTGGAAGCGCTGGCCGAATGCGTTCCCGGCGGCCCTTCCACCGAGCGACTCATCGCCATCAGTCGCGACCTCGGCGTGGCGCTTGCCGCGGGCCTCTTTGAAAAAGAAGGCGACAAGCTCTACAACACCTACCTGGTCGTGGATTCCAACGGCTTCGTGGCGAAGCACCGCAAGATTCACGCTTTTATCAGCCAACACCTCACCTGCGGGGACAGCTACACCACCTTCGATCTGCTGGGCTGCCGCTGGGGCATCCTCATCTGCTACGACAACAACCTGCCGGAGAACGTCCGCCTGACCGCCATGCAGGGGGCTGAGATCGTGCTGATGCCGCACGTCACCGGCTGCCTGCCGTCGCCCATGCCCGGCCGCGGCACCGTGGATCCGGAGATCTGGCACAACCGCGAGCGCGATCCCGTGCGCTGTCGCCAGGAGTTCGACGGCCCCAAGGGACGCGGCTGGATCATGCGCTGGCTTCCCGCGCGCTGCTGGGAGAACGGCGTCTTCGGCATCTACACCAACCCCATCGGCGTGGAAGGCGACACCATCAAGCCCGGCGGCGCGATGATTCTGGATCCCTACGGCGAGGTGCTCGAGGAGTGCCGCGTGCTGGGAGACGGGGTGGTGGTGGCGCTGCTCGATCCGAAGAAGCGCGAGCTGGCCTCCGGCCCGTCCTATATCCGTGCCCGCCGGCCCGAACTCTACGGCGCCATGGTGGAACCCAATCCCCACCTGGGCCCCGACCGTCGTCCGGATGTCTGGTGGCAGAAGCGCGCGCGGGCAGGGAAGAAGTAGGTCGCCTGGCGGGGCGTACCGGACTACCGCAGCACCATCATCGTCAGCCTGGTGACGCCCCACGCGATCAGGCCGCAGACCGGAAAGGTGAGGATCCAGGCGACCAGGATGTTCCGGCCCACGGCCCAGCGTACGGCCGAGCGGCGCCGCACCGAGCCCACCCCCATGATGGCGGCGTTGATGGTATGGGTAGTGCTGAGCGGAATTCCCAGTCTGGTAGCCAGCTCGATGGTGGTGGCGGCAGCCGTCTCGGCCGCGAAGCCGTGCACCGGTTTCAAACGGGTGAGGTGAACCCCCATGGTCTTCACAATGCGCCATCCGCCCACCACGGTGCCCACCCCCATGGTGGCCGCGCACACCAGGATCACCGGCAGCGTCACGACGAATGTCTCGATGACGCCGCTCAACAACAGCACCAGCGTGAAGGTGCCGATGAATTTCTGGCCGTCGTTGGAGCCGTGGCTGAAGGCCATGAAAGCGGCTGAAACAATCTGCAGCTTGCCGAAGATGCGACTGACCGCCGCCGGTGTCGCCTTGGCGAACAGGTGGAAGATGAAGCTCATCAGGAACAGGCCGCCAAAGAACCCGAGGAACGTGGACATGACCAGCCCGACGAGCACTTTCTGCCAGCCCGTCCACAGCACGGCATCGAGCCCTCCCGTAGCCAGCCCGGCTCCGGTCAGCGCCGCGACCAGCGCGTGCGATTCGCTGGTGGGCAACCCATAAAGCCACGCCAGCACGCTCCAGATCACGATCCCCACCATCGCGGCGCCGACGGTATGTACGGTGATGACATCCGGGCGAACGATATCCTGCCCGATGGTGGCGGCTACGGCGGTTCCGGACATGGTCCCCAGGGTATTCAGCACCACCGCCATGATCAGCGCCTTTGGAGGCGACAGAACCCGGGTCGAAACCACCGTGGCGATCGCATTCGGGGCGTCCGTCCACCCGTTGACGAACTCGGCCGCCAGAACCAGGCCGAGCACCACGACCGTTACCAGCGTCAGCTCCACTGTCTTCATGCTAGAGCGGACGCGTTACAGGCTAATTACGCCGTGTAGCTCCGCGGACGAAACGGTGGGCGGGATCGGCGGCCAAACATCCCACATCGGTCGACTGGACAGTTTCGCACCACCCCGCGGTCCTGGTGAGCGACCGGCGGGTGCAAAAATTTTCCATTCCGAGGCGAACATTTCAGCTTCTCATCCGTATATGAGGATGAACGTCGCCAATGACTGAGAGGGACCGCAGAGACCGCCCGGGCACGAACGGGAAACGGGAAGTCGAAACGTTACATCCGGCCTGGCGCGCCTTCATTCGATACTGTGTCCAGCTAAGACACGGCGAGATCGAACGTCTCTGCATTCAGGACGGGCTACCGGTCCTGGCGGAGTTGACGACACGTAAGGTGAAGTTCAACAGCTAATCCCCGGCGGCTGACCGGACCTGCGGAGGCCGCTGCCGCAAGGCGTTCTACGCCCGCGGCGGCGGCCTCATTTTCGTTAAAGCGGAGGGAACAGATGCGCTATTGGTGTGTCGTATTGCTGAGCTGTGCGGCGGTGGCGGGTTGGGCGCAAAGCAGCGCCCCGGTGCGGCCCGAAGTGGCGCGCCAACTGAACGAGGCCAACGAGATGCGCCGGCAGGGCCGGTACAACGAAGCCGAGCGGATCCTGCTGGCAGCCGCCCGCGACGGCGCGGCAGGCATGGAGCAGGCTGTCATTCTGAGCGATTTGGGGGTGCACTATACCACCGTGGGGCGCTACGGTGACGCGGAACAAAACCTCAAGCGCGCCATCCGCATCTTGAAAAAATTGCCGGGGGCGGATGCCGAGCAGGTGTTGACCAACGTCAGGCTGGACCTTGCCGTGGTGTACATCGACCTGAACCGCAGCCGTGAAGCCGAGAAACTCGACCTTCACCGGTTGCTCGCCACGCTGCACCATCCGGAAGACCGTGCGCGGGCGAAAAC
>JAWLGN010000407.1:0-3620 GCA_041685075.1 Bryobacteraceae bacterium
CGCGCCGGCGAGAACTACATTCTCTACAACCGGCTCACGCAGGAGTCCGGCAGCGGAAGTTATGAAGCCGATATTCCGAACGGCGGGACGACCTACGTTATCGGCAATATCTTCCAGCAGGGGCCGGAGACGCAAAACTCTTCGATGCTCGCCTACCTGGCGGAGGGCCCGCATGCCAACAATCCGGGGCGGGATCTGTACGTCATCAACAACACGTTTGTGAATGATCGTTCCGCCGGGAGGTTCGTCCAGATCGGATCGCAAGGCATTATTCCGGCGGTCCTGACGAATAACATCTTTGCCGGACCCGGCCAGATAACCAACCAGGCGATCGCCGTATTGTCCAACAACCTGACGGCGGACCCGCTGCTGGCCGATGCGGCGAATTTCGATTACCATCTCACGCCGCACTCGCCGGCGATCAACGGAGGCAAGGATCCTGGAGCATCCCTGGACGGGCATCTGCTTACGCCTCTGTTCCAGTACGTCCATCCGGCCTGCGGCGAGGAGCGCGCGACGGTGCAGACGATCGATATCGGCGCTTACGAGTGGGCCGGACGTCGCGGAGCGCCCTGCGTGCTGGGCAAAGGAGGACGCGCCGAGCGCGCGGTGGAGGGCCCGCTTCTGCCGCTGGTTCCCTAGCCGGCTGCTACCGTGAAGGAGCGGTTGGCGGCTTCAACAACGAGCGCGGCAGCTTCGAATAGTACGCCAGCCGCTCGATAAGCGGCAGCAGCCGGCGTACTGTGCGGCCATGAAGCGCCAGGCTGCCGGCCACCAGCAGCGGGTGAGGGATGGTGGTGCAGCAGCGCGCGCAAATCCCGATCTCCCCCGCCCTGCCCGCGGCGTGCAGCCGGCGCATCTCCCACATGCCCGCCGAGTTCCAGATCTCCTCCAGCGGCGTGTCCCGCAGATTGCCCACCGGCTCGCCTTCCAGCATGTAGCTCTGGCAGCAGGGATACACATCGCCGTTCTGCTTCACATACATGGGACCGCGCCAGAGGTAATGGCAGGGGTGCTTCCAGTCCGCCGCCGGGTGGCCCGCCTCCGGGCGCATCAGGTTGGTTTCGTCTTCTTTGATGCGCACCTGGTCCACTCCGGGGACGGCGCGCCAGAAGCGCACGAAATCCTCCACCTCCCCGGCGTTCCGCTCCATCCGGACCATCTGGACCACCACCTGTAATCTGGAACCGCGCCGGCGCTTCATCTCGGCAAAGCGCACGAAGTTGCGCCGCACCTTCTCGAAGTCCGCGCCCTTGCGATAGAACTCGAAGGTCTCTTTACTGGCGCCGTCGAAGCTCAGGGTGATCTGCTCGAGCGGGGAATCCAGTACGCGCGCGGCGGTGCTTTCGTCGAGCAGCGTCCCGTTGGTCGAAAGCAGGGTGGAGATGCTATGGCGGTGGCACAGCTCGATGCGCTCGAAGATGCGGCGGTCCAGGAAGGGCTCCCCCAACCCGATCAGCATCATGTGCTCGGCCGAACGGCCCGCCTGCGTGACCAGGCTGTCGAACACCGGCTCTTCCATGTCGGCCTTGGGCTGCGGGAAGCTCTCCCGCGGGCACATGGGGCAGTAGAGATTACACTTGGCCGTGGTTTCGACGATATACTCCACCGGCAGTGCGGGAACGCGCTCCCGCCTCCGCAGGTACGACCAGAGAAGTTTTGCCCGGTTCCAGGCCCGCATGCGTGCCTACCATTGTAGCGGGACGCGACCGGGCGGCCCGGCCAGCGAGGCTGCTAGGGCGATCTCCGGACCAACCGCCGCGTATCGCGGTACCACGGCCGCTTGAAACGCAACACGTTCGCCAGGCTGCGGTGAGGATTGAGCAGCACCCGGAAGAAGCGCTGCTTGCCCACGCCGGGGCCGGAGGACTCGTAAGGGCCGAGGACGTATTTGTCCAGCGCATCCTCCAGGACCGTCAGGGCAAAACCGCCGACGGGGGTGACCACGAAATCGCTGTACCCCGCCGTTCGCGGGTCCTTGCCGACGTTCCCGATGGTCGCTTCGCTGATGGGGCCGATCTCGAATGCCGTGCTGTACGCGGCCGACCAGGCCATCGATTTCAACCGGCTGCGCCAATAACCGCCGTCGCGGCCGAACTCCCGGGTGAGACCGCGGGGATCGTTTTGAATCTGTATGAACCCCGCCACGGCGCCCTGCATTGGATGGGCGATGTAGTTGGTGAAGACGCTGTCGCCGTCTCCCCAACCCCTGATGTTCCGGACGGACTCCGCATAGTCTTTGAAAAATTTGCCGCCGAGTTCCTTCCGGGTCTTGCCTTGGGTCAACCGGAACGAATGCTCGATACCCAGAAAAAGGCCGGACTGCCGCATCGCACTGCCCCACTGGAATTTCTGAGGCCGTTCGATAACCCCGGTGGGAGCCTGCACACTCCCTGGCGTAGTCTGGGCCGGCGCTTGAACCCCGGCCAGCATCACAGCAATGACAAGAAAAGAGGGCAACATTAGGGCGCTTCTCGCTCTAGAATTCTCAATACTGCCAACAGACCCGGTACATCGAATCAAGGCAGGTTCGAACTCCTCGGACGCCTTAACGGCGGGATTCATCCCTTGTCCCGAATGGAGACCGGCGCCGACGATTGCCTGCGCCGCTTCTCTCAGAATACGATCCGCAATTCTGTCTTGGCAACGCCGGCTGGCCATGGGAATGCACCTGGGCCCACCTCAGCGAAAGCGCCGTGGGCGAACGCACGGGAGCGACGTGCTCTGATGCCCGGAGGATTCAGACACTCGTCGCGCATCGGGCCGCAGCGCGCGACAAGGCACATGCCAGCCGGCGCTGCAGGCTGGCCATGACTCTGTGTGCTACTGTTGGCAGCACGGGCCTGCACATTCGGCTCGCCGTGACGACATGAAGATCCGTCCCGAAACGCCCGGCGATTATGGCGCCATCGAGCACGTCCACATGGCGGCCTTCGCCGTTCATCCCTACAGCAGGCAGACGGAACACCTGATCGTGAACGCCCTGCGGGCGGATCACGCGCTGGCGGTCTCGCTGGTTGCCGAGATCGACGGAAAGGTTGTGGGGCACATTGCGTTCTCGCCGGCGAAGATCGAGGGTCGCGAGTGCGGGTGGTTCATCCTCGGCCCCATTGGGGTCCTTCCAGACCACCAGCGTAGAGGAATCGGCCGCGAACTGATCCGCGCGGGTCTGGAAGCCCTCGGCAGCCTGGCCGCCGAGGGATGCGTTCTGGTGGGCGATCCAGCGTACTACGCCCGGTTGGGGTTCACTCACAACCCGGCACTGGCGATGCAAGGCGTGCCGGCCCAGAATCTGATGTACCTGTCGATAAGCGGCTGTATCCCGCACGGCTGCGTCTCGCACCACCCGGCATTCCTGGCGACTTGATGTGCCGTCGGCGTCCGCCCATCGCTCAAGTCTCACACCACCCCGCATTCCTTGTGACCGCTGTTTGGCTGCTTCCGAGGAAAGTGGCTGGCTGCCTGGGCTCTAGATCATTAATGGGGGCAGACCACCGCCCTGACCTGATAAAACATTCTTGGGGGAATACGTTTGATCAGATCAGAAGCGGTATTGGGTCTGCCTGGATACCAGATTACAGGCATCGAGGAAGTCGCGGGGATGGTGAGGATTTCGGCCC
>JAWLGN010000408.1:0-3611 GCA_041685075.1 Bryobacteraceae bacterium
GTCAACTTCGTTAATATCTACGACCGCCAGGTGCTGGGGGCGCTAGCCGAACCCGTGCGCCGCGAGTTCGCCCTTTCGGACATGCAGCTCGGCGCGCTCAGCAGCCTGTTCATCCTGGTCTACGCGGTGATGGGGCTGCCGCTCGGCCGCATGGCCGATACCCGCAGCCGGCGCCTTCTGCTCGCCGCCGGGGTGGCGGTGTGGACCTCGCTGACCGCGCTCGGCGCCCTGGCCGCCAACTACGCCATGCTGCTGGCCTCCCGCCTGGGGGTGGCCGCCGGGGAGGCCGTCTGCGCGCCCGCCGCAACAAGCTGGATCGGCGACCTCTACGGTCCCGAGCGCCGCTCGCGCGCGCTGGCTACCTTCATGTTGGGAGTGCCGCTGGGCGTGGGGCTCAGCTTCGCCATCGGCGGACCGGTGGCGCAAGCCTGGGGGTGGCGCGCGGCGCTCGTGGTGGCGGCGCTGCCGGGGCTGCTGCTGGTACCGGCGCTGCTGTGGTTGAAGGAGCCGCCGCGCGGCGCCGCTGAAACCAAGCCGCTGGCGGCCTCGCGGCCGCGGGAGTTGCTGCGCATGCCGGCGTTTCTCTGGATCGTCGTCTCGGGCGCGCTGGTGAACTTCAATTTGTACGCTATTTCGGCGTTTTTTGCTGCATTTTTGACGCGTTTTCACGCATTTTCGGTAGCAGAAGCGGGTTTGTTCGCCGGTATCGGCAGCGGCGCCGCGGGGCTCCTGGGGGGAGTGGCCGCGGGCGCCTGGGGGGACCGCCACCCGCACGCCGCCGGCCGCCTGCACTCCGCCGCCCTGGCCGCCCTGGCCGCCGCCCCCGCTGCGCTGGCCGGAATCCTGGCGCCGCCGGGCGAAGCCGCCCGCGCGGTGGTCGGGGTGATGGCCGCCTACGGCCTGCTGAACATGTATTACGGGCTGGTCTACTCCGCCATACAGGACCTGGTGGGGCCGCAGCTTCGCGGCACCGCCATGGCGGTCTACTTCATGGCCATGTACCTGTGCGGGGCGGCCTTCGGGCCGCTGCTGACGGGCCGCCTCAGCGACGTGCTGGCGCGCCGGGCGCTCGAAGCCGGAGCCGCCGCCGAAGCCGCCCGCGCCATCGGGCTACACCAGGCCATGTACGTCATCCCGGTGCTCTCCTTGGCGCTGGCGCTGGCGCTGTGGGCCGGCTCGCGGGCCGAACGCAGCGGCCGCAGGCAATAAAATCAACCGGATACACCGGGTTTCCGCGCTCTACACGGCCGCGTGGTGGTGCGCGCCCGCAGCCCCGTCGTACCGGATTTTCGCGATCCGCGCTACGGCGTGTCCGGGATGGCACGGCCCCAGGGGCGGCCCCTATGCTGGTAAGAGCATGAAACTATTCTTTAGCGACCTCGACGGAACCCTGCTGCATCCCCACACCTACTGCTTCGATGCGGCGGAACCGGCCCTGCGCACGCTGAAAGAACAGAACTTACCTTTAGTCCTGTGCACCAGCAAGACCCGCGCGGAGGTCGAGTTCTGGCGCGAACGGCTGGATAACCGGGATCCCTTCATCGTAGAAAACGGCGGGGCGATTTTCATCCCCCAGGGGTATTTCCCCTTTGAGATTCCCGGCGCCGTACAGCGCGACGGGTACGACGTCATCGAAATCGGCACCGCCTACGAAGAACTGGTAGCTACACTGCGCGCCTGCGCCAAGGAAAGCGGGTGCGAGGTGGTCAGCTTCGCCGACTGGTCCGTGGCCGACATCTGCACCCACACGCGCCTGCCCGTGAAGCAGGCGGAACTCGCCAAGAAGCGGGAATACGACGAGCCCTTCGAGATCGTAGGGCTGGGCACTTACCGTCTGCTGGGAGCCATTGAAGCCAAAGGCAAGCGCTGGACGCGCGGCGACCGGTTCTATCACATCACCGGCGGCAACGACAAAGCCGAGGCGGTGCGCCGCCTGACGGCGCTCTACGAGCAGGCGTTCGGCAGCATCACCACGGTAGGGCTCGGCGACGGGCACAACGACGAGAATTTCCTGGCCACGGTCAACATTCCGGTGGTGGTGCAATCGCGATTTGCCGCCGCCCTGGCAAGGGCCATTCCGCACTGCATCGTCTCGCGCTGGCCGGGTCCGCACGGCTGGAACGAGGCGGTGCTGCACGTTCTGACGGCGACTGCGGCGGCGGGACGGGCCTGATACCCGATTTTCGGCGGCCAACCACGGGTTTTTCGGGATACCGGGAGAGGCCGCCGATCCCTAATCTGAAAGAAACAAGTTACTTACGGAGGCGACAACTATGTCCGATTTCTACCAGACCGGCTCGGTGACCACACTGCACAGGCTCAACCCCAATGGCGTGTACCGGTTGGAAGCGGAGTTGCGCCATTATGCCGAGACGCGCCCCATCGGGCTGGTGTTGCCGGCTCTGTATTCGGAGTTTGAGACCCCGGCCATGCGGGGCATCGTGGACGAGTTGGCCAACGTCGACTACCTCCGCCACATCGTGGTGGCGCTGGGGAAGGCCAGCCGGTCGGAGTACATGAAGGCGAGGGCCTTCTTCGAGGATTTCTCCACCCCGGTGACGTTCCTTTGGATCGACAGCCCGGGGATGCAGAACCTGCTGCGGCTGCTGGACGACCGGGGACTCTCGGCGGGGCCGGACGGCAAGGGCCGCTCGGCGTGGCTCTCCTACGGCTACCTGCTGGCCACGGGCGATTGCGACGTCATCGCGCTGCACGACTGCGACATCAAGAACTACCAGCGCGAGTTCCTGGCCCGCCTGTGCTACCCGGTGGTGAATCCGAACGTCGACTTCGACTTCTGCAAGGCCTACTACGCCCGGGTGACGGACCGCATGCACGGCCGCGTAACGCGGCTGTTCTGGACGCCGCTGGTGCGGGCCATCTCGGGGATGGCGCCCAACACCCCCCTGCTGCACTTCCTGGACAGCTTCCGCTACGCGCTGGCGGGCGAATTCGCCATGAAGGCCACCCTGGCCCGGGTGAACCGCATCCCGGGCGACTGGGGACTGGAGGTAGGGGTGCTGTCGGAGGTCTACCGCAACTGCTCGCCGGCGCGCACCTGCCAGGTGGACCTGGCCGATAATTACGACCACAAGCACCAGGCGCTCTCGGCCGACGATCCCACCAAGGGCTTGCGGCGCATGACCTGCGACATCGCCAAGACGCTGTTCCGCACCCTGGCCGGCGAGGGCGTGATCTTTACCGAGGGCATGTTCCGGTCGCTCGAAGTGCGCTACCAGCGCACCGCCGAGGACATGACGATGCGGTATTATGCTGATTCACAGCTAAACGGGCTGCATTTCGACCGGCACGCCGAGGAACAGGCGGTGACCACCTTTGCGCAGAGCCTGCGGCAGGCTTCGGCCGAGTTCCTCGAAGATCCCCTGGGACTGCCGTTGATTCCCAATTGGAACCGGGTGGTCTCGGCGATTCCGGACTTCTACGAGATGCTGCTCGGCGTCGTCGAGGAAGACGCGGCTGTAGAAAGGGTGTATGCGGCATAGTGCTGCTTCCGTAGAGGCATTTCTCCCTGCCGATGCGGTGTCCGCGGCCAGCGCGCTCGGGCGCGCGGACATCGTCATCGGCATTCCCAGTTACCGGAACGCGCGCAC
>JAWLGN010000409.1:0-3609 GCA_041685075.1 Bryobacteraceae bacterium
CGATTGCGGCGAGGACAGCGAGCCGGTGCAATACTCCGGCCTCGCTCCCGGCTTAATCGGTGTCTGGCAGATCAAGGTGCGCATCCCCAAGCAAACCGCGCCCTCCTCGGACCAACCCGTAGCCGTGGCGGTGCTCTTCCGAAACATTCCCAGTACCGGCGGCGAACCCCAACTCGTCGCCACCACCATCTCGGTGAAAAAGTAGGATCGCGGGCGCCCGCCGTGCTCCGGCCGCCCGCCCCACCTTGCTACAATTGCAGTCGAGCCATGAAGACGTGCGGAGCCCTCTTGCTGGCTTGCGTCCTCGCGGTTACCGCCTGGCCGTGGAACCAGCGGAATGAAAAAGAGGAAAGGACCCAGACCCTCGAACTCCCCAAGGAGCTGCCCCCGGCCCTGCCCGCCGATACCAATCGCCTGGTCTTCCGCGTCTCGGAGCTGACCTCCCAGGGGCTGCTCTCCCAGCAGGTGCGCCGCAGCCTGCGCTCCCTCCAGCGCAAGGCCGGCGGCACCATCGTGCGGCTGCGGGCCTTTGTCGCCGGCACGGGCGACGTGCGCCGCGTCCGCGACCTGGTCAGCGAAATCTTCTCCGAGCGCCGCCAGCCGCTGCCCGTCCTCACCGTCGTGCACGCGGGCGGCCTCCCCCTGCCCGGCGCCCAGGTCATCTTCGAATCCACCGCCGTGGCCCGTAAGGAGGTCAACCCCCACGGCCTGGCCTTCATCTCCGGGCAGGCGGCCACCTCTCCGGGACCCCTGGACCCGGTCGAACCCCTCGCCGCCCAGTCTTTCGAGAAGCTCCGCGCCGCCGTTGCCGCTGCCGGCGTCACCTCCAGGGACGTCCTCCGGGTAACCTGCTTCTTCAGCTCGCTCGAAGACCTCTCCCGCATCCGCGTCCGCTTCGACCGCGAATACCCGCAGGCGGCCCGCAACTACCTCCAGGCGCAGCGCGTCCCGGCCCACGCCTTGGCCGAGTGCGAAGCCGTCGCCCGGCTCTCCTCCCCACCCGCCGCGCCGCTTGAAATCCGCAACCCGGGCGGCGAAGGCTCGCCCTATTCCCAAATCGCCCTGGTCGGCGCCCCGCAACTGGTCTTCACCGGCATGCAATCCTCCTACGGCTTCCGCGATGAAGACGCCCGCCTGGCCTTCGAGCGCCTCGAGAAAACCGCCGAACAGGCCGGCGTCTCGCTCAAGGACGCTGCCTTCGCCGCTTTCTATCCTCTTTCTGCAAGCATTGCCCAGCAGGTGCGCCGCGTCCGCGCCCCATTCTTCGACCCCCAGCGCCCGCCGGCCGCCACCATGCTGGCTTTTGAAAGCCTTCCGGCCATGGATGCCGGTTTCGCCGTGGATCTCATTGCCGTGAAACAGTAGTGCTCAGGAGAATCGTTATCTATGCCTAAAACAACCGTGACGTTCGGGGAAATCATGCTGCGGCTCGCGCCTCCGGGCTTCGAGCGTTTCCTCCAGAGTCCCCAGTTCGTCGCCACCTTCGGCGGAGGCGAAGCCAACGTAGCCGTCGCGCTATCGGTCTTCGGCTGGCCCGCCGCCTACGTCACCGTGCTGCCCGCCAATCCCATCGGCGATGCCGCCGTCGCCGAACTCCGCCGCTTCGGCGTGGATACCTCCAAAATCGTCCGCGGCAAGGGGCGCATGGGAATCTACTTCCTCGAAGCGGGAGCCAACCAGCGCCCCTCCAAGGTGGTCTACGACCGCGAGAACTCCGCCATCGCCCTGGCCCAACCCGGCGACATCGATTGGGACGCCGCCTTCGACGGCGCCGCCTGGTTCCACGTCACCGGCATCACCCCGGCCATCAGCGCCGGCGCGGCCGACCTGGCCCTCGAAAGCGTCCGCAAGGCGCGCGAAAAAGGGATCACCGTCTCCTGCGACCTGAACTACCGCAAGAACCTCTGGAAGTGGGGCAAGCCCGCCACCGAGGTCATGCGCGAACTTGTCCGGTTCGTCGATTACGCCATCGCCAACGAGGAGGACTGCCAGAAGTCGCTGGGCATCGAAGCCGGCGTGGACGTCGAGTCCGGCAAGCTCGACCGCGACAAGTACTGCGCCCTCAGCGCCAAGGTGCTGGAAACCTACCCGCAGCTCAAGGCCATCGCCATCACCCTGCGGGAGTCCTTCAGCGCCTCCCACAACGGCTGGGCGGCCTGCCTGAACGACCGCAAGGAGTTCATCACCAGCCGCCGGTACGACATCACCCACATCGTGGACCGCGTGGGCGGCGGCGATTCCTTCGCCGCCGGCCTCATCTACGGTCTCCAGGCCCTGGAAAACCACAAGGAAGCGCTCGAATTCGCCGTCGCCGCCAGTTGCCTCAAGCACTCCGTCTCTGGCGACTTCAACCGCTTCACCGTGGACGAAGTCAAGAACCTGCTCAAGGGCGGAGGCTCCGGCAGGGTCCAGCGTTAATCACCGCCGCCGTGGGGCCGGCCCCCTGGGGCAGGCCCCCCGGCCCGCGGTGTTTCCTGGGCCGCCCCCGCCCATACGCTAAAATGAGGGTGACATGCCGCCCATCGCCACCGCATCCACGCCCCCTGGAAAGGCCGCGGCGCGTCTGCTTGCGGCGCTGCTGGCTGCCCTCGCCTCCCCCCTCCTCGCGCAGCAGCAGCCCTCCTTCCGCGCCGCCGTCAACGAGGTCCTGGTCCCCGTAACCGTCACCGACGAAAAGGACCGCTTCGTTTCCAACCTCGAACTGTCCGACTTCCGCGTCTTCGACCAGGGCGTGGAACAGCGCATCGAGTTCTTCAGCCGCGACCATAACCAGCCCGTGGTGGTCGGCTTCCTCCTCGACCTCAGCAACAGCAGCCGCCTCCACTGGAAGACCTTCCAGGAGGCCGCCAAGGAACTGGTCTGGGCCCTGCTCCCCGGCGAAGCCAAGTTCAGCGGCTATCTCATCACCTACGGCAACGACGCCGAGCTGGCCGTCAACACCACCACCGATTCCGCCAAGATCACCGAACGCATCGACAAGCTGAAGCCCGGCGGCGGCGCGGCCCTCTATGACGCCATCTACATGGCCTGCACCGACCGCCAGCTCGTCAAGGGCGAACCCTACGAGCCCCGCCGCGTCATCATCGTCATCGGCGACGGCCACGATAACGCCAGCAGCCGCACCCTCGACCAGATCCTCGAGCTGGCCCAGCGCAACCTGGTGACCATCTACGGCCTGAGCACCATGGCTTACGGCTTCACCGCCGAGGGCGATGCCACCCTCAAGCGCCTGGCCGAGGAGACCGGCGGCCGCGTCGAATACCCCCTCGAAGGCGTCTACAAGGACGTCGCCGGCTATCTCTCCACGCCTTCGGACGAGGGCAACTACGCCCTCCGGGTCGGCACCGGCGGTTATGCCGCCGAAATCGCCAAGAGCATCGTGGCTTCCGTCGGCGGCATCGTCGGGGAAGTCACCACCCAGTACATCCTGCGGTATACCCCGGACATCGGCCCCGGCTCCCGCGATTTCCGCAACATCCGCGTTACCGTGAACCTGCCCAACGTGAAAATACGGCACCGTAAGGGCTATTACCCCTTCTCCCCCTGACATGCCGCAATTCCTCCCCTCCTCAACCGATATGGTATACGGATGACCGAATCCGCCAACCT
>JAWLGN010000410.1:0-3604 GCA_041685075.1 Bryobacteraceae bacterium
ACCCGCCGCGAAACGCTCCGCATCCCCACGTCCGGGGCCAGCAGCGCGCTCAGCACCGCATCGGCCCGGGCCAGCGCGCGCTCCACGCCCGCTTCATCGCGCTCCCGCTCGGTCTGGTCGTCCGTGAGGATCACGATCGCCCGCCGCGCCTCACGCCGCCCCTCCCGCCCGATATAAGCCGCGGCGTCGTAGAGCCCGCGCGTGATGTCGGTGCCGCCGTTGAAATCCTCCTGCCCCAGCAGGCTTTCGAACTCCCGCACCACTTCGGCGCGGTTGCCCCGGAACGGCATCCTCAAGCGTGTGCGGCGGTCGAAGACCATCATCGCCACCCGGTCCTCCGGCCCCAGCACTTCGAGCGCCTGCTGCGAGGCCGAAGCCACCCGCTCCACGTGCGGCCGCATGCTTCCGCTCACATCCAGCAGGAGCAGCACGTCGACCGGCATCTCTTCGCTCGCGAAATTGCGGATCTGCCGCTGCTCGCCCTGTTCGTACAGCACGAAATCCTCCGCCCGCAGCCCCGTGATGGCGCGATTCTCCCGGTCCACCACCTGGGTATCCACCCGCACCAGGGCCACGTCGCTGCGAAAGACCACCCCTTCCTGTTCCGCCGCGTACAGCAGCGGAACCGCCCACGCCAGCACCACCGGCACAAAGCTATGGCGGCCGCTCATAGGCACCTCCGGATGCTACTGCATACGCCGTCCCGGCGGCTCGCGTTACCGTGATATATAATCTCTCCCATGCTCAGAGTCGTTGTCGCCTTAGGGATGCTATGGCCCGCCGCCCTCGCGGCGCAGCCGAAAGTAGTGGTAACGGGCCTCTCCCCGCAGGAGGTCCAGGAACTGCGACAGGCCGTGCCCGGCGCCCGCCTGGTCTCCGTCTCCCGGGACGACCTCGCGCGCGAAGCCGCGGATGCCGACGCCGTGCTGGGCGGGCTGAACGCCGCCGCCTTCCGCGCGGCCACCCGCCTCAAGTGGGTCCAAACCTACAGTGCCGGCGTCGAGGGCCAGCTCTTCCCCGAGTTCCGCGACAGTAACGTCACCCTCACCAACGCCAAGATCATCCAGGGGCCCGAAATTGCCGACCACGCCATGGCACTGCTCCTGGGTCTCACCCGCAGTCTCTACCAGACCATCCCGGCCCGCGCCTGGAGCCGCGGCCAGCACCAGCCCATCGAGCTGCACGGCAGGACCGCCGTCATCGTCGGCGCAGGCGGCATCGGCATGCAGATCGCCCAGCGCGCCCACGCCTTCGGCATGCGCGTCATCGGCGTCGACCCCAAGGACATCTCCTACACCTACTTCATCTCCAAGTCCGTGCCGCCCGACAGCCTCGACGCGGTCTTGCCCGAAGCCGACGTGGTCTTCCTTTCCGCGCCCCTCACCCCGCAAACCCAATCCATGATGGGCCCCAAACAATTCGACCTCATGAAGCCCGGCTCCTACTTCATCGCGGTCTCGCGCGGCCGCCTCTACGACACCGATGCCCTGGTCGAAGCGCTCACCTCCAAACGCCTGGCCGGCGCGGGTCTGGACGTCACCAACCCGGAGCCGCTCCCCCCGGACCACCCGCTCTGGAAGTTCGACAACGTCCTCATCACCCCCCACCTGGCCGGCACCTCCGACCGCATCCAGCAGCGCCGCATGGAGCTTCTGAAGGACAACCTGCGCCGCTTCGTCGCCGGCCAACCGCTGCGCAACATCGTCGACAAACAAGCGGGCTACTGACTCTCTTCACCACCGCGCCCGGCCTTCCCCGAGCCGACGCGCCGCCCGCTACCATAGTCGTACATGACCTTGCCGCGCCCCTGGCTTGCTATCCTCCTCCTAAGCGCTCCCTGGACCTGTGCCGCCCAGCCGGGGACCATCCACGCGGACGCCGCCACCGTCCCCCGCTACGAAATCTTCCAGCTTTCGCTCCCATCCACCGCCAGCTTCGATAACCCCTTCACCGGCGCTCAGGTGAAGGCACAATTCAAGTCCCCTGCCGGCCGCACCCTCACGGTGCCGGGCTTCTACTATGGCGACGGCACCTGGATGGTGCGGTTCGTGCCCGATGAAACCGGCGAATGGACCTACACCGCCGAGCTTTCCGGCAGCGGCCCATCCGTCCGGCGCTCCGGCTCTTTCCGCTGCGTCTCCTCCCCGCACCGCGGCTTTCTGCGCATCTCCAGGCGCAACCCTTACCGGTTCGAGTACGACGGCGGCACCCCCTTCTACCCCATCGGCGTGCAGACCTGCGGCTACTTCGAAGTGGGGATGGACGGACCCAACCCGGACGGCTCCTGGAAAACGGTGCCCGCGGCGGAATGGCTGAAGGCCTTCCAGGGCGCCACTAACCTCTCCCGCTGGCAGTTGGGCGCCGGCACGAAAGCAGGCTGCGCCCTGCCCCTCATCCCTCCCGGCGGCGCGCCCGACCGCTACGACACCACCCTCGCCCGCCGGATCGACGAACTGCTCGCCCTCCACAAAGCCCACGGCTTCGCCCACATCCTGGTCCCCTTTCAGGACATGAGCCTCTGGGGCAAAGACACCACCGCCTTCGGCCCAGTCAACGATCTCGCCGGCTACAAGTCCCTCCATGCTCCCAACCTGCCTCTCCAGGAGGCTTATCTCCGCTACGTGGTGGCGCGCTTCGGCTGTTTCGTCGATATCTGGGAGCTGTTCAACGAAGACTCCTACGCCCCGGACGACTACCTCGCCCATCTCGCCTCGGTCGTCCGGGATGCCGACCCCTACCGCCACCCCATCACCACCAACTACACCCGCTCCACCGCCGAATGGAACGAGATGGTGACCTGGCACGCCTACCTCGGCATCCCCGCCGCCCAGGTTGACGGCTGGCTCGCCGCCCTGATCGGCAAGTACAAGGGCCACGGCAAGCCCGTGCTGAACACCGAGTTCGGCAACCGCGGCTCGCTCTCGAATGTCGACCCCGTCAAGTGGCGCATCGCCGTCTGGTCCGCCTACATGAACGAGTCCAACATCCTCTTCTGGGGCATGTCCGGAAGGAAGACCGAGCCCGGCAAGATCAAAGGCAACGCCAACGCCTACCTGGGGCCGGAGAGCCGCCGCTACTTCCGCATCTTCCACGACTTCACCCGCGATCTGCCCATCGACCTGCGGCCCGTCGAGGCCAGCTACAGCGCCCAACACGACCTCCGCATCTACGCCATGGCGAACGGCAGCACCGCGGTGGTCTATATCCATCACTTCTCCGATCACCGAACGCCCTACTCCGACGTACGCCGGATCTACGTCCACACCGGCCCCGGCCGTTACCGCGCCACCTGGATCGATCCGGCCACCGGCGCGGTAGTAAAAACCGTAGATGCGGAAACCAGGGGCCAGTACGCGTACTTCGACGTGCCGCCCGTCACCATCGATCTGGCCTGCCGGCTGGATCGCCGGGATTGAGCCATACCCCGGCGCCCGCAGTTCCGGACGCCGGAAGGGAGATCATCGCATGACGAAACGTCTTCATCCATTCCTCATCCTGACACTGTTGCTGGCCTGTGTCTTGCCGGCCGTTACGCAACAGGCCGCCGCGCCGGCCGCCCCCACCGCAGCCGAACAGCGCGAGCGCGCCGCGCGCGAGAAGGCCG
>JAWLGN010000411.1:0-3588 GCA_041685075.1 Bryobacteraceae bacterium
CGGAGCGGGGTGCAGCCTGGTGGACAGTTGCCCGGTTGAGCCGATCCGCGCCTTCCGCAGCCGCCACCCCGAGTACGCCATCGTCAGCTATATCAATACCTCCGTCGAGGTGAAGGCCGAGAGCGACATCCTGTGCACCTCGCGCAATGCCGCCCAGGTGGTCAACTCCATTCCGCCCGAGCAGCCCATCCTGTTCCTTCCGGACCGCAACCTCGGCGAGTGGGTCCGGCGGGAGACGGGCCGCGAGAATATGCGGATGTGGCAGGGCACCTGCGTGGTGCACGCCACCTTTCCGGCACGCCGCGTCGCCGAAGCCCGCGAGCGTTATCCCCACGCCAAGATAGCGGCTCACCCGGAGTGCACCCCCGGGGTGCTCGACATGGCCGACTTCATCGGCTCCACCTCCGCCATCATCGACTACTGCGTCCGCAGCCAGGCACAGGAATTCATCGTGATGACCGAGAGCGGCGTCAACCACTCGCTCCAGCGGATGGCTCCCGACAAGACCTTCCACTTCATCGCCAACGAAAACTGCAACTGCAGCGAGTGTCCCTACATGAAAATGAACACGCTCGAGAAGCTGCGCGACTGCCTGCGCGACCTCTCGCCGCGCGTGGAACTGCCGGGCGACTTGATGCGCCGCGCGCTGGTGCCGATCGAGCGCATGCTGGCCCTGAAGTGACCGCATGCCCTCAACTCCGCCCCTGACCGACGCGTACGGACGGATTCACAATAACCTCCGCATAGGCATTACCGACCGCTGCAATATCCGCTGCTACTACTGCATGCCGGAGCACGACGTGCGCTTCGTGGAACGCGGCGAGATTCTGGATTTCGAAGAGATCGAACGCTTCGTCCGGGTGGCGGTGGGGTTGGGGGTGAGCAAGGTGCGGGTCACCGGCGGCGAACCGCTGGTGCGGCGGGGCGTGGCTGAGTTGATCCGCCGGCTGGCCGCCATTCCCGGCATCGAAGACCTGGCCCTGACCACCAACGGCGTGCTGCTGGCCGATCAGGCGGCCGCGCTCTACGAGGCCGGGCTCCGGCGCCTGAACGTGCACCTGGACACGCTCGACCGCGCGCGTTTCCGCACCATCACGCGACGGGACGAGTTGGGCCGCGTGCTGCGAGGTCTCGAAACCGCGCGTGACGTGGGCTTTTCCCCCATCAAGCTGAACGCCGTGGCGGTGAAGAACCTGGTCGAGCCGGATATCGTGCCTTTGGCGCGTTATGCGCGCGAAAACGGCTTTGAGGTGCGCTACATCGAATTTATGCCGCTGGACGCGCAGCGGCTCTGGGATCGCAGCCGGGTTCTGCTGGCCGATGAGATGGTGGCCATGCTCTCGCGCGAAATCGCACCGCTCGAACCCGTGCCCGACCCCGATCCCCGCGCCCCGGCGCTCGAATACCGCTTCGCCGACGGCATCGGCACGGTGGGGTTCATCGCCTCGGTGAGCCGGCCTTTTTGCCTCAACTGCAACCGCATCCGGCTGACCGCGGACGGCCACCTGCGCTACTGTCTGTTCGCCATCGAAGAGACCGACGTGCGGCCGCTGCTTCGCGGCGGCGCCTCCGACGACGAAATTGCCGCCCTGATCCGCCGCGTGGTGGGCGCCAAGTGGGAAGGCCACGAGATCAATAGCGCGCGCTTCGTGGCTCCGCCTCGTCCCATGTACTCCATCGGCGGCTGACGCGGGCGGACCGCTAGACCTGGGGCACGGGCGGCTGCTGCGACGTCTTGGGCGTGTCGCTCCCTTCCGCTTTCTCCACCACCAGGGTGAAGTGCGCGACCAGCGCCGCCATCGCGCCAATGGCCGCCAGCACCGGCGCCGCCAGCACCCCGATGGCCGCCACCGTCACCGGGATTTCAATAAAGGTGCGGCCCTTGTCGTCCTTGATGATGACGCGCCGAACGTTGCCCTGCCGGACGAGTTCCCTGACTTTGTCCACCAGGTCCCTCGCCTGCACTTTGAACTCCTCGAAGTTCAATGCCATACCAGCATCCTACGCCCCCGGGCCCCGGGCGCGAAACGGCGCCGGTCCCCGGCAGTACGGTAACTACCAGTTCCCGTCTCCGGGCCAGGTTCGCGGCGGGCATTACGCCAGGTGCCCGGCGGCGCATCAAGTCAGGTGCCCGGCGACGCATCAGGCCAGGTTCCCTCCGGCGCGCACTACGCCAGGTTCCGCGCGGCGCATCAGGCCCGGTCCCCGCGGCGCGTCAGGCAGGTTCCTCCCGGCGCGCACTACGCCAGGTTCCGCGTGGCGCATCAGGCGAGGTTCCCTCCGGCGCACACTACGCAAAGTTTCCGCGGTGCATCAGGTCAGGTTCCCCGCGGCGCATCAGGTCAGGTGCCCGCAGCCGCATTGGCCAGGTTCCCCGCGGCGCACTACGCGAGGTTTCCCCAGCGCATCAGGCCAGGTGCCCGGCCGCCCGCTAAACGTAAGGGATCGAGTCGTTGGATTGCTGGCGTTCGGAGAACCGCCGGATCCGCGTCAGCTCGCGGCTGTCCAGCGTATCGGTCCGGCCAGGCCGCAAGCGGTGGCAGAGGACCACCACGGCGAGCAGCGAAAAGCATAGCACCAGCACGGCTCCACCCCCGGTTTATCGCCGCGCGCCGGCGAGCAACAGGGAGAGATCCTCGGTGGCGTTCTGCGCGTCCTTGGGAACGCAGATCGCCGCGGCGTCCGCAATCCGGTGGGCCTCCTGGTCCTTCTTCTTCCGCCACTCCCGGAACAGATCCTGCTGCCGCGCCACCTGGTCCAGGTTGGCCTGGACGCGATGCATGTGCTGCGCCGTAATGCGTTCGAGTTCCGCCTGAATTTTGCGGTTCTCTTCGAGTTTGGCCGCCTCGAAGGCCTTCAGCCTGGCCGAGTGCGCCTCCTCGTGGTCGTTCAACGCACGCTGCCGGATAATGGCGTCCTGGAGCAGGTCGTCCAGGTCCACGCCGGCCGCTTCAAGCGCCATCATCACCGAAGCGCGCTTGGCTTCCGCGGACATGCCCGCCAGGTGCGGGCTGTCGGCCATTTCCGCTACTTTCAGAATGCCGTAGCCGGTCTTCGAGGAGCAGGTGGGGAGCCGCCGATAGATCTCCTCGAAAGAAGCGACGTCCAGATCGGTTTGCGGGCGCTGCTCCGGCGAAGCCGCTGCCGAATGTTCCGCCGCGGCGACCGTGGAGCACTCCGCGTTACCCGTGGTGAAGGGAAATAGTTTCTTCAACATGCAATACTTCCTTTCAGCGTTCTTTCAGCCTGAGCCGGGGCGCGTCCCGCCGCTCTATGGCACCCGCGGTTGCTGATCGCCATTCCCGGTTCACTTACTGTTCGACAGAGTATCCCGAATACTTTAGGGGGACTCGGATGTTTTCCTGAGACGGGGTGTAGGCGGCCTTATCCGTCTGGACATTCCCCAGGGTGGTTCTGAAGCTCGGTGCCCAACGCGCGCACGGCTGGCGTTTCGGCGCCGGCGCTGGAAGCACGGTGCCGGCACCCAGCCGCCTGCCGGCCCGCTAAAAATCCAGCTTTCGCAGATACTCGAAGCTTTGGCGGAGGCTCTCGATGGGGTCGCCCGGGGTCTGGTCCTGCTCCACGATG
>JAWLGN010000412.1:0-3578 GCA_041685075.1 Bryobacteraceae bacterium
CTCGTCGCACGAGATGAACAGCTCGGCGATCGAACGCGGCATGCCGACGCGGTCCAGCAGGTCTTCCGTGGCCGCGACCAGCTTGGCCACCTTTTCCTCGACGGTCTCGCCGGCGAGGCCCAGGGCGTCGGCGAAGGTGGCGTACTTCCTGGGCGCGGTGTAGCCCCGGACGTGCGGCGACGGCATGAACTTGCCGGGGACCGCGCCGTTGTACGCGAGGACGTGCGGCAACAGCAGGGCGTTAGCTCGGCCGTGGGCGATCCGAAAGCGCGCGCCCAGGGCATGGGCCAGCGCATGATTGATCCCCACAGAGGCGTTTGAGAACGCCAGCGCCGCGATGCACGCGGCGTGGTGCATCATGGCCCGCGCCTCTTCGTCCCCGGGATGCTCGTAGGCGCGGGGGAGGTATTCGAATACCAGCCGGATGGCGGCCAGCGCATTGGCATCGGTGAAGGGTGATGCGTACACGGAGACCCCGGCTTCGAGCGCATGCGTCAGGCAATCGATGCCGCTGTCCGCGGTGAGCGCTTTCGGCATCGAAAGGACGAACTGTGGATCGACGATGGCCACGTCGGGACTGAGCGACGGGTCGGCAAGCGTCACTTTGCGCCCGCGCTCCCGGTCGGTCAGGACCGCGAAAGGGGTAACCTCGCTGCCGGTTCCGCTGGTGGTGGGGATGGCGATCAGGCGCGCGCGGTTCACCTTCTCGGTGGGATAGCGCACCACGCGCTTGCGGATGTCCAGGAAAGGCGCGCCGAGTTCTTCCAAATCGGCCTGCGGCGACTCGTGCTTCAGCTTCATGATCTTCGCCGCGTCGATTACGGAGCCGCCGCCAAGCGCCACAATCTGGTCCGGCTTATAGAAGTCCAGCACCTCGACGCCCCGCATGGCCTCCCGAAGTTCGGGCTCGGCGTCGGGGATCGTCAGGACGTGGATGGGAGTGCCGGCGGGGATGTGGCGGCGCACCACGTCCACGTAGCCGATCCGCTCCAGTTCCGCGTTCGTGACGATGATGGTCGAGCGCGATGGAAACTGCGACAGGTTCTCCACCGCATTCATGTTGAAGTAAATCTGGTTGGGGACGCGGAACCACATATGCGTTTGGGTCCTTCGGGCTACCCGCTTGATGTTCAGGTAGTGGTAGATATTGACGTTGTCGGTGGTGCTGTTCCCGCCGCCGGTGCCGCAGCCGAAAGACAGCGTCGGCACCATGTCGTTGTAGACGCCGCCGATGGCGCCGATCGATCCCGGGGAGTTCACGATGATGCGGCCGGCATTGATCCTCTCGCTGAATCTGCGGACGATCTCGTCGTTCGATGAGAAGACCACCGCGGTATGGCCGAGCCCGCCGAAGCGATTGACCGCCGCGCACACCTCCAGGGCTTCGTCGGCGGACTGCGCCCGGTACACCGCGAGCACCGGGAACAGCTTCTCTACCGAGAGGGGGTGCGCGGGTCCCACGCCCCGGATGGGCGCGACCAGCAGTTTCGTGTGCGGCTTCACCGCAAGCCCGGCGAAGCGGGCAATGTCGGCGGCCTTCTGCCCGATGGCCATCGGCTGGGCATGTCCGGCGGCGGGATCCACCAGCACGCGGCCCAGCACGGCGGCCTCCTCCTCAGTGCAGACGTGCGCGCCCAGTTCCGCGAACTTCGCCAGCACCGCGTCGTAGATTTCGCCGTCGATGACCACGGTCTGCTCGGAGGCGCAGATGGTGCCGTTGTCGAACGTCTTGGAGGTAAGGATGTCCACCACCGCCATCTCCAGGTCCGCGGTTTTTTCCAGGTACACGGGCGTATTTCCCGGTCCCACCCCCAGCGCCGGCTTACCGGAGCCGTAGGCGGCCCGCACCACGCCGCGCCCTCCGGTGGCGTCGATCAGCGCAACCGCCGGGTGGCGCATCAGGTAGGCGTTGTCCTCGAGGGTCGGAGCCTCCAGGCAGGAAAAGACGCCTTCGGGTGCGCCGTGTTTCACGGCCGCCTCGTACATGATCTCGACGGCCGTGCGGGAGCACCGGCAGGCCTTCGGATGAGGGCTGAAAATGAAGGCGTTCCGCGTCTTAATGGCCATGATGCACTTGAAGAGCACCGTGGCCGTTGGATTGGTGACGGGCGCGATGGAAAATACCACGCCGATCGGCTCCGCCACTTCCATCAGCCCGCGGTCCGGGAACTCGGCAATGACCCCGACGGTCCGCCTGTCGCGTACGTAGTTGTACACAAACTCGGTGGCCACCATATTCTTAATGGCCTTATCTTCGAGAACCCCGAGCCTGGTCTCCTCCACTGCCAGCCGGGCGAGGTGCTGGGCCTGCTCCATTCCGGCGATCACCATCGGCTTGACGATGCGATCGACCTGCTCCTGCGTGTATGCGGCGAAGCTGGTGGCGGCGGCTTGGGCCTGGGCTACGAGTTCATCGAGGTAACGAAGCCGTTCTTCGGTCAGGGTCCCGGCGTCCTTCATGGTTTCCTCCCGTGTACTCTCCGAGATGCGCTGCGGGTTGCTCGAATTATACACCTTGAGGAGATCCATATCCGCAAATCCTGAGTTACAGCGGGCTCTAACTTGCGGCAACTGGGTGCGGCATCGAACAAAGCTGCACGGGAGTGTACGAGAAAGTACGCAACACCTGCTGCGCCGGGGGAACGGTTACTGCCGGTACAAGTGCGGCGGGCCCTCGTTATATAAAGATATTCATAGCTGTTTCTCTGTGTTCTAATAAGGGCGGCAGGCCCGCAGAGGCGGGGAAGGAGGTTCCGTGGATCCCTTCGCTTTCGAGCTTTACCGCAGGTTCAGAGGCGGCGAAACCGTCGAGCAGCTTTCGGCGGCTCTCCACATCCCACCGACGCGCATCGCCGCAAGGATCCGGGCTGCCCGGCTCTACTTCCGGCGCCACGCCCGTATCGACTCTATGCCGCGCTTTGAGGGATGCCGGCTTCCGAACCTCGATTGGGGCCGCGAGATACCCAGCAGAAGATCCCCGTGGCTTCAGTGAGGGTGGCCTGCCGCCGAACTACCCGTAGGCGATGGGGTGCTTCTCCAGCCAGTGCGCGTCCCGCACGGTGTTGACTTTGCGCGCGGCGCTCCGGTAGACGGTGCCGGCCAGGCGGCGCGATGCCCACGCGAAGCCGATGCCGAACCCGAGGGTGCTGCCGATGACGCCGCCCACGGTCATCACCCGCGCCGCGCCTCGGCGTTGCGTCACCAGCCACGTGCTCAGCACCCCGATGCCGCAGCCCAGGGCAGCGGGCACCATCGAACCGAAGAACGACGGCGCCAATGAGCGGTCCTCCGTCGTCTTCCACCCGGAGTTGATGCCCTCCAGGCCGGCTTCAACCAGGTCCTTCAGATAACCGACGTCCGGCTTCAAGGAGTTCGTGTTCACGGCCTTGCCCCCCTCCAGAATCATACATCCGCCCCCGGTAATCCGCATGGGAGCGGAGGCCCGGCTGCGCTCGCGGTGGTGCCGAAATGCACGTTTGCCGGCCGCTCGCGAGCGCGCCTCACGGTTGCGCCGCCCGGTCGAGCGAAGCGGCGGCGATTTGGGCGATGTCGGCCAGGCGCGGCGGCGGGTTGTCGAG
>JAWLGN010000413.1:0-3578 GCA_041685075.1 Bryobacteraceae bacterium
CATGAGAAGGCTTTCCGCGATCACCGGGTTCACCTTGCCGGGCATGATGCTGGAGCCGGGCTGCACCGCGGGGATGCGCAGCTCCCCGATGCCGCAGCGCGGCCCGGAGCCCAGCCAGCGGATGTCGTTGGCGATCTTGGTGAGGGCCACGGCCGCGGTGCGCAGCGCGCCGCTGAGCATCACCACAGCGTCTTTGGCGGCCTGCGCTTCGAAGTGATTGGGCGCTTCGACGAACGGCAGCCCGGTGCGTGCGGCGATTTCGGCAATACATTCGGCGGCGAAGCCCGGAGGGGCGTTCAAGCCCGTGCCCACCGCTGTGCCGCCTAGCGGCAGCTCATAGATGCCGATGAGGGCGACGCGAATCCGCTCGCGTGAAGCCGCCGCCTGCCGGGCGTAGCCGGAGAACTCCTGTCCCAGGCGCATGGGCACGGCGTCCTGCAAGTGGGTGCGGCCGATTTTGACGATATCCATAAAGGCCGCGGCCTTGCCTTCGAGCGAGTGCTCCAGGCGTTCTAGGGCGGGGAGAAGCTGCCGCTCCACCTCTTCGGCGGCGGCCACGTGCATGGCGGTGGGGATGACGTCGTTGCTCGACTGCCCGCGGTTGACGTGATCGTTCGGATGAGCGCCGGATAGGCGGGCGATCACCTCGTTGGCGTTCATGTTGGTGGACGTGCCGCTGCCGGTCTGGAAGATATCCACCACGAACTCGCCATCGTGGCGGCCCTCGGCCACGGCGTCCGCGGCCTCGGAGATCGCGCGGGCCAACTCCAGGGGGATGTGGCCGCGCGCGCCGTTTACTTTCGCGGCGGCGCTCTTAATGAGCCCCAGGGCACGGACGAAAGGGCGCTGGAAGCGCATTCCGCTGATAGGGAAGTTCTCGACCGCGCGCGCCGTCTGCGCGCCCCACAGCGCGCCGGAAGGCACCCGCATTTCGCCCATGGTGTCGCGTTCGATCCGGTACTGCCCGCTCATGAAGGTATTGTCCCGCCTGCCGTGCGGCGGGTCGGTGCCGGATCGTACGGGGCGGGTAACCCGTCAGAAGCTGAAGCCGACTTCGCCGAGCGTATTGATCCAGTGGTCGCGGGTACGAATGCCAGGCACCGGGCCCAGGGGTTCGCCCTCGGTGTGGCCGCGGTAGAAGCGGGTTTTGATGCCCAGCCTGAAGTTGGTGCCGAAGAAGTAGTCGCCGCCGGCCTGTGCGTAATAGCCCCAGCCGGAGCGCCGCGTGCAGATGGGGCAGTCCACCCGGAAGTACGTGCTGGGCTGGTTGATGCGCTCGTTGTAACGCATGTAAAGCCCGCCGCCCCCGGCCGACAGCAGCAATTTGCCGTCCATCAAGGGTGCGATGGCCCGGCCGCCCATGGGGACGAAATATTCCCGGTCCTTGATCCGGAAGTTCCCGATATCGGTGAGCAGGAATTCGCGAATCCGCGCCGCCCCGAACAGGATGTCCATCCCGATATCCGCCTGGAAATAGCGCATGAAACGATAGCCGTAGCCTACGGAGACCCCGGGAGCGGAGCGCATCAGGCTGGAGAGATCGGCCTGGGGAGCCGCGCCGCCGATGCCCAGCGTCAGATTGTGGCGGGGATAGTAGTCCTGGGCCTGGAGCGGTGCGAAACACAACAGCGCCGCCGGTAGTAGCTTTGCGAGACTCGAGTTCATGATGTAAGAGGGATGCCCCGGGCAGCCCCTCCGTTTCGATATCCCTCTTCGGCCCGGTCCGGCGGGCGGGCGGCGGGGCCGGCGGTTACTTCCCGGCGCCGTAGCCCTTGCCCTTGTAAGCCGGCGCGGCGCGGAACTGAAACCAGGCGCCCACAACGGCCAGCAGAGAGCCGGCGGCCATCAGCAGCGGGGTGGCAATCTCCCCAGGGGTGAACCGGTAGCTGCTGAAGAACAGGCCCTTGAAGAGCAGGATGACGACCACCACGCTCCAGACCAGGAACAGCACTCGGGTGATACCCTTCCAGGCCAGCACCACGGAGACCAGGCCAAAGAGCGAGCCGGCCAGCAGCGACCAGGTCAGGGCCGCCCCCTTCCAGGGCAGAACGTCCAGTTGCAGCGAATGGGTGCCGCTGGTGGCGGCCACCAAAGCAATGCCCAGGAGAAACAGGCCTAGCAGCCCGTGATATGCATAGCTGTAGTAACGCATGAGAGCCCTCACCAAATCCACACCAAACCTCCCGGTAGGAATCGAAGACATATTCTAGCAATCTTGGGATGGCTGTCGAGGGGGCTGTCCGGAACAGAGTTGACGTACACTGTTGAGCATGCAACCTGCCCTCACGCTTCCGCGCCGGCAGTTCCTGGGAGCCCTCGGCGCCGCCGTCCCCGCTGTGCGACGGTTCAACATCCGTCCCGATTACCTCGGGGAGCCGGATGCCATACCCGAATTCTGGGTCGGCTCGTTCGACGAGGTCCAGCGGTTCCTCGATACGCGCGTCCGCAAGGGAAGGGTCGAGGTCATCGGCACCAGCGCCGGAGGGCGGCCGCTGCGAGCCGTCTTCTACGGCACGCCCCGGCACGGCAGGGGAACCACCACGTTCTCGGGCTCCCTGGGGTTCCGCGACGTGGCCGCCTATCGCGGGCCGGACCACCACAAGAAGGTCTACCTCGGCATGTCCGGGGTGCACGGCGGCGAGTTCGAAGGCATGGTCGGCACCGTGAACCTGATCTCCATTCTGGAAACCGGCAGGGACCTGCGGGGCAGGGAGTGGCCCGGGATCGCCGCCGCGGCCGGGGCGCTCGACCGCATCATCCTGATCCCCTTCGTCAATCCCGACGGGCGCGCGCGCATTCCGCTGCGCATGATCCGGCACCGCGGCAGAGATCATAACGTGCACGAGTACTTCAACACGGGCGCCAAGCCGGACGGCAGCATCATCGGCTGGCCCCAGTGCAAGCAGCACATCCCGCTGGATTTCTCCACCACGCAGTTCCCGGGCGGTTATCCTAACGATGCCGGGGTGAACCTCCAGCACGACGATTTCTTCGGCGCGCGGCAGCCCGAGACCGAGGCGCTGTTCCAGTTGACCGCCCGCGAGCGCCCCGATCTGACCCTGAACATGCACACCGGCGCCACCTACATGCATCCGCTGCGCTCGTTCATCGAGCCGGCGCTGATGCCGCAGTTCGAAGCCCTCTATCGGCGCATCATGACGGGTCTGACCGAAGCGGGGCAGCAGGCCACCACCGATCCCGCGCGGCATGCCGACCCCTCGCGCGAGCGCCTGGGGACGTTTAACCTGGATTCGGCGCTGAACATGCACTGCGGCGCCTTGGCGGTGCTGGTGGAATCGCCCTCGCACAATTTTTCGACCGCCAGGAAGAACGGCAAGCCGTACTTCCACACGCCCGACGACCTGCTGGACGCGCAACTCGTATGCCACCGGGAGGCCCTGCGGTTTCTGGCCGAAACCGGCGGGCGCGCGGCTTGGACCCCTGTGCGTCAACGCGGCTGACGGGCCCGCTCAGCGATGCGTGAAGTGGCCGTCCGGCACCAGGCTCTTCTCGTGAAAGGGCAGATTCCAGAAGAAGTTGAAAGACGGGCGCCCGCGCTCGACGTACTGCTCGATGCG
>JAWLGN010000073.1:0-20082 GCA_041685075.1 Bryobacteraceae bacterium
CCTTCCGGGTCGCGCAGGTGGGCGGTGCGCACGGTCCACTCTGGGCGGTCCACCGGCTCGGCAATGAGCTGGGCGCCGCGGCGCTTGAGCGCGGCCGCTTCGGCGTCCACGTCGGCCACCTGGAAGACGAGCATCAGGTGTTCCGGGGTGGAGGCGCCGGCTTCGGCGGAGACCCCGGGGACGACCGCCAGAATCGAACGCGCCGTGATCGCCAGGCGGGTCTGCCCGCCCGTTCTGAACTCGGCGTAGCGGCTGTTTTCGTCCCCCATCAGGAGTTCAAAACCCATGACGTCGCGATAGAAACGGAAGCATTCGGCGTAACGGTCGACCAGAACGCGCACGTAGCTGAGCTGCATCGGTGATTCCTCCAGTGCAAGAAGCTTCTCCCCATTGTATGGCGGCCGGCGCCTGTATGGCGGCCGGCACGCTCCACGCGGGCTTGACACCGGCAACGCCGCCGCCCAGAATGCCCGCAGGAGGTCGCGTCCATGTTCCGCCTCGTTCTTCTGCTGGCGGCCGCCAGTGGAATTCTCTATGCCCAATGCGAACCATCCGAAGCCGTGCGCCGCATTCTGTATGAGGCCATGTTTTCGGAAAAGGACCTCACCCAGGCCGAGCAGGAGGCGCGCCGCAAGGCCATCCTCACTGCCGGCTTGCGCCAACATCCGCACGACTACTTCCTGCTCCACGGGCTGATTGTCATGCAAGGCGGCGATGATGCTTTGGCGGCGGCCCGGCAGGCACGGGAGAAATATCCCGATGAGCCGGTTTACGAGCTGATCTACGCCGCGGCGCTGGTGGGACGCGATACCCCGGAAGCCATCCGTCGGCTGGAGGCGCTGGCAAAGTCGCATCTCGAGTTGTCGCGAGTCCACTACGTGCTGGCTTCCACTACGCGATGGCCCGCCTTCAAGGACGAAGCGCGCACAAAGGCCGGGCTGGATGCCCTCCTGGCTGCCTGCCCGGCGCCGCTCGACGAGCGCGTTCTCAACGGACTGCTGTCGTTTGGGACCCGGGAACAAGCTGCGCGGGTTGCTCCTGCGGTGCGGGCGCGGTTGGAGAAGGAGACCAGCCCGCTACTCATCCCGGTGTGGGGCGCCCTGTGGCGGATGGAGTTCAAGGTGCGCCCGCCGGCCGAGCACGCCGCGCTGCGAAAGCAGATCCTGCAGGAATTGGCGCGGCTCGAACAAAGCCCGGAGGCCGGCTGGCTGCACGGGCTGGACGTTCTGCGCACGGGCTACCAGAGCGCCGGCGACCGGGAGGGGGTTACGCGCATTGAACAGCGGATGGTACAACGCTACCCGGCCACGATTGAAGTCAAACGGATGGTTGAGCAGCGCTGGAACAGCCAACATCCGTATCCGGGCAACGAGAACCGGGAGCGGTTGGAAGCGTGGCACCGGTCCTCCCTGGAGGTGAATCGCGAGTGGCTCAAACGACGGCCGCAGGACTCCGCGCTTCTCAGGTCCATCTTTTTCTCGCTGGCCGCATTGCCGGACTCCGCGCCCGAGGAGATCGCGCGCGCGGGAGAGGCGCTGATGGCAGCTTATCGCAGGGACCCCTACTGGTACCGCTCCCCGCCGGTCGAGTTTCGGGTTGCGCGCGAGTTCGTCAAACGCAAGGTGAACCTGGAGCAGGTGCCGGGACTGGTTGAGAAGGGCTACCGCGCGGAAGTGAAGCGACGCGACGCGAGATTGCGGGACGATCGCATCCCGCAGCAGTCGCGAGACATGACGGCCGAATCCGCGCTCGCAACGGACATCGAACGCGCGCAGATCCTGCTGAGCTACTATGGCGCTTCGAAACAGCCGGACAAGGTCGCTGCCCTCGAGAGCGAACTCGCCGCGATGCAACCGAACAAGCCCGCCCAGAAGGCGCGGCTGCTGGAGGCGCGGGCCGAAGCCGCCGAACTGCTGGGCCGCAAGCTGGACGCGCTGCTGATGTACCGGGCGGTGCTTCAGATGCGGCCCTCGAAGGCCCCGGCCGGGATGGAAGATTCGGTCGCCCAAAATGTCGCGCGCCTGTGGAAGGAACTGGGCGGCACGGAGGCCGGCCGGGCGCTGCTGGAGGAGCCGAAGATTCAGGAGGCCTCCGCAGCCCGCTGGGAGAGGCCGGAGAAACCGCTGCCCCTGTTCACCTTAACCGACCTTGAGGGCCGCACCTGGAAGCTGGCGAACTTCGAAGGCAAGGCCGTGCTCATCAACCTGTGGGCCACCTGGTGCGGGCCCTGCCGCGCGGAGCTTCCGGAGTTCCAGAAACTCTACGAGAAGCTCAAAGCTCGCCCCGATGTGGCCGTACTGAGCTTCAACATCGATGAGGACTTGGGCCAGGTGGCGCCCTTTATGAAGGAGAACAACTTCACCTTCCCCGTGCTGCTGGCCCATGACTTCGTGCAGAATCACCTGCCGTCGTTCGCCATCCCGCAAAACTGGTTTCTGGATGCCGCCGGGCGGCACCTGCGGACCCAGGTCGGCTTCGGCAATGACGCAGACTGGCAGGCCATGATGCTGGCGAAGCTCGACGAGGTGCTCGGGAAAGCCGCCAGATAACTCCGGCGGCTCAGGCGCTCACGGCCATGGCCGGGCTCTGGCCGTAGCGCGATTGCCGGTACGGTTGGAAACGGTAGCCGACGCCGAAGATGGTCTCGATATACTGGTCCGCGTAGCCCCCCAGTTTCTTGCGCAGCCGCCGGATATGCACGTCCAGCGTGCGCGTTCGGATATCCCCTCCATATCCCCATACCCGCAGCAGCAGGTCTTCGCGCCGCACGATTTCGGCGGCGTTCTGGACCAGCACGGCGAGCAGATCGTATTCCTTGCGTGTCAGTTCGAGCGGCCGGCCGTCGAGCATCGCCACCCGGTTGGGATAAGAAACCTCCAGATGCGCATCCTGATAGCGATCCGGCTCCTGTTGGCTGAAGTGAACGAAAGACATCCGCACCTCCTCGGAGTGTAGGTTGGTACAGAAGAGATGTCGGGTTCCGGCGGGGGGATGCAAAAAGTTTGAACAGAAATCGATGGCGTAAAGCCGGGAAACTAGTCGATGACGTACGGTCCGGGCCGGGTGACGTGGAGGTGGCGGCCGGATTTGTCCACCGCGGAAACGCGGTACTTGACGGCGCGCACGTGGTCGTTGATCTGGGCGCGGTAGATGGCGTCCTTGCCGCTTTCCAGCACCGCCTCTTCGGCTTCGAACTTCTGGGTGGTGATGACGGACCCGCCGGAGGCCATGAAGTCGAAGACGATAACCAGCCCCTCGATCTGGCGCCGACCGGTATTGCGCACACACCCGTCCAGCGTGATGACGCCCTCGTGGGTGCGGTGAGCGATGGCTTCGACGACCTGAATGGCAAGCTGCCTTTGCTTCCGCGGCGCCCCGGCAAGACCCACCCCGGCGAGCAGAAACGCGACTACCAAGAGCCTCATTGCGGAACAGTGTATCACGGGCCCGAAGCCCGTCAAGGCCCCGCCCGGCAGGCGCCGGGCGCTATAATGCGGGCATGCGATTCTCCAGGCTTCTGGTAGTTCATCAGAAATTTCAGAGTCATGCGATCTCCGACATTCCCGGCGAAGTCCGGGCGCAACTGGCGGCTTCACCGTTCGCTTCCCGGGTAAAGCCCGGCGGGCGCGTTGCCATAGGCGTTGGGAGCCGCGGTATTGCCAACATCGCGGTGATCGTGCGGGGAGTGGTGGATTACTGGAAGTCGGCTGGAGCGCGGCCGTTTATCTTCCCGGCCATGGGGAGCCACGGAGCCGCCACTGCCGAAGGGCAGGCCGAAGTGCTGGCCCATTACGGCATTACCGAAGCCGCCATGGGCTGCCCTATCGTCAGCCAGTTGGAGGTGGTTTCGCTCGGCAGAACGTCCGAGGGCATCGAGGCCTTTATGGATCGCACGGCCTACGAGAGCGACGGCGTCATGCTGGTGGGGCGCGTGAAGTGGCACACCGATTTCGCCGGCAAGATCGAAAGCGGCCTCTACAAGATGATGGCCATCGGGATCGGCAAGTTCGCCGGCGCGCAGAAGTATCACGCCTTCGGCTACAAGCTGGGGATGGAACAGGTGATCCGCAGCGTGGGGCGCCAGGTGCTGAAATCGGGAAAAATCCTGGGCGGACTGGCTATCCTGGAGGATGCCTACCACCACACCGGCAAGCTGGAAGCCGTGCCGGTGGAGGTCATGGAGCAGCGCGACGAGGAAAACCTGGCCCTGGTGCAGAGTTGGGCGGGCCGCATCCCTGTGGATCTCGACATCCTGATTATGGACGAGATCGGCAAGAACATCAGCGGCGCCGGGATGGACTGCAAGGTGGTGAACCGCAGCATCAACGGCCACTACAATCCCTGGCCGAACGCCCCCATCATCCAGCGCATCTTTCTGCGCAACCTGAGCGAGTTGACCTATAACAGCGGCGTGGGGGTAGGGCTGGCCGACGTAGTCACCGACCGGCTGGTGAATCGCATCGACTGGACCCCGACCCATTTAAACTCCCTGACCGCGAACACGCCCGCGGCCATCCGCACCCCCATCCACTTCCCCACCGACCGGGAGTGCCTGGAAAAAATCGCCCCCACCGTCGGGAAGTTCGATATCGAGAAGGAAGTCACCATCGGGTGGATCCGGAACACCATGGAGCTCGCGCGCATCGCGCTGAGCGAGAACCTGCGGCCGCAGATCGAGGCCAATCCGCAGCTTGAGATCATCGAGGGCCCGCTGGAGATGCCCTTCGGTCCGGACGGCAACCTGGTGAGCCTGGTAACGCCGCCTGCGGAGGCCGCCGGAGCGCACTAAGCGCCCAAGCTACTGGAGAATTCCGAGCCGCCTGCCCACCCGGGCGAAGACCTCCAAAGCGCGGTCGAGCTGTTCGCGCGTGTGGGTGGCGGCGACGATGGTGCGCACCCGCGCCTTACCCTTCGGGACCGTGGGGTAGCCGATGCCCGTGGCCAGCACGCCTTCCTGAAACAGCGCGGCGGAAAACTCGTGCGCTTTTGCCGCATCCCCGACCATGACGGGCGTGATGGGGCTTTCGCTGGCGCCGGTATCGAACCCCAGAGACGTCAACTGTTCCTTGAAGTATCGCGTGTTATCCCAAAGTTTCTGAATGCGATCCGGTTCTTCCTCGAGGACCTGGAAGGCGGCCAGGCAGGCGGCCGCCACGGCCGGGGGATGGGAGGTGGAGAACAGGAAGGGCCGCGCCCTGTGGTACAGGAACTCGATCAGGGAGCGGCTGCCGCAGACGTATCCGCCCAGCACCCCGATGGCCTTCGAAAGGGTGCCCACCTGGATGTGAACGCGCCCGTGGAGGTTGAAGTGGTCCACGGTGCCGCGGCCGTTGCGGCCCAGAACGCCGGAGGCGTGGGCGTCGTCGATCATCATGATGGCGCCGTAGCGTTCGGCGGCTTCGACGAGCGCCGGCAGGGGAGCGATATCGCCGTCCATGGAGAAAACGCCGTCGGTGATGAGCAGCTTGCGGCCCGGCCGGTCGCGCAGGCTTTCGAGAATACGGGCGGCGGCTTCGGCGTCCTTGTGGGGAAAGACGTGGATGGAGGCCTTCGACAGCCGGCAGCCGTCGATGATGCTGGCGTGGTTCAGTTCGTCGGAGACGATGTGGTCCTCGGGGGTGAGGATGGCGGCCACGGTGCCGGAGTTGGCGGCGAATCCGGACTGGAAGACCACGGCGGCCTCGGCGTGCTTGAATCGGGCGATCGCGCGCTCGAGTTCCATGTGCAGGCTCATGGTGCCGGAGATGGTCCGGACGGCGCCGGAACCCACACCGTAGAGGCGGGTGGCCTCGAGCGCCGCCTCCCGCAGGCGCGGGTGGGTGGTCAGCCCGAGGTAGTTGTTGGAGGCGAGATTAACGACCTCCCGGCCGTCGAAACAGGAAACGGCCGCGCACTCGGATTCGAGCACGCGCAGCCGCTGGTAGGTTCCGGCCGTGCGGAAGGCGTCAAGCTGTTCGTCGAGGTAGGCCAGGGGATTGCCCATAGACCTTATTATCCGCCATGGGGCGCGGCTCGTCCCGGCCGTCGCGAAAGCGGGGGCTAGGAGGCCAGCCAGACCGCCAGGCCGGCCGAGAACATGCAAACGAACGCCAGGCAGACGCGAATCGCGAACTGCCGGGTGCCGCCGGTGGCGGCGATGACGCTCTTGGTGACGGCGTTGGCCGCCAGGGCAATCAGCACCGAAGCCGTGGCCGTGCCGGGCGCGATCAGCTCCTGGCTGTGGAGTTGAACGACGGGGAGCAGGATCGCATCGGCGTCGGCGAGACCCGCGATGGCGGCGAGCCATTGCACGGAGCCCCGCCCGAAGGCATTCAGGGTGGCGTTGCTGATGAACAGAATGACGGTGAGGAGTGCTCCGAACTTCAGGGCCGGAACCAGGCTGAGGGGGTTGCGCATGGGCGGCCCGGCAGTCACCCGGACGGCCGGCGCGCGCCAGCCCAGGGCGATGATGCCGCCCACCGCCGCCATGGCCAGCAGAATCCACTGGCAGGACTGCGCCAGCCGGGCGTCGAAAAAGTAGAGCAGCAGCAGGATGCGGGGGAACTGGATGGCGTTGGCCAGGGTGGCGGCGCTGGCTCCGTGCGGCGCTTCCGCGGTGGAGGACTTGCTGAGCCGGGCGAATGCCGCGGTGGCGGCCGTGGAGGAGGCGATGCCGCCCAGAACGCCGGTCAGCTTGGTGCCGGCCTTGCCGCCCGCGAATTTGCTCAAAAAGTAGCCGAAGTAGGAGACCGAGCAGACCAGGATTACGAACATCCAGACCTTGCGCGCGTCGAAGAACCCGTAGGGGCCCAGCGGGCCGGCGGGCAGCACGGGATAGATCACGAAGACCAGCGCCAGGAAGCGGATGGTGTCGCGGAATTCGGTCTCCGTGATGGTCCGGCGGACGAAGACGTGCAGTGCGGGCTTGGCTCCCAGGATGATGGTCACCATGACCATCAGGGCCACGGCCAGCAGCGTGCCGTCCGGGACTCTCCTGGTGGCGGTGAGGAAGCCCAGGAAGAAGGTGGCGAGGGCGGCGATCTCGGTGGTGATGCCGGAACGCTCCGCCGTGCGGTGGTGGTAGACCGCCAGCAGCGCGGCGAGGGCCAGCAGGGCCGCCACGATCACCCAGTCGCTGTCGAGAAAACCGCAGAACGCCCCCACCAGGGCGATCAAAGTGAAGTCGCGGACCCCGGGCTGCCGCTCGGCCTCCTCGCGCGCCGCTTCCCGCTGTGCGCCGATCAGAAAGCCGATAAGCAGAGCCTCGGCGGCGGCGAGCAAAGACCTATGTAGTTCCATCCACTGACTACTACAACTATAACTGGTGTGCTACGCGGCGTGTTGCGGCGGGGCGATGCTGCCTGAAAAGGGACAGCGTTGGCCGCAAATGCCCAGCCACAGCCATGAAACCGACCGGCGGAGGGGAAAATAGATCCCGCAGGCGCCTGAAACGGCAGCTGGAGGCCCTTTTTTGTGCCATGGCCCCGGCACGCGGGTGGCTGGGGAATTGCTTGGAGTAGAGGGAGAGCCCCAACTGAATCTCCACGCGCGCACCACGCGCACGTTGTCGCACGTCGTAGGGGCTACCGCGACGCATACGGAGCGGGCTGACGCCCTTTCGGCCGTCAGTCCAGGACTGGAGTGAACTACATGGAGACAGGAGGACTCTATGGCGCACCAATCTGAGATTCGCCCTGAGAACATGGCGAGTTCCGGGGAGAGCCCGCTGTTCCAGAGCATGGATCAACTCCGGACACGGCACGGGAATTCGCCCGAATTCAAAGACCGGATCTATTTCTGGGGGGGCGGGATTCTCATCGGCGCGGTCATCTTCGGCCTGCTCTACCTCGCCATTCACCTGCTGGAGTAGGGGTCATGAAACCTTTCGGGAAAATCCTGGTTCCGGTAGACCTGACGCGGCGGTCGGTAGGAGCCGCCCGGTACGCCGCCGGCCTGGGGAGCGAATTCCAATCGGAACTGGTGTTCGTGCACGCGCTCCCGAACGGCTGGCCGCTCAGCGACACGGCCAGGAGAGTGCGGGATGTGATCATGAGCTTCGAGGGGAGCACTCCGGGCAAGTTCGTCATGCGGGAGGGTGAGCCGGTACCGGTGATTCTGGACGTGGCCGGCGCCGAGGCCGTGGACCTGATTCTCATGCCCACGCGAGGGGTTCCGGCGCTGCCCAGGCTTTTTCACAAATCCATCACGGCACAGGTGATGCGGGGGGCGAGTTGCCCCGTCTGGACAGCGGTCAACGACCGGCTTTCTCAACCGGGATCGCCCATCCGGAACATACTTTGCGGCGTTTCTCTGGCGCCCCGTGCGGCATCCGTACTGCGCTGGGCGGCGGCCCTTGCGCTGCGCATGAAAGCGACCCTCACTTTGATCCACGCCAGCAAGGATTTCGAGACCATGCCCGCCTATCCCTGCGACGGCGAGTGGCGGCACTGGCAGCAGGCGCTGGCCAAGGATGAAATCGAGGCGTTGCAGAGCAGCGCGGGCACCGAAGCGGACCTGTTGCTGGCGGCGGGGAAGCCCCTGGCGGCCATCCCCCGGCTGGCCCAGAGCCTGCAGGCGGACCTGCTGGTCATCGGGAAGAGCCCGCAGCGGCGGCTGCTGGGCGATCTGCGCACTATGTCCTACGAGATGGTGCGCCGGTCTCCGTGCCCGGTGGCCAGCGTGTAAGGCGGCCGGATCAGGAAGCCACCAGCGAGTACATCTGTTCTGTGCCGTAGGGCCCGGAGTTGAAGAAGATCCGGGCGCGTCCGGAGGGCGGCACGAGCAGGTGATGGCGCCAGAAGTTTACCCCCAGGCCGGCGTCGCGCTGGGCGGCGGTGAGCTGCTCCGGCGTGACGAAGGGGCTGGCGGAGGTGTCGACCGCCCACTGGCCGTCGGGATTTTGAGACCGGCACACGGCCCACCCGCCGAGCGAGGGAGCCGGCTCGCGGTGGCTGTCGTCTTCGGGCGATGTGGGGCTGGCGCTGATCAGCGCGTACCAGGCGCCCTGGCGCTCGTCGCGGAGCAACTGAAAGCCGCCGATCCAGCCGCGGTTCCAACCGCTGGGCGCGCCGGGCAGCATGACCTGGTTTGCTTTCCGGGCAGCCGGCTGGGAGGGGTGCCACCAGGCCACTACGGTGCTGGAGCCGAAGGGGGCCCCGGGCTGGCGCGGCTGTGGCTCGCGCGGGTAGGCCTTGTAGAAAATCAGAACCTGCTTGCGGGCGGCCATCCAGTAAGCCGTGGGGGTGTCGCAGTGGCGGCCGTCCGGCGCGCCGTGTTCCTGGCCGGGGCTTAGGATGGGGCGCTCCACCACCGTCCAGGGGCCGCCGAGGCGCTCCGCCCAGGCCGTGTAGATGTGCTTGTAGCGGCCCACGATGAAGAGGCCCCAGTAGCGCCCGTCGATGCGTGCCGCGCGGTTGTGCCGCAGCGGATCCATCACCACCCAGAACTTGTGGCCGTTTTGTGCGGTGATCTCCTTGAAGGGATTGGCTACCGGCGCCGGACCTATCTTGCGCCAGTCGCCGGGTCCGATCTCCTCGGCCGACCGGCTGAGGGCCATGCCGGCAATGCGCCCGCGCGGCGGAGCGCCGGCGGCAATTCCCGGGGAGGCGAAGTAGAACATGCGCCACGAGGAGACATCCTCGTCCCAAACGATGCAGGGGTCGCCGACCACGCGTCTGTCGAACTCGTTCTGGGCGCCGCGGGCCAGCACCGGGCGGTCGTCGATGGTCCATTTCCGGGAGATCCACCCGGGGCGGCGCGATGCCCCGGCCAGGGGCAGGGCCAGGCTCCCGCCAAGAAAGGCGCGGCGATTCATGACCGCCATGGTAGCGAACAGCGCGCGCTAAGCGGAAACCGGGGAGTACATCTGCTCGGTGCCCGGCCAGATGCGGCTCGTGCTCACCAGTAGAGCTGCAGTCCGAATTGCACCGAACGCGGCCGGTTGTCCTGGGTCGAGATGCTTCCGAAGGTGGCGCTGGTGACGCCGGAAGCGGGACTGCCGAAACGCGGGGTGTTCATGGCGTTGAAGAACTCGCCGCGGAACTTCAACTGGTAGCGCTCGCCGATGGGGAAGGCCTTGCCGAGCGCGAGATCGAAGTCCTTCACCCCGTGGCTGCGCACGTCCGGCAGACGCCGCCCCACGTTGCCGTAGGTGAACGGCTCGGCAATCGAGAAGACCGAAGTATCGAACCACCTGTCGATCTCCGGCTTGGCCAGCCTGGCGCTCTTGCCGTTGTTCACCGCAGGACGGGAGACGCCTAACGGGGTGCCGCTCTGGAAAGTGGTGATCCCGCTGATCGTCCATCCTCCAGCCACCGCGTTGAGGACCGGGTGCATGCCGGCGCCGTAGGTCTTGCCCCGGCCGAACGGCAGCTCGTAGACGTAGCTCATCACCAGCCGCTGCGGGACGTCGTAGACCGACAGGGATCGCTCCAGCCGCCGGTTCTCGTGATCCAGCGGGCGGGCGTCGAAGTCGTCAATCTGCTTGGAAACCGTGTAGGAGGCCAGCAGGCTCAGGTTCCGGCTGAAGCGCTTCTCCACCCGCAGGGTGAAGGCGTGGTAGATGGAGTTGCCCACCGAAGGACCGGTGCGGATGACCGAGGTGTATTGTGGGAAGGGCAGCAGCAATTGCCGGCGCGTCACTTGCGGGGCGGAGAGCTGGCCGGTTTCAATCACGCCGTAGAAGGGATTGTCCACCAGCTCGTTGAGAGCGCCCTTCAGGTTGAAGTAGTGGACGTTGGGCAGCGAGTTCTCCTGCCACCCGGAACGGTTCTCCATCTTGGTGCCCTTGTTGGCCCAGTAGGCCGCCTCCACCAGCAGGCTGCCGCCGAATTGCTGTTGGATGGAAACGTTCCATTGCTGAGCGTAGCCCACGGGCTCGTCCTGGATCCAGCCCGAGATGGCGGCACCGACGTTGGAGAGCGGATCGCGGTCGCGCCTGGGAAGATCGAAGCCCTGCGGGAAGGCGTTGCTCAACAGGTTGGTGGGAACCAGGGTGTCGAGCGACGTCACCCAGCTTGTCGTGGAGTTGTAGCTCGGATAGACGTTGGTGTCGTAGGCTGAGATCCATTGTGCCGAGTAGAAGATGCCATAGCCGGCGCGAATGGCGGTCTTATCGGCGAGGCGGTAGGCGAAGCCGACGCGCGGCGCGAAGTTGTTTTTGTCGGTGGCCACCAAGTTGCGAGTGTTCCCGTCTCCGGTGAAGCGCAGCACGCCCCTGAGCGGCAGCCCCACACGCTCGGCCAGGGGACTGGGAGAAGCAAGGTCCATGTAGGCCATGCGGTCGTGGCTCTGACCCACTTCGAGGTTGTAGCGGATCCCCAGGTTGAGCGTGAATCGCGGGGTGAGCTTCCAGTTCTCCTGGAAGTAGATGCCGAAGTACTTGCGGTTGAGGGAGAAGACGTCGGTGTGGGTGATGTTGCCGCTGGCGCCGGCGCCCAGCAGCAGTGAGGCGGCGCCGAAGCCGCCGGTGGCGGTGGCCCGCTCGGGGTCGGGCCCCTGGGTCATGCGGCGGTTGAAGCTGAAGGTGCCAGCCGAGTTCAGATTGCGGTCCAGGTGGAAGCGGGGCACGCGGAAGTCGAAGCCCATCTTCATGGAATGCGCGCCGGCGAGCTTGGTGACGTTGCCCTGGATGGCCACGGTATCGCGCACCTGGTCGTAGTAGCGGTCGTGCCCCATACTGGAGAGGTCGGCGACGTTGAACTTGGGGAAGAAGGGCTTGGCGACCGCGATGTAGTTGGCCGGCAGCTTCAACTGGCTCTGGTCGAAGCCGTAGGAGGGGGAGATCTCGCGCGTGTGGTGCCGCGCGAAGGAAGCGCGCAACTCACCGGTCAGGCTGGGAGAGAAGGTGTGGATGTCGGAGAGGGTGATGTTGTAGGCCTGGTCGGTGGGACCTCCCTGGGTGAGGGCGGGGTGCCCTTCGCCGTACTGGTTGGCGGCCGTGCGTTCATCGCGGCGGTAGGAGAAACGTCCGAAGAGGCGGTTCACCGAGCCGAACATGTGGTCGATGCGCCCGCCATAGTTGTTCATGTCGGCCTCGCCGTTATTCTGGCTGAAGAAGTTGCGCGCGTGGGTCAAGGGGTCGCCGGGCTGGTTGGGATGGGGATAGGCGTTGAGCACGGCGTGCCCGGCCGGGTCGTGGCGCTGCGGCGGGATGAGATTGCCCGGGAAGGGGGTGCGGGTTAGCGCGCCGGAGGGCGAGCGTACCGTGGTCAGGGGATCGTAGATCGTGATCAGCGCATCGGAAGAGGTGCGGGTCTGGGAAAAGTCGCCCTGCCGCTGCGCCGCGGTGGGGACGGTAGAGGTGAAGGTGAAGGGCACCGCCTGCCGCAAGCCTTCGTAGTTGGCGAAGAAGAAGGTGCGGTTTCTAACGATGGGTCCGCCGAAATTGGCGCCGAACTGGTTGCGGCTCCATGAAGGCTTTTCCGAACTCGACCGCCCGGCCCGGTTGAAAAAGAAGTCGTTGGCGTCGAGATCGCTGGTTCGGAAGAACTCGAAAGCGGTGCCGTGGAACTCGTTGGTGCCGCCTTTGGTGACCAGGTTGATAACGCCGCCGGTGGTGCGGTCGTACTCGGCGGAGAAGGCGTTGGCTTCCACCTTGAACTCCTGGGTGGAGTCCACCGGCGGAACGTAGGCCATGTAGGCGCGGTCCACGCTGGTGTTGGGGGCGCCGTCGAGGAGGACCTCGTTGTGAAGCGGCCGGCCGCCGCCGACGATGAAGTCGGTCGAGTACTGGTCGCGTCCTTCTTCAATGTTGCCGGTGCCGATACCCTCCTTGCTGAAGCTGCCGGTGGTGATGACGCCCGGGGTGAGGGCCACCAGAATCATGGGGTTCCGTGAATTGAGGGGCATCTCCCGGATGCTCCGTTCACCGACCACCTGTCCGAAACTGGCCGACTCGCCCTCCAGCAGAGGGGCTTCGCCGCTGACCGTGACACGCTCGGCCATGTCCCCGACTTCGAGCGTGATGTCCAGCGTCAGGCTGCCGCCCACCGGAACCGTGATGGGTTCCTGGGAAAAGGTCTTGAAGCCAGTGGAAGTGGCGGTGATCCGATACTGCCCCGGTTCGATATTGGAAATCAGGTAAATGCCGCGCTCGTTGCTGGCGGCTTTCTGGGTGATGTTGGTTGCGATGTTGGTGAAGCTGACCCCGGCGGCGGGAACGACAGCACCGGTGGCATCGGCGATGGTTCCCGTCAACTGCCCGCGGTACGTTTGAGCGAGCGCAGCGCCGGCTGGCAGCAGCGCGACGAAAACAACCGAAGCACAGCACCTCATGCGGAAAGACCCTCCTGGCAAGTTCTGGCAGCCCCCTTGGAACTGCCACAACGCATACTATCGGGCCCACGCCGCGAAGCGGCAGCGTGGGCCCCTGACCTGATCCGCGAACCGGCAAGCCTGTCCGCGAACCGGCAAACCAGTTTGGGGGCCCAGTATACTGCCGAAGCTAGATCACATCAAGTTTTATATTCACCTGAAATATCAACCAGATGGGCGCATCTACCCGGTGGAGGGAGGGCTGCAGCGGGGCGGAGAAGTGGGTGTCGTGGCTGTCTGGCTGTCCTGGCTGCTGGCTGTCGGGTAGGGTCGACAGGGGTTGGGTCAGTGTGGTATTCTAGTTGCAAGTGAATAATTCCGCGTCGAGTCAGTCTACCCTCCACCCCTTCGGTTCGACCAAAATAAGGAGTAAACCCTAGAGCATGGCAGCCAATAGTTTTTCCACTGGTGCTCAGGTAGAGCATCTGAAGTTTGGGTTGGGGACAGTCCTATCCAGCAATGACGAGCGGATCGTCATCAAATTCGACGATCATGGGGAGAAGAAGTTTGTGACCCCCATGGTCATCGGGCAACTGAAGAAGAGCGACCGGCAGCCGCCGGTTGAAAAGCGGGCCACACGCAGCCGCAAAGCCAAGACGGCCAAGGCTGCTCAGGCCAGAGCTTAGCGGGAGTTTTGAAGAGGAATTTTAGTTGAACGCCAGACAAAAACGTTTGTTTGAAGAAGCCCGGAAGAGAAATCCGGACATAAAGATGCCAGAGGACACACAGCCGGAATGGTCCGAGGCAGACTTGGCCCTGGTGAAGCAGGGCGTGGGCGATAAGAGCAGTCGCCCGGCGAGCGAGGTTGCGGAAAGCGGCGGCGCATCGGCAGCCGCGGAGAGCCGCGAGCAGTTCGGCTCGGTGGTCACCTACTTCGAGGCCAAGGGATTTGGATTCCTGCGCCCCGACGATGGGGGCCGCGACGTATTCTTCCACGTTTCGCGCCTGGTGGAAGGCGATGCATTGGAGCTAAGGCCCGGTACGCGTGTGGTTTATGAGTTGGGTCTGGACCGCACCGGCAAGATGGCCGCCAGCACCGTACGCATCTCGCAACAGTAAAAGGGGGCGGCGCTCAGCCGCCCCAGGCCGCGTCCTGTATAATGGGAGAATCGCACAGCACAGCGTGGTGTGCCTTGTAGTGCCTGTGCGTCCCGAAATTTCATGTTCGACAATTTAAGCGAGAAACTGCAGCGGGTATTCAAGAACCTGCGCGGCGAGGGCAAGCTCTCGGCGGAAAACATGGAGTCCGCCCTGCGGGAGATCCGTGTAGCGCTGCTCGAAGCGGACGTGAATTTCCGGGTGGTCAAGCAGCTCATCGAGAACATCCGCCAGAAGGCCATGGGAGAGGAAGTGCTGACAGCGCTCTCCCCCTCCCAGCAGGTGGTCAAGATCGTCAACGAGGAGCTGGTGAAGATCCTCGGCAGCCACGAAGCCAGGCTGCGCTTCGCCAATGAACCCCCGACCGTGATGCTGGTGGTGGGGCTGCAGGGTTCCGGCAAGACCACCACGACCGGGAAGCTGGCACGCTGGCTCTCGAAAAACGGCCATCGCCCGGAGATGGTCTCGGTGGACGTTTACCGCCCCGCCGCCCGCGAGCAGTTGAGCGTCATCGCCCGCGAGCTGAAGCTGCCGATCTATGAAGGCGCCGAGACGGCAGTGCCGGAACTGGCCCGCGCCGCCCGCAGAGACACCGTGCAGAACGGCCGCGACGTGCTGCTGGTGGACACCGCCGGCCGGCTCCACATCGACGACCAGCTCATGGCCGAGTTGCAGCAATTGAAAGAGCTGCTCACCCCGGTAGAGATTCTGTTCATCGCCGACGCCATGACCGGGCAGGACGCCGTCAAGAGCGCCGATGAATTCCACAAGCGCCTGGGTATCACCGGCATCATTCTCACCAAGATGGACGGCGACGCGCGCGGTGGTGCGGCGCTTTCCATCCGCCACATCACCGGCCAGCCGCTCAAGTTCGTGGGGGTGGGGGAGAAGTTCGACGCCCTGGAACCCTTCCATCCCGACCGTGCCGCTTCCCGCATCCTCGGCATGGGCGACATCCTGTCGTTCATCGAGAAAGCCGAGCAGGCCATCGACAAGAAGCAGCAGGTCGAGATGCAGCGCAAGCTCATCGACAACGAGTTCACCCTGGAGGACTTCCGCAACCAGTTGCGGCAGTTGCGCAAGCTGGGGCCCCTTGAAGGTCTGCTGGGCATGATGCCCAAGGTGGGGATGCTCAAGGATCTGAAGGACGTCAAGGTGGAGGAGAGCGAGATCACCCGGGTTGTCGCGATCATCGATTCCATGACTCCGGCGGAGCGCTCCAACCACATGATTATCAATGGCAGCCGGCGCCGGCGCATCGCCCGCGGCAGCGGGACCAGCGTGCAGGAAGTCAACCAGTTGCTCAAGCAGTACTCCCAGGCTAGAAAGATGATGAAGAGCTTCTCCGGGGGGTTCCTCGGGAAGAAGCTGGGCAAGATGAAGTTGCCAATCGGGTTCTGACGGCGGGGTGGAAGCCTGCAAGCCCGCCCCACAGACGAAGGAAATCTATGCTGATGATTCGCCTGGCGCGTTTTGGCGCCAAGAAGAAGCCTTTTTATCGCGTAGTCGTGATCGAGAAGGAGCGCGCTCGCAATGGGCGCAGCATCGAGGTGGTCGGACAGTACAATCCCCTGACCAACCCGGCCCAAGTGGTACTGAAGCACGACCGGATCGCCTACTGGCAGAAGGCGGGGGCACAAACTTCGGACACGGTGGCGCGGCTGTTGAAGAACAACCCGGCTCCCGTGGAGGAAACCGCCGCCTAGGGCTGTCCGCGAACTGTGAAGGAACGGACGGCTGTCCGGTTCCGATCCCGGCTTTCCGCAGCGTTCCCCTGTGAGTGTCTCTGTTACCATTGCATTTAGGGAGGCGGGGTGATGAAACAGTTGGTCGAAGACATCGCGAAAGCTCTCGTTGACATCCCGGAAGAGGTTTCCGTCCGCGAGGTGGTAGGAGAACAGGTTACGGTTCTGGAACTCAAGGTGGCCCCGAGCGATTTGGGTAAGGTGATTGGGAAACAAGGCCGGACGGCCCGCTCCATCCGTACGATTCTCGGCGCAGCCGGCATGAAGCTCAACAGACGCTTCACGCTGGAAATTCTGGAGTGAGTTCGGAATTCAACCACCCGGAAGAGGGGGAATGGGTAGCGGTCGCGCTGCTGGGCCGCACGCGCGGGAACCGCGGCGAGTTGACGGCCGTGGACCTGAGCGGCAGGCCGGGGCGGCTGGAATCGTTGCAGGAGGTGTGGCTCTTCGGCGACGGTTCGCGCTACGAGGTGGAATCGGTGTGGTTCCACAGCGGGCGGCCGATCTTCAAATTCCGCGGCATCGATACCATCGAAGAGGCGCAGAACCTGGTGGGGGCGGAGGTGCGGGTCCCCTTCAGCCAACGCGCGCCGCTCGAGCCGGGCGAATATTACCATTCGGACCTGGTCGGCTGCGAGATTGTCGACCGCGCCACCGGTGAGCGGTTGGGCCGCGTCGCCCGGTTCCAGGAGTTCGGCGGCCCGGGGTTGCTGGAGACCGAAACCGGACTGATGATCCCGTTCGTGCGAACCATTTGTGTGGAGATCGATCCGGAACGGCGCCGTATCGCGGTGGATCTGCCGGAAGGATTGAAGGAATTGAACCAGCCGTGATTTTTCACGTGCTCACCATCTTCCCGGAGTATTTCCGGGGGCCGTTTGAACACGGCATCGTCCACCGGGCCCGCGAGGCCGGGTTACTGGATATTCGTATCCATAACCTCCGGGACTGGACCTCCGACCGCCACAAGACGGTGGATGACCGCCCCTTCGGCGGGGCCGAAGGCATGCTGCTGAAGCCGGAGCCGATTTTCCTGGCCGCGGAATCGATCTGGCCGGAGCGGACGCCGGATCGCAAGGTGATCCTGCTCTCGGCGCAGGGGCGGCTGTTCGACCAGGCCATGGCCAACCGGCTGGCCGAGGCCGGCGAACTGCTGCTGATCTGCGGGCGCTACGAAGGCGTGGACGAGCGCGTGGCCGAGCACCTGGCCGACGAGGAGATCTCGATCGGCAACTACGTGTTGAGCGGAGGAGAGTTGGCCGCCGCGGTGGTCGTCGACGCGGTGGCGCGGCTGCTGCCCGGCGTGCTCGGCAACCGGCAGTCGGCGGTGTTTGAATCCTTCCAGGAGGAGGGCCACGGCGGCGGGTTGCTGGACTGCCCCCAGTACACGCGGCCGGCCGAGTTCCGCGGCTGGAAGGTCCCGGAGGTGCTGCTCAGCGGCAACCACGAGGAGATCCGGCGGTGGCGCCGGCAGGCGGCCCTGGAGAAGACCTTGCGATTGCGTCCGGATCTCGCGCCCGAGGCCGGCGAAAAGACACCCCCCGGAGCGGGGCGCCGCTCAGTTAAGATAGTAGATTAGGAAATCCCCACATGCAGAACGCGCTGTTGACGAAGTACATTAACAAGAACCGGCGTGACGACACGCCGGCGTTCCAACCCGGCGATACGATTCGGGTACACGTGAAGATTCGGGAAGGCGAGAAGGAACGCCTCCAGGCCTTTGAAGGGACGGTCATCGCCCGCAAGAACAGCGGCATGGGCGAGAGCGTAACGGTACGGAAGGTCAGCTTCGGGCAGGGAGTGGAACGCATCTTCCCGCTGAACGCGAAGGTGATCGACCACATCGATGTCGTCCGCACGGGCCGCGTGCGGCGCGCCAAGCTCTACTACCTCCGCAAGCTGCGAGGTAAGGCCGCCCGGTTGAGAGAGCGCGATCAGCGGCGGTAAAGGACCCTATGCGGGGCCCAGGAACCCTCCGGCGGCCGGCTGCGGGAACTGTATTCCGCTGCGAGGGGACCCTCGAACGCGAGTTGCGCGCGCGCGGCTTCCGTCATGTGGCCGGAGTGGATGAAGCCGGACGCGGGGCCCTGTTCGGACCGGTGGTGGCCGGCGCGGTCATCCTTTCCCCGGACAATCCTGTGCGGGGACTCAACGACAGCAAGCTGCTCGAACCGGAGCGCCGGGAAGTGCTGGCCGAGCGCATACGCGAGCGCGCCGTGGCGTGGGCCGTGGCCGCCGTAGACGCCGCCACCATCGACTACCTCAACATCTTCCAGGCCTCCCGGCTGGCCATGCGCACCGCCGTGGAGCGCCTCTCTCCGGCGGCGGATTTCGTTCTGATCGACGCGTTTCCGCTGGAAGTGGCGGTGCCGCAGCGCCCCATCCCCAAGGGCGACGCGCGCTGCCATGCCATCGCCGCCGCCTCCATCCTGGCCAAGGTGGAGCGGGACCGCTGGATGGCGTTGTGGGACCAAATCTTCCCCGAATACGGGCTGGCGCGCCACAAAGGCTACGGCACCGCGGAGCACCTTCGCGCACTCGAGGCGCTCGGTCCCACTCCGCTGCACCGGTTGACCTTCGAGCCGGTTCGGGCACACTCGCTCTTCCCTGTAGCCGCCGGGGAAGGGGCCGCACAACTGGACCTTTTCGCGGTGGAATCGGCATGCCCGTAGACCCACCCCGCGTGCGAGAGGCTATTCCCGGACCGGTGCCTGTCCCCGAACGCCGGTACCGCTGGTATCACAAGGTCTCGGCCCTGGTGTTCATCATCTTCTGCATGGAACTGGGGCTGTTCCTGGTGGTCTATCCCTGGACCGAAGCCTGGGCCACGAACTTATTCGCCGGCATCGTGCCGGAATGGCACGGCTACTGGACGAACCCCTACGCACGAGGCGCCGTCAGCGGAATCGGGGTCTTGAACCTGTACATCTCGTTCGTGGAGATTCTGCGGCTGCGGCGATTCGCGCGGCCGGCCCGCTCCGGTGAGCCCGAATCGCGGGCCGGACTGTAAGGCGTTCCCGCGCGGTTGGCGGAACTTCACCTCACGCCGGCGCGTATTCCAGACGAGGAGGGCCCATGGCATCCGGTTCCAGCCGCCGCGGCGGAGTGTTATCGGCGGTCCTGATCGGCCTGGCGGTGCTGCTGATGCTGGCGGGCGCCGCGGCCATCGGGGCGGGCGTCTACCTGGCACGCAGCATCACTGTCCGGGAGTCCCATAATCAGACCGTGGTCGAGACTCCCTTTGGCACCCTGAGAGTGCGGGAAGCGCCGCCTTTCAACCCTGCCCATCTCGGTCTGCCCGTCTATCCCGGAGCGGTGCGGGAGGACGACGACCGCAAGCTGGCCAGCTTCGAACTCGACTTCGGCGAGACCCAGAAGGAGTTCAGCATCCAGGCCGCCCACTATACCACCACCGACCCGTTCGGCCGGGTCACGGACTACTATCGGACGCAGCTTCCCCATTGGACCTACAAAAAGACCCGGCGCAACGCCGCGCACTTCCGGTTCGAAGATGGTGGCCACACCCGCGTGGTGGCTATCCGGGAGCACCATCGGGTGACACACATCGGACTTGCTTCCTTAGGAGAGCCTGGGTCAAACTGACAACAGGGCCATTCGCACCCATCTCTGAATCATGCCGGAATTTTGCACCTGCGGAGCCGAATTGCCGCCCGATGCGCGTTTCTGCCACCGATGCGGGCGGCCGCAGCGGGCCGACGCCGTTGTGGAGGAGCCTGAACCGCAGCCCGCCTTCACTCCGCCGCCCGCAGAGCCTCCGGAGGCCGCTCCTCCTCCCCCTGCCGTGGTGAGTTTCCGTAATCCGACCGCGGTGCGGGTAGGGCTGCTGGCCGCCAGCCTGGCGGCGTTGTTGAGTTGGATTCCGCTGCTCAACCTGGCTTTCGTGGTGTGGTGGGTGGCGGCGGGTTTCTACGCAGTCTACCTGTAC
>JAWLGN010000414.1:0-3555 GCA_041685075.1 Bryobacteraceae bacterium
CCGCCGAAATCCGGGTCGAAGTAGCGCCGCTGGGCCAGGGTCCAGCTCAGCACCTCCGAAACCACGCCGCCGCGGCTGGCATAGAGCCGGTTGGCCACCCCGACCTCGGCGTATTTGGCATCGGAAACCAGGTCGGCGATGTCGAAGCGGATGATGCGGTCGAAATCGCCTACGCCGGAGACGTAGCGGAACGACGCGCGCGGCTCGATGACGTGCTTCACCTTGTCGCCCCACCAACCGGGGCGGTCGAAGATGCGGGCCAGCGCGGGGGGCACCAGATCCGCCGAAACGTCGAAGGTGCTGCGGGAGAGATCCTGCCCGGCCACGCGGTAGCGGTCGAGATAGGGCGTCTGGCTCTGCCCGTACCAGGTCTGGCGCACGGCGAAACTGGGCAGCAGGCTCCAGTCCTTCCAGCGCAGCGCGGTGGTGAGGCGCGGCTCGAAGTCCATGCGGTTCATGAAGTGGCTGGTGCGGTAGCGATCCACCAGGACGTCGTTCTCAAAAACCGCCTGCCGCCGGTAGAACATGCCGGCGCCGCCCTGGAAAGAGATCCACACCGGCAGGGGCCCCTTCACCACCTGCCGGTCGCGCCCGGTGAGGGTGAACTCCGGCAGCTTGCGGATCACCACCGAATCCGCCTGCAGCTCCGTGCGGCCGGTGAGCGGGTCGATGATCTCCAGTTCCGGCCGCTGGAAATCCTCGGTGCGGGAGAGGATGGCGTGGAAATGATACGACGACCAGTTCTTGTTGATGAAACCCAGGGAGTGGACCTCCGAGAAGACCGCCTCGTTGAAGGACTCGGAAAAGGCCTGGCGGAAACGCAGTGAACTGATGTGGTTCACCTGGCCGCGGGCGACGAAGCCGCCGCCGAGATCGCTTTCGGCCGTGGCGTAGAGGCTGTAGCCGCCCTCTTTACGCCGCGGCGCGTCGTCCACTTTGAAGCCCCGGTCCTTCACGCCGTAGAAGATGGCGTTGAAGTCGGTGCCGGCGCGGGGCTTGCCGCGCAGGTCCACGTGGTGGGCGGTGCCGCGCTGGGTGAACTGCTGCACCCGGTAGGTGGCGTCGTAGCTGCGGTTGATGGCCCAATAGTAGCCGATTCCGACCATCTTGCCGCGCCGGGAGCTGTTCCCCAAATTAGGCATGAGGAAGCCGCTGCGGCGCGGCCGGGGCTCCAGCGACTTGTAGAAGAAGGGGGTGAAGAACAGCGGCACGCCGCGCAGCACGAAGGTGGAGTTGCGCGCCACGGCGCGCTCGCCGGGGACGATCTCGAAGCGCGGGCCGCGCAGCCGCCACCAGGGGCGCGGCATGGTGCAGTTGGTGATGAAGCCGTCGTGCAGGATGTAGCGCGTGCCGATGCGCTCGGCCCACTCGCCCTGGAAGTAGAAGGGGTTGTCGGTGGTCTGGATGCCGGGGCGCACCTCCATCTGAACCGGCGCCGAGCCGCGCACATCATAAAACTTTCCGCGCTGTTTGTCGATGTTATATTCCAGGCGGTCCGCCCAGATCTGTTCCTTGCGGAGGAAGTGCTGGAAGTAGATGTTGCCGCGGGCCTCGACGTCGCCGGTCTCGCGGTTGTAGTCGATCTCGTCGGCGCGGAAGAGCATATCGCTGCCGAGGATCTCGGCCTTGCCGCGCAGCCTGACCCAGGGTCCGTCGGATTCCTGGGTGACGGCGCGGAACTCCCAGAAATCGGCGGGAGGCAGATCGAGCCGCACGGCGGGGCCGGGCTCGGTTTGCTGGCTGCTTAATTGCGGTGACGCCGGAGAGGCCCAAACAAGCGCCAGCAGCAGGGCAAAAGCACAATTCGATGAAAAAAGCGGGCGGAATCCGTGACAACGGAATGCTTTTGTGATAGGTAGACTATGAGAGCTGCTGTGCGGATCGGCCACCAACTCGAAAACGTAACACGATTGGTCCCGGTTTCGCAGAACCCACGATGAAGACCTGCCAATACTGCCGCGCGACCAACATGGACGACGAGCACCGCTGCCAGCGCTGCGGGCGCCGCTTGGAGGGCACGGCCGGCGGCACGGCATCGGAGGCGAATCCCATCCGGGTGCAGGGCGCGCTGGCAACGGCTCCCGCGCCGGTGCGGCAGTTCCCGGCGCCCGAGCGCGCGCCGGTCGAGCGCGGTCCCGCGCAGCGTACCTTGTTCAACGTGCGGGAGGCGCGGAAGGTGATCCCGTTCGAATCCGCCGCCGGAGCGCGATCGCGGACGGCGGCGCCGCGCACGGCCCCACGCCGCGCCCCCACGCCGCGAGCGCCGGACACCCAGCAGGAGCTGGATTTCCTGCCGCCCGCGCCACCGGCGGCGCGCAAACTGAAAACCACGGTGGAAGCGGTGATCTACTGCGACGCCCCTGTGGCGGCCAAGATGCACCGCGCGCTGGCGGCCGCTCTCGACGCCAGCATGGTGTTGATCGCCTTCGGACTCTTCCTGGTGAGTTTCCACTGGTTGGGGGGCGAAATCGTGCTGGACACCACGGGCATCTCGGTGCTGGGCGGCGCCTTCGCGGCGGTGGCGTTCTTCTATCACCTGCTCTGGCTGGTGGCCCGGTGCGATCCGCCGGGACGCCGCTGGATGGCCCTGCGGCTGACCAATTTCGACGGCTTTCCTCCCGACGCCTCGCAGCGGGTGGCGCGTTTCGTGGGCGCCTGTCTGAGCCTGGCGTCGCTGGGCATAGGGGTGCTGTGGGCCGTAGTAGACGAGGAGAGCCTTACCTGGCACGACCACATTTCCAAGACCTTCCTGACCGTGCGGGACCGGCCGAGCAACTTCGTCCGGCAGCGGTAGCTCCCCGCACGGCCCCGCGTTCTCAGATTCTATATGCGCATCCAGTTCGATGAAACCAACCTGCTCGCCGACGTAGCCGGCAGCCATGGCGTCACCCGTGCCGAGGTGAAGGAGCACCGCAAGCGCGCGCTCCAGGCGCTGGCGAGCTTCCAGAAACAGAGCGAAGCGGGCACCTACGGCTTCCCCCACCAGCCTTTCCAGACGCGCCTGATCCGCTCCGTGCGCGCTTACGCCGAGAGCGTGCGCGGCAGCTTCGATACCGTCTGCCTGGTGGGAATCGGGGGCAGCGCGCTGGGCGCCTGGGCGCTCGACTGCGGCCTGCGCGGCCCGCATCCGGTGCAGCCTGCCTTCACCACGAACCACCCGCGGCTGGTGATCCTGGACAACGTGGACCCCATGCTGGTGGGGGCGGCGCTCGATTCCATGAACCCGCGGCGCACGCTGGTGGTGGTGGTGGCCAAATCCGGCGGGACCGCCGAAACCGTGGCCACCTTCCTGGTGGTGCGGGAGTGGTTGGCCAACGCGTTGAAGCGCCGCGCGGGCGGGCGCATCGTGGCGGTCACCACGGAGGGCCGCGGCGACCTCTACGCGCTGGCGGAACGCGAAGGATACACCACCTTCCCCATCCCCACCAACGTGGGCGGGCGCTTCAGCGTGCTCTCGGCGGTGGGACTGGTGCCGGCGGCGCTGGCGGGCATCGACATCGGCAAGCTCACGCGCGGCGCGGCGGCCATGACGCACCTGTGCTGGCAGCGCAGCCT
>JAWLGN010000415.1:0-3539 GCA_041685075.1 Bryobacteraceae bacterium
GGGGATCATCACGGTGCGCTCCTCGAGATCTTCGCCGGCCAGCGCGATGAGCCTCCGGCGCGCGGCGTCGAGCTGCTGGACGGCCTGCTCCCGGCTCGCTCCGGGTTTCAGCCGGGCGACCACGTTCCAGTTGCGCATGCCGGTGAGGTTTTTCAGTTCGCCGGGCGAGAACGCCGCTGGCAGGAACAACTGCGGCCGGACGGTGTTGCGCTGCATGGCGTCCAGGGTGTGAACGCGGGGGAACAGAAAACCGCGCGGCAGGATGCCCACCACCGTGTGGGGAGCGCCGTCCACTTCGACGGTCCGGCCCACCACGGAGGGGTCGGCGTTGAAGCGGCGGCGCCAGAGGGCGTCGCTCAGCAGGGCCACGCCGGAGTGTCCTCTCTCCTCCTCCTGCGCGGTGAATTCGCGTCCCAGCAGGGGAGGGGCCCCCAGCATGGAGAAAAAGCCGGGGGAGACGTGCGCGATGTCCACCTGCTCCGGCTCCCCGCCGGCGTTGAGATTGGCCGTCGAGAGATAGAGCACGGAAATCTTTTCCAGGTTGGACGCCGTGTCGCGCCACTCCAGGAAGGTGCGCGCGTTTACCGGGATGGTTTCGCCCGGCGCGCCGACGGCGGGCATCACGCCGCGCAGCGCGAAGAGGCGCTCGGGCTCGGCGTAGGGAAGCGGTTGCAGCAGTACCGCATTGACGAACGAGAAGATGGCGGTGTTGGCGCCGATGCCGACGGCCAGCATCAGGGCGGCGAGCCAGGCGAAGCCCGGTTCGCGCCGGAGTGCACGTATGGCTCCCATATCCTGCTTTACGCAGGAATCGGAGAAATGGTGCGAAATTTCCTGGTTCGGCGGGATGCGGGAGGTGCCGCGCTTATGCGCGCGCTTTGCGGTACCGCTCGGCCACGAAGTCCCAGTTGACGATGTTCCAGATGGCGTTCACGTGGTCGGCGCGCCGGTTCTGGTAGTCCAGGTAGTAGGCGTGCTCCCAGACGTCGATGGTCAACAGAGGTACGTGCCCGCGCGCGAGCGGCGTCTCCTGGTTGGGGAGGCCCGCCACGGCCAGTTCTTTCTTCTCGTCCAAAACCAGCCAGCCGTAGCCGCTGCCGAAGACGCTGACGGCGGCGCGGGTCATCTCGGCCTTGAACTTGTCGAAGGTGCCGAAGCGTTTTTCGATGGCCCGGGCCAGTTCACCGCGCGGTCCGGCTTCGCCCGGGCGCCGCAGGCACTGCCAGTAGAAGGAGTGGTTGGCGTGGCCGCCGCCGTTGTTGCGGATGGCGGTGCGCACGTCCGCCGGAAGGGCGTCCGGCCTGGCGATGAGATCCTCGACGGTGCGCTTCTGCAATTCCGGGTGCTTCGCTACCGCGGCGTTCAGGTTGGCAACGTAGGCGGCGTGGTGCTTGTCGTGATGGAACTGGAGAGTGCGGGCGCTGATGTGCGGTTCCAGCGCGTCGTAGGCGAACGGCAGCGGCGGGAGCGTGAACGTTTCCTGGGCCGCCACTTGTCCCAGGGCCCCGGCGGCGCCGGCGAGAGCGATATTCTGCATTGCGGTCCTTCGCGTCATCATGAAAATCAGCATCCCTCCAGTGCTATGTTCCTAGCGTACTGTGGCGTACGCGCATCTGTCACCACGGGGATGTGAGGGGGGGCACACAATGCCGCTCGACGGACCGCCGAGACGAACGGGGGGAGGCTGCGCCCGCTCATCGGAGCGGGCGCGCGCCGCGCTCGAGATTGGCCGGGCTGCTCAGGCGGTCTGCCGCAGCCACTCGCGGAAGGCTTCGCGGTAGAGCACGATTCCCTTACGCGAGTACTTCAGGTAGCCCTGACGCCGGAACTGGTTCATGTAATGGGTCACGATTTCGCGCGACGTGCCCACATATTGCGAGAGCAGCTCGTGGGTGAACGGGACCATCCGAATCGAGCCGTCCTCTTCTTCCATGCCCAGCCGCTCGGAAAAGCGGATCAGGGAGCGGGCCAGGCGCCGGGCGATGTTGTCCACCGAGAAGCTCTCGATTCGCCGGCCGAAATCGATGGTCCGCTGCACCAAAATCTGCAACAGCGCAATGGCCAGCTTGGGCCGCTTCATGATGATTTCTTCGATCTCGGTGGCGGTCCAGGTCATCAACTTGGTGTTCTCCAGCGCCGTTGCCTGCTCGGCGCGGTGCGGCAGGCTCAGGAACGCCGATTCGCCGAAGAATTCATCCGTCTGATAGATATCCACGACGACCTGATGGCCGTCGTCGGCCAGCCTCGATACTTTTACCTTCCCGTCGATGACAAGATAAATACTTGTAGAAGGCTGATCCTGGGTATAAATCATCTGACCCTTCTTGTACTCCACGATACTGGAGCACGGAAGATGCGCTAGTGGATCTTCCAAGGGTTTTTGGGGTGCAAGAACGGTCGGGCTGGATGCCATTTAGACTCCTCCAAGACTTGTACCATAGTACTGCCGATTGCCCTTCTGTGGCCGAGTACGCACAAAAATATTCGCTCCGGGTACCCCCGTCACGGGCGGATTCTCTCCGGGGCCCGGTAGACCCCGGAGCGTGACCCGGAGCGCCGCGACGACGCGCGACGCCTCTTCCCGGGTGAAAATGTACTCGCCTACTTTCCGGCCGGCGCCGTTTGCCGGACTGTCGCACCGCAACGTCTGCTCTGTACTTTTTGCAACAAACCAACGGCGCCTGGCAGCCAGAACAGCCGCATCCGCGGGTGACGGTGTGACACGCGACGCTCCGTTAACTGGGAGCATCTTCACAATGGCGTGTGAGAAGGGCCGAGGCATGAGGGACATTACGTTTCCCTACTGCGTAGTTGCCTTGCATTTGGGGTGCCATATCATACGCTCCTTGGCTCCCTGTTCGTTTGATGTACCAACCCGATGAAAAGAAGCAATTTCCGTAGAAATAGAGAGCGTTCGGAGGGATTCCGGGCGAGTGCCGGCCGGGGCGGGCCGGAATTTCTACGCGGTGGCCTGGAGGCCGCGCGAGGCCGTCGAGCGGGCAATAGTACACTGGTGGAGACATGCTCATCCTGGTGGTGCTGCTTGCCTTGCCGCTGATGGCGGCGGAGTATTCCGCACCGGCGGGAATCCGCCCGGCCCAGCGGCGCCCGGGCGCGGCCAGCATTCTGCCCGGGGGCCGCATCATCGATTCCCTCGGAAACCAGTACATCACCGGGCCCGGACCGTTCGGCCTGGCCATCAGTCCGGACGCCAAGACCCTGGTGACCGCTAATGGCGGTCCGCAGCGCTACTCTCTCACGGTGCTGGAGCGCGACCGCAACCAGCCCTGGAGAGTGCGGCACCTGGTGGCCAGCCGCGGCAGCGGCCAGGCGGAGGACGAGTGGCGAAGCGTGTTCATGGGGCTGGCGTTTTCCGGCAACCGCCGGGTCTTCGCCTCGGAAGGCAATTCCGGGCGGGTGCGGCTGGTGGACCTGGCGACCGGGCGGGCCCGCAGAATTTACAACCTGAACCAGGAAGGTTTTTCGGACAGCTACACGGGCGACCTAGCCTACGATGCCGAGCGGCAACTGCTGTACGT
>JAWLGN010000416.1:0-3523 GCA_041685075.1 Bryobacteraceae bacterium
CCGTCGCGCTTGGCCTGGTGCTCGAGCAAGCCGAAATCGAGCTGTTCGAGAGGCTTGCTGGCCTGCTTGGTCAGCTCGGTGCCGATGCGCGGGGCGTCTTCCAGGCCGCTGACCTCGTGGCAACTGGCGCAACCGTACCGGCCCATCAGCTCGCGGCCCCGCGCGGCCAGTTGGGGATCGTCCATGAAGGCCACATCGCCGGGGTAAGAGGCGCCGTCGCGCCGGAGGCTGGTCAGGTACGTCGCGATGTCGCGCGCTTCCTGAACGGTGAGCCGCAAGCTGGGCATGACGGTCATGTTCTGCACCTGCAACTGGTGGCCGTCGTTGGGGCAGGTGGAGTGCTCGAGATCGAAGACGAAGGGAAGATTGTGGCGGGCGTAATCCTCGGGCCCAAGGTCGCGCTGCTCGTTCGGGCAGTAGGGGCGGGTGCGCTGGCGCGGGTCATGCACCCAGCGGACGATGTAGTCGTAGCCGGCCTTTTCGCCGAGCCGGGAGAGATTGCCCGCGAACTCGCCGCCCATCAGGGCGTTGCCCTCCCCAATGGAATGGCAGCCCAGGCAGCCGCGCGTTTCGAAGAGTTCCTTGCCGCGCGCGGCATCGCCCCGGGGCTGCAATGGCGGCGCGGGGCCCTCCAGCCCGGCCTGCCAGATGAAGGCCGAGAGCGCGCGAATCTCGCCGTCGTCCAGCCGGAACGAGGGCATCTTGGTGCCCGGTCGGAAGGCCTGCGGATCCTGCAGCCAGACCGGGATCCATTCCTTCCGGAGCTTCAAACGCACGTCCTTCAGGTTGGGCCCGATCTTCTTCTGGTCCTGCATCAGGTGCTTGGCCTTGCGTTCGAACTCCGCGATGCGGGCTTCGAAGTTGCTTGCGGAGACCCGCAGGTTCTGGGCCGTGGCGTAGTGCTTCTGCGCCGCCTCGTTGCTGTCCGCCTGGTCGCCGCGCTGGATTTCGCGGTCGACTTCCAACCGCGCCTCCTTGCGCCTGTTTTCGAGCGCCTGAATTTCCTTGCGCACCTCGGCCAGCGCGTCGGCATCGCGGTCGTAGCCCTCGTAACGGTGGCAGCCGGCGCAGCCTTTGATTTCGAAGAGATCGCGGCCGCGCGTCAGCACCGCGGCCTGTTCGAGCACGCGGTCGCCGAAGTGGCATTGCAGGCAGCCGGCTTCGGCGTTTTCCCGGGCGAAGAGCGGCCACAGCCAATGTTTATAGGCCCCATGCGCCTTTTCCGTGCTGGCGGTGGCCAGGCCGTTGCCGTTGTGGCAGGGAGTGCAGCCGAAGCGGCTGGGGTCGTGGATGGCGAGCAGTTCCTTGCGCGGGTGGCTCACGAAGAGGCGGTTGCCGCCCATGTCGGCGGCGGTCAGGGTGAGAGGTTCGCGGATGCCCAGGTGGCAGGACTCGCAGCGGTCCACCAGCCCGGCTTCCTCGATGTGAATCTGCTTGATCTCGACGGCGAACTCCTCCACCTTCCGGCGCAGGCCCTCGATCTGCTGCTGGTTGAGGCCGGACATGTGCGCGGTGAGATACTCGTTGCGCTGGCGGCGCAGCTCCCCGGCTTCCGCGCTGATGCGTCCCTGCTCGGAGATGAGCTGGGCTTCCCGGGCCTTCAGCCCGTTGAACTGCTGCTCCAGTTCATCGAAAGTGAAGCCGCCGGCCTTGGCGTCTATGCCGGGCAGTTCCACGCGGAAGGGCCCTTTCTTAATTCGCTCGATGTCGCCCCGGATGGACTTGCGGCTGCCTTCGCCCGTGCTGTGGTCGAGTTCGTAGGTGAGGGCGGCGATCCTCGCGCGAGCGTCCTGGAAGGGGGTCTTGAGGGCCTCCAGGCGCACCCGGATGGTGGACAGTTCGCGCTGGATGTCGCTGAGCTTCGGCCCCAGGGCCTGCTCCGCGGCGCGGAGTTGCTCTTCGATCTTCTGAAACTCGGGAGAGGCCTGCACCGCCTTTTCGACGGCCAGTTGCCGCGGCGCCAGTTCCTCCAGGTGCGCCCGGTAGAGCCTGGCGAAACGCCGCTGGTGAGCCTTCCACGGGCGCTGGATCGCCATTTCGTCGTAAATCGCCCAGGCCAGCGCCAGAAATAACAGTGCCGAGAAGACCAGCAGGGGGCCGCTCAGCGATTGTTCGACGATGGGATCCGGGTTGCCGGCGGGTTCGTGAAGATCGTTATCCATAAGCCGTGCTCAAACCAGCTCAAATGTTGATCCAAGGGGTAACCAGCACGTACTTGATCCGAAACAGCAGCCGCAGCAGCATCTTCGCCGGCAGTCCTACCAGGATGGTGATGGCGAAGAACTGAAACGTGGCGTACTGCAGCAGGCTGGTGCGCTCGTAGATCTTACGGTCCAACTCGGTGCGCGTCACCAGCTTGTGAATCGCCCATCCCGACCCGGCATAAAAGAGGCCGATGGCGATGAGGCCCAGCAGCGCCCCCAGCCAGGGATTCGCGATGCCGAAGAGATCGGGCAGGTTCCGGTTGACCTCGTAGACCACCCGGGTGTGGTCCCATGTTTCGCCGGGCATAAACCACATCCAGCCCGGCCCGCGAACAAACGTCCCGATGAAAATCAACCCCAGCCAGAGCGCAAACCCCACGCAGAAACTCACCAGCGCCACCATCCGCTGCCGGATGGTGTAGTAGCCTATGCCCAGCGGGCTGGTGTCGATGTAGGGGAAGGCCATCAGCCCGACGATGATGAGGGTGGGGAGCACCACGCCCGCAAACCAGGGGTCGAAGTAGACCAGCATCTCCTGCAGCCCCACGAAGTACCAGGGAGCCTTCGAAGGGTTCATGGTGTGGTTGGGGTTGGCCGGCTCCTCGAGCGGCGCGTCGAGCGCAATCGACCAGACCATCAGGATGAAGGTCACGATGACCGCGGCCAGAAACTCGATCCGCAGCAGGTACGGCCACACCGGCAACTCCCGCGCCCAGCCGGGCTGGTAGGGATGGATCTTGCGGTGGTGGGTTTTGGCCAGGTCCGGATTATTCTCCAGCCGGACGATGAGCCGGTCTGTCTGGCGGGCCTGCCGCAGCCCGTACCAGGCATAGAACGGCACCAGCGCGGCCAGCCCCACAATCGGCACGTTGTCCGGCAGCGAAACGATCTCCCAAAGTTGCGCCCAATCCATGGTGCACCCCTGAACTTGTTACCGGGCCGGAGGTTTCATCTCCGACTCCAACATCACCGGCGCCGGGCCGGATATGCCGCCGTCTTTCCGCACGCGCCAGAAGTGCACCCCCATGAAGACCGAGGCCAAGAGCGGAATGGCAATGCAGTGCCAGATGTAGGCCCGCAGCAGCGCGTTGGCGTCCACGATGGAGCCGCCCAGCAGGGCGAAGCGCACGTCGTTGAAGGGCGTCATCCCCAGTTCCGGCCCCAGCGGCCCTTCGCTGCCGAGCAGGGGCGTGGCGCGCGCCATGTTGGTCCCCACCGTGACCGCCCAGAACCCCAGTTGATCGTCGGGCAGGAGGTAGCCGGTGAAGGAAAGCAGCAGCGTCAGCACCAGCAGAATCACCCCCACGCACCAGTTGAAT
>JAWLGN010000074.1:0-19853 GCA_041685075.1 Bryobacteraceae bacterium
ACGGCACGCGCGTCAGATTCGCACGTTCCGGCTGCGGGAGCGCAGCAGCCAGATGAAGAACGGGCCGCCCAGGATGGCGGTCACCACTCCCACGGGCAGCTCCGCGGGCGCCAGCACTACGCGGGCCACCGCATCACATAGCGCCAGGAACGCGGCGCCCAGCAGGAAGGAGCAGGGCAGCAGGACGCGGTGGTCGGCCCCCATCCACAGCCGCAGGGCGTGGGGGACAATGAGGCCCACGAAGCCTATAGGGCCGGTGACGGCGGTGACGGCGCCGGTGAGCACGCTGCCGGCGATGTAGCCGGTCAGCACCGCGCCGCCCACCGAGACGCCGCGCGCGGCGGCCCACTCCTCGCCGCCGGCCATCAGGTTCCAGTCCCGCCAGCGCCACATGGCTACCGCGCCGCAGGGCAGCACCAGCAGCGCCACGCCGGCCAGCGTCCAGTAGTCCACCGCGTCGATGCCGCCCATCAACCAGCGGCTGATGGAGAACGATTGCGCCAGGCCGGCCATGCTGTGCAGGAACTGGATGAGAGCGCCGCACATGCTGTTCATCGCCACTCCGGCCAGCAGAAGGGTGAAGGTGGACATGCGGCGCACGCGCCCCGCGATGGCCAGCACCAGTACCAGCACCGCGCCCGCGCCCAGGAAGGCCCCCACCCACACCGCCGGCATCTGTCCCACCCCGCTGAAGCCGAAGCAGATCGCCACCACCGCACCCAGCGAGGCGCCGCTCGAAACGCCCAGCGTATAGGGCGTGGCCAAGGCGTCGCGCAGCAGCCCCTGGAAGAGCGCGCCGGCCAGCGCCAGGGCGCCGCCGCTCAGCATGGCCAGCAGCACGCGCGGCAGCCGTAGGTTTACGAGCAGCTCGAAATCGGGCGATTGGCCGGCGAACGCACGCCCCAGGTCCAGCTTCGCCGTTCCCACCAGCGGCATGGTTACGAGCACCGCCAGCAGAAACGCGGCGCTCACCAGCAGCGCCTTGAAGAACCGCCGGCTGTCAAGCCGTTCACTCCCCATAGGCAATCCAGGGCCGGCCGGCCGGGGTGCGCATGAGCGCGGCATTCACTTGGAAGATGGACCCGATACACTCGGGCCGCAGGGCCTCCTCGGGAGGCCCGTCGGCCGCTACCTCCCCGCCGGCCAGCACGATGGCGCGGTCGGCGTAGGCGGCCGCCAGGTTCAAATCGTGGGTCACGGTGGCCACCAGGACGCCCCGCTTGCAAAGCGTCCGCAGCACGCGGTAGAGGGCCACCTGGTGGCGCAGGTCGAGGAAGGTAGTCGGTTCGTCGAGCAGCAGCGCTTCGGGCGCTTGCGCCAGCGCCGCGGCCAGAATCACGCGCTGCCGCTCCCCGCCGCTCAGCGAACGGAAGTCGCGGTGGCGAAACGGCAGGCTGCCGGTGAGCTGCATGGCCTCCTCGGCGGCCGTGTAATCGGCCTCGGTTTCGAACAGGCCGGCGGAAAACGGCGCGCGGCCCATCAGGACCACCTGCTCGGCGGTGAAAGGAAAATCGATGGTGACGCTCTGGGGGACGAAGGAAACTTTGCGGGCGTAGTCGCGGCGGCGCCACTTGCGCAGTTCGATGCCGCGGAAGCGGCACTCCCCCAGATACCCTTCCCGCAGCCCGGCCATGATGCCCAGCAGGGTGGATTTGCCCGCGCCGTTGGGGCCAATGATGGCGGTGAGGGTCCCGGGCTCCAGCCGCAGGGTGACGCCCCGCAGTACTTCGGAGCCGTTATACAGCATGCCGGCGCCCAGCAACTCGAAGCTGGAGGTCACAGCCCGGCCTCCGGGTGGAGCATGGCGGCGAAAGCTTCGGCCGCTTCCCCAAGACGGGGACCTGGAATGACGAAGATTTCGGACTGGATCGGGTAGACGCGTTTGTCGCGCACGGCCCGCAGGTGCGGTTGGCGGCCCCACAGCGCGATGATCTCCCGGCGCTGCTCTTCGGTAAGGGAACTTGCGCCGCCCATTTCTCCCATGTCCAGAATCACGTCGGGGTTCAGGGCCAACACGGTTTCGAGCGAGATCTTGGGATAGGGCAGGGGCGCCGAGGCCAGCACGTTCACTCCCCCGGCCATTTCGATCAACTCGTTGAGAAACGAACCCTTGCCGACCGCTATCATGCCATCCAGGCGGCCCGGCGAGCGGCCTACCAGGAAGAGCAGCGAGCGGCGCGGCCGCCCGGCCGTGCGGCGGCGCACCGCCTCCATCCGCTCGCGTATGGAGCGAACCAGCCCGGCCGCGCGCTCCGGGGCTCCAGCGCGGTCGCCGATGAGCCGGATCATGTCGAGCGCGTGCGCCAGGTCCCCATGCTGGAGCTCGAGCACGTCGAAGTGCATGCGCCGCAGTTGCTCGACCACCCGGTTGGGCGCGTACTGCACAATCGTGAGGTCCGGACGCAGTGCCACGATGGCCTCCACGTTGGGGCGCAGATATCCACCCACCTTGGGCAGACGGGTGGCCTCCGGCGGGTAGTGGCAGTAATCGGAAACACCCACCACGCGGTCGCCCAAACCCAGCGCGAAGAGGGTTTCGGTGATACCCGGCGCCGCCGAGACGATGCGCTTGGGTTGGGCCGCCGGCGTGCCTGCCGCCGCCAGCAGCAGGACGGCACACACACATCCGAGCGACCGGGGTTTTTCTTGCGGGAACCGGAATCTCGCCACGCCTCCCTCCCCGAAGGCTGTCAGGAGTTCCACGGCCGGGAGGCCGCGGGCGGCCGGCAGGTCTTCGGACTCGCAGGCAAACGGCTCAACCTACTTGCCGTGGCTTCCCGGCTCCCTATCGAGCCAGTGCCGTTCGGACGGCGTTCGTTCCTGCTCACCGCTGCGGGGCAGTCCCGGAATCGCACCGGGTTCCCTTTTTTGTCCGCTAAGGCGAACAACCGGCAGCACATTCAGGGTAGCACGCCGCGCCGCGCCGCCGGGAGCCGTGCGTCGTCGCGCGTTCCCTGGGGTGAGTGGTGGCTTTTCGCCGCCGCTATCACCCGTTTGGGGGATACCCCTCCCGGAGTACGGCTTCTTATCCTGAAATCAGGGAGTGTGATGAGGAAACACCTTCAGCCAGGTTCGGGCACGGTGGATCTGACGGCGTTCAGGGAAAGCCGCGGGATTTCACTCCAGGAGATTGCACGAGACACCTGCATTTCCGTGCGTTATCTCCAGGCGATTGAGCAATCCGAGTTCCACAAGCTGCCCGGTGGCGTGTACAACGTGAGCTACATCCGCCAGTACGCCGACCGCATTGGCCTGGATCCCTCCTCCCTGCTCGAGTTCTACCGTTCCCAGATGCCGGAGGACGATCCGGAGCCGGAGGAGCAGAAGCCCGCTTCGCGAGGATTCATCGGGCTGCTGGCCTCCGTGTGGCGCCGCGTCGACGCCTGACGGCCATAGACCCCTGTGCCGCCGGTTATGATAGAGGCAGTACCGGGGGCTGCGGCCATGGCAGAGGCAGATGCTGTATTGCACGTCCCGCCCGTTGAGGATATCGGCGCCGCCGACGTGGTTGTCGGAATCGCGACGCACGATAACCGGGACACCGCCTGTGAGGCAGTAGAGGCAATACTGGCGGGAGTGGAGCGGCATCTCTCCTCGCGCCGCGCCGTCCTGGTGCATGCCGACGGCGGCTCTCGCGACGGCACGCCGGAGCGAGTGCGCGAGGCCGTGGGGAAGCGGATTCCGCTGGTGCAGGTCAGCTACCCGGTCTACCCGGTTCACAAGCTGTTGCCCCCGCTCGCCGGGGTGCCGGGGAAGGCCGAGGCGTTGCGCGCCACCTTCGCCCTGGCGGGGCAACTCGGTTCCGCCGCCTGTACCCTGATTGACGCCAACGTGCGCGGCATCCACCCGGAATGGGTGGACGTGCTGGTGCGGCCCGTGCTGGAGCATGGCTTCGATTTCGTGGCCCCGCGCTACCAGCGCCGCCCCTTCGAAGGAACCATCATCAGCGGCATCGTCTTCCCGCTCGTCCGGGCTCTCTACGGCAAACGCATCCGCCAGCCTGTGGGCGGGGACCAGGCATACTCCGCGCGCTTCATCGAGCATTGCACCACCGAAGGCTGGGACGGGGAAACGTCGCTGGGCACCGACCTGCGCCTTACCCTGACCGCCATCGCCGGCGAATTTCGCATCTGCCAGGCTTCCCTGGGGGAGCGCGTCGTTCAGGCGGGCGATGCCCAGCCGGACGTCAGCGCCGTGCTGGCGCATGTGCTCGGCCCTTTGTTCGAAACCGTAGACAACACCGTGAGTTTCTGGCAGCGGACCCGCGGCTCGGACGCTGTCCCCGTTTTCGGCAGCCATCCGGAGATCGCCGGCGATCCCGCGCCGGTGAACGTGCGGCGCATGGTGGAATCCTTCCGTCTCGGCTCCCAGGACCTGCAGGAAGTCTGGAATGCGATTCTTCCACCGGCCACTCTGCTGGAATTCAAAAAGATGGCGCGCCGCCCTGACGAGGAGTTCCGCATGCCGGACGAAGTGTGGGCCCGCACCATCTACGATTTCGCGCTGGGCTACCGGCTGCGGGTGATCGACCGCAACCATCTGCTGCGCGCCATGACCCCTATCTACCTGGGGTGGCTGGCGTCGTTCGTGAACGAAATGCGGGACAGGCCGGAGCGGGTGGAAGAGCGGCTGGAGGCGCTGTGCCTGGTTTTCGAGGCGCAGAAACGTTACCTGATATCGCGTTGGAGGTGGCCGGACAGATTCCGCCCGTGAGGCGCGGTCCACCTGCCGGGGAGGCTGTATGTTGATCCAGGCGAACCAGATTTTCCGCGAAGCGGGCGAGCGCATCGTTCGGGGAGTGGCCGATTTTCTTCCAGGGCTGCTGGCTTTGGCGATGGTGCTGCTGATAACCATCGTGCTGGCCACCATCGCGCGGATGATGATCCGCCGTTCGCTGCGCGGCATCGATTTCGACCGCCGCATCCACCAGTGGGGACTCTCGGCCCTGACCGAGTGGTCGCCCTCCGGCAGCCCTGCGCTGCTGGTGGCCGGGCTGGCCTACTGGTTCATTCTGCTGGTAGGGCTGCTCATCGGGCTGAGCGCGTTGAACATCAACCTGACCTCGGCGCTGGTGCTGCGCTTGTTCGAGTACCTGCCCAACGTCCTGGCCGCGGTGCTGATCCTGATCGTGGGCACGCTGCTGGCGCGATTCCTGGCGCGCGGGGTGTTGATCAGCGCGGTGAACATGCAGATCCAGTCGGCGCGGCTGCTGAGCCTGGGGGTGAAGTGGCTGGTGATGGTGGTGGCCGGCGCGATGGCGCTGGAGCACCTGGGCATCGGCGGCCAGATCGTGCGGATGGCCTTCGGGATCCTGTTCGGGGGCATCGTGCTGGCGCTGGCGCTGGCGGTGGGGCTGGGATCCCGGGAGATGGTGAGCCGCTCGCTCGAACGCCAGGCCGGCAAGAGCGAGGAGGAGCCCGAGGAGCAGCTTCGTCACCTGTGAGCCGCTACTCGGCGTACGCCAGGACGCCATCGAGCGCGGCGCGCAGGAGGGCCGGGTCGCCGCCGGGCAACTCGCGCGCCAGTTCCTCGAGCGCGCGGTCGAGCAGCAGGGCGTCGAGCAGCGCGCGCCAGCCTTCCTCGGACCGCGGCACGAATCCGGCGCCGTCGGCAGCCTGCCGATAAGCGGCCAGGAAGGCGGCCGAACTCCAGCGCTCCCAGTGCCGGGCCCACGGTTCCAGGTGCGCGGATTCCTTCGGCAGGGCGGCGCGCGCCGCGCGGCTGAACGAGCGCAGCATACCGGCCACGTCCCTGAGCGCCAGTTGCTTGGCGCGCCGTTCGACGGGCGGCCGCCCCGGGGCGGCGGCGAAGTCGATCAACACGTCGTTCCCCACCCGCAGAATGTTCTCCAGGCGGTAGTTGCCGTGAATGCGGATGCGCTCGGCGCGGACGTCCGTCTGGGCCAGGCCCTGGAAACGGTCGAGCAGTTCGCCGCGCCGGCTCAGGGCCGTGGCGGCCGTATCCACCAACTCGTCGGGCAGCCATGCCATGCCGGTCTTGAGGGCGTCGAAGAACCCCACGGCGCGCTCGCGCAGGCTGTGGGCAATCCGCGAGACATCGGCCGGAGTGAGCGGCTCCGGCTGGAAGGCGGCATCCTGAGCCGGGGACGCCAGTGCCTGGTGCAGTTCCGCGGTGCGCCTGCCCAGGGTGGCGGCGAACGCGAGATAGCCGCCCATTTGTTCGCGCAACGGGGCGGGAACCGGCCGCGCGGCCAGTTCCAGAAGGCTGCGCCGCGACGGCTTGGGCGCGCCGTCCTGCGCCTGGGCATAGTACCGCTCCAGTTCTTCGCGGGTGAAGCTCCAGCCGTCCCCCTGGTGGGGCACGTACTGTTGCAGGATGGCGGCGGTGGCGATCTCGCCGCGTCGCTCGTACTCCATTGCGCCGGCAAACTTCGCCACGCCGTCGAAGGCAGTGCTCTCCGAAAGGAACCGCAGCGCTTCGTATTCCGGGTTCGGGCCCGCTTCGAGCTTGCGCAACAGCTTGAGGGTGAACCGGTCGTCCAGAACGGCCGCAGTGACGGCGCCATCCGGCGTGGTTGGCTCGGGCGCACGCGGGCCGGTAGAGGCGCCTGGCGTGCCGTTGAAGCGCGAGGCGGCGAAGGCGCGCAGCATGCCGGATTGCGTGGCGATGGCGGCGTTGTTTTCGATGGCTTCGAAGAGGCCCCGGCAGGATTCCTCATCGGCCAGCGCGTCGTGCAGCACGCCCGTTCCCGCGGGGTGATGGAGTTCGCATAGCACCGGCGCGGGATCTTGGCCGAGCCGCGCGGCCGCCTCGCCGGTGCTGATGGCTACCGGAAGGTGGAAGCTGTCGTTGCCGCCGCCGGTGAAGGTGGCCTCCACCACCATCCAGGCCAAAGGCGCCGGGCCGAGCCGGATCCAACCCCAGTCGGCGACCCGCGCCGTTTCCACCGCGCCCCCGCGCGCGCGGAACCAGTGCTGCCGGCCGATGAACTCCGGAAGCGCGGCTTCGAGCGACCGGCGGGCGCGCTCCTGGAACACCTCGTCCCAGTCCCGTACCGTCAGGGGGCAGGGTTCGGCCGCCGCGCGGACCTCGATGGCTTCCGGCGTGCCCTGCAATTCGAACCAGAGGAAGCCGTAGGGCCCCAGGGTCAGCCGGTAGGGCGCCTTCCCGATGGCCGGAAACTCCGTGTAGCCCAGCATCTCTACCGGAACCACGCCCGCCATGTGGCCCAGGTCCAGCTCTACGGGCTGCGCGAAGCGCGAGAGGTTGGCCACGCACAGAATCTGGTCTCCCCTGTACTTGCGCAGGTAGGCCAGCACCTTATTGTTCTCCGGGTGGAGGAATTCCAGGCTGCCGCGGCCGAAGACCTGAAACAGCTTCCGCAGCGCAATCATGTTGCGCATCCAGTGGAGCAGCGAGGAGGGGTCGCTCTGCTGCGCTTCCACGTTGATGGCCTCGTAGCCGTAGACCGGGTCCATGATGACGGGGCTGTAGAGCCGCGCCGGGTTGGCGCGCGAGAAGCCCGCGTTGCGGTCCGCGGTCCACTGCATGGGGGTGCGGACGCCGTTGCGGTCGCCCAGGTAGATGTTGTCGCCCATCCCGATCTCGTCGCCGTAGTAGATGATGGGGGTGCCGGGGAAGGAGAACAGCAGGCTATTCATGAGCTCGATGCGGCGGCGGTTGTTTTCCATCAGGGGCGCCAGGCGGCGGCGGATCCCCACGTTGAGCCGCATGCGGGGATCGGCGCTGTAGGCCAGGTACATGTAGTCCCGCTCTTCGTCGGTGACCATCTCCAGGGTGAGTTCGTCGTGGTTCCGGAGGAACAGGCCCCACTGGCAGGAGGCGGGAATTTCGGGCGTCTGGGCCATGATTTCGGTGATGGGGTGGCGGTCCTCCAGCCGCAGCGCCATGAAGATGCGGGGCATGAGCGGGAAGTGGAAGGCCATGTGGCAGGCATCCCCCTCGCCGAAGTAGGGGCGGACGTCGGCTGGCCACTGGTTGGCTTCGGCGAGCAGCACGCGGTTGGTGTAGGCGGCGTCCAGTTCGCGGCGGATGCGCCGGATCACCGCGTGAGTCTCGGGCAGGTTTTCGCAGTTGGTGCCCTCCCGCTCCACCAGGTAGGGGACGGCGTCCAGCCGCAGGCCGTCCACCCCAAGGTCCAGCCAGAAGCGCATGACGTTCAGCATTTCCTCGAGCACCGCGGGGTTGTCGTAGTTGAGGTCCGGCTGGTGGGAGAAGAAGCGATGCCAGTAGTAGGCCTGGGCATCGGGGTCCCAGGCCCAGTTGGATTTCTCCGTATCGGTGAAGATGATGCGGGCATCGCGGTACTTCTGATCGGTGTCGCTCCAGACGTAATAGTCGCGCTGGCGCGATCCGGGCGGGGCCAGCCGCGCGGCCTGGAACCACGGGTGCGCGTCGGAGGTGTGGTTGATGACCAGCTCGATCAGCACCTGCATGCGGCGCTCGTGGGCCGCCTCGATGAAGGCCTTGCAATCCTCCAGGGTGCCGTAGCCGGGATGCACGCCCGTGTAATCGGCGATGTCGTAGCCGTCGTCGCGCAGCGGGGAGGGGAAGAAGGGCAGCACCCACAGGCAGGTGACGCCCAGCGCCTGGAGGTAGTCGAGCTTCTCCGTCAGGCCGCGAAAATCGCCGATACCGTCGCCGTTGTGATCGAAAAACGCTTTGACGTGCGTTTCATAGATGATGGCGTCCTTGTACCACAGCGGGTCGTTGGCGCTGCCTTTCCGTTTCATCGGGCGGTGTCCTTCATGATAGCGGCGCGCACGGGACCGAAGGTCCGTGAGGGTGGCCCGCGAGTGGGCGGAGACTCACAAACGGCGCCGGCCCGCGGCGTTGCCCGGAGTTTCCTGCCATGATAGTTATGATGAGTGCCGCCCCTATAAAGGCGGCAAGGGAGTTCCATATGAATCGCCGCAGATTTGTTCAGGCTACTTTGGGGGCGGCCGGCGCGGTCCTTACCGGCCGGTTCAGCCCGGCGCTGCGCGGCGCCGGGGTTCCGCAGGCGAACGACGTGATTCACCTGGGTCCGGACAAGATCCGGCTTTCACGGCTGGCCATGGGCACTGGCACGAAGGGCGGTTCCCGGCAGCGGCTGCTGGGCATTCAGGGGCTCGCCGACATGCTGCACTACGGCTACGACCAGGGCGTCTTCTTCTGGGATACGGCGGATTCCTATAAGACGCATCCGCACGTTCGCGAGGCGCTCAAGCGCGTGCCGCGCGAGAAAGTCACCATCCTGACCAAGACGGGCGCGCGCACGGCCGACGAGATGCGGGCCACGCTCGACCGCTTCCGGCAGGAACTCAATACCGACTACATCGACATCGTCCTGCTGCACGCTCTCCGGACGCCCAACTGGCCCGAAGAGCGCAAGGGGGCCATGGAGGTGCTCTCGGAGGCGCGAGAGAAGGGACTCGTGCGCAGCCACGGCTGCTCCTGCCACTCCATCGAGGCGCTGCGCACGGCGGCCAGGACGCCTTGGGTGCACGTGGACCTGGCGCGGATCAACCCGGCCACCCTGCACATGGATGCCGATCCCCCGACCGTCATCGAGGTGCTGCGCCAGATGAAAGCCGCCGGCAAGGGCGTGATCGGGATGAAGATCCTGGGCGAGGGTGGCCTGCGCGACCGCGTGGACGAGGCGCTGCGCTTCGCCCTGTCGCTCGATTGCGTGGATTGTTTCACCATCGGGGCGGAGAACCGCCAGGAGTTTGGCGACCTGCTCGAGCGCATCCCGCGCGCCGGCGAAATGGCCAAGGCCGCTTAGTTTCGTGATGACAAGAATCGTTGTGTTGCTGGCGCTCTGTGCCGCCGTTGCACCGCGCCTGCTGGCTGAACCGCCCGCGCCGCCCTACCCTCCCAGTCCCGTGATCGCCCGGATGACCTTCGACTGGAGCACGCACGACCGGCGCGCGCAGGGCAGCGACAACTGGCAGCTCACCTGGGCCGCCGACGATCACCAGTACGCCGCCTGGGGCGACGGCGGCGGCTTCGGAGGCACCAACTCCGATGGCCGCGTGAGCCTGGGGGTGGCCCGCGTCGAAGGCCCCTGGAACAACTACAAGGGCTATAACGTGTGGGGCGGGAAGAACGCGGCGAATCCCGCCACCTTCGAGGGCAAGAGTTGGGGCATGCTGGCGGTGGGCGGCGCACTCTATATGTGGGTCAGCCCCGGATCGCCGCTCGATGTCATGCAGACCGAGGCCCGGCTGCACCGCTCCACCGACCGCGGCGCCACCTGGCAGCCTGCCGCCTGGGCATTCGTCCGGGAAGATGACCTCACCATCCCCACCATCTGCCAGTTCGGCCGGGACTACGCCGGGGCGCGCGACAGCTACGTCTATCACTATTTCGTGCACCCGCGCGCGCGCCACGACTTCGTGGCCCAGACGCCCGGGGCGATTTACCTGCTCCGCGCGCCCAAAGACCGGCTGATGGAACGCGCCGCCTACGAGTTCTTCGCCGGTACGGATGCGAGCGGCCGCCCGCGATGGACCGCCGAACTCGAAGCCAAGCGGCCGGTCTTCAAGGACCCCAAGGGCGTGGGCTGGAATTTGAGCGTGAGCTACAACGCCGGTCTCCGCCGCTACATCCTCATGACCGAACACACGGCGTCTTCGCGCGGCAACCTGGGGGTCTTCGACGCTCCCGAACCCTGGGGCCCGTGGACCGCGGTGCTCTACCTCAACGAATCGGAAGGGCGGCAGTTCGGCGCGGGCCACGTGCCGCCCAACTGCTTCTTCTGGAACATCCCCACCAAGTGGCAGAGCCGGGACGGCAGGGAGTTCACCCTGGTCTTCACCGGCGCCGGGCGCGGCAAAGACAACGACAGTTGGAACGCGCTGCGCGGCAGCTTTACTCTCCGCTGAGGATCTTCACGGTGCGCGGCTTCCGCATATTCAGGATCTTCAGCGCGTTCTGGTAGTAGAGCTTCTTGAGCACTTCATCGGGCAGGTGGATGCCGTAGATCATCCAGCGCCCCTGCAGGTGGTGGCCGCCGCTCGAATCGAAATACTCGTCGTCGGTTTCGAGGAAGCGGTAGTAGACCCGGTAGGCTTCCGCGTTGGGCGCCGTGTCGGTGCCGAACATCACGCGGTCCTGGTATTGCAGGATGAAGCGGCGCGCCGAGTAGGGCTGGCGGCCCAGTTCGTTGATGCGCGCGTCGATATCCACGTGAAAGTTGGGGTAGGTGTCGAGCCACGTGCCCACCGTGTTCAGGTCTTCCGGCAGGTTGCCCACGTGCGCGCCGATGAAGATGGTCTTGGGATGCCGCGCGATCACGCGGTTGCGCGCCGCCAGGATGGACTCCTTGGAAGGATACTTGGGGCCGTAGAACAGCCAGGAGGGGTGGGCGATCAGCTCGTCGTAACGCTCGTTGAACTTGTCGAGCGGGGTGAAGAAGGCATTGGGGTCGGCGATGTGGATCATCACCGGTATGCCCAGCTCGCCGCACTTGGCCCAGATGGGGTCGATGCGCGGGTCGTCCACGGTGACCAGATTGCCGGACTTGTCGCGCACGCTCAGCCCCAGGCTCTTGGCGATCTTCAGCCCCCGGACGCCGGCGCGGACGGCCTGCTCCAGCCGCTGGGCCTCGCGCTCGCCGAATCCGGGCTCGTCGATTGCGCTGAAGTCCGGGCGGAAGAAGACCAGGAAGCGGTCCTCGGCGACGGAGTTCGAAACCTTCAGGTGCTCCTTCCAGCGGTCGCGGGATGAAGCGCCGTCCAGGCTGACGCACTTCCATACGCCGGCCTCGTTCATCTCCTGAAGATACTTCTCGGTGTTCTGGAGCCGCCCAAGGTGGTTGTGCATATCGATCACCGGATAGCGGGGGCGCACAATCCGGGTTTCCTTCACCACCAGTTGACTCTTGGGACGCCAGTCGGTCAGCTTCAGATCGTCCACCACCTGCTGGGCCATCAACGTGGCAGCCAGCGCGGCCATCACCGGCACTCGGAAGAGCAGTTTACGCGGGGGCATAGTTGGTCTCCGTTGGTAACGAGTATCCGATGATAAAGCAAAGTATTGGAAACATGCAATGCGCGCGGGCGCTTTGCAGCGCCGCACGACGGGATGCGCCATGCCATGCGCGCGGGCGCCCCGCGGCGGGATGCGGTGCCGGCGCGGAAGCCCGTCCCGCCTGACGGTGGTGAAATAGCGGGGTGGTGCGCGATGAAGTGCTGGTAGCCTTCCTCCAATGGGCCTTGCCGCGAATGGGCCTCCGCTGGAAGGGATTTCGGAAAGTGCGCGGGCAGGTGCGCAAGCGCCTGGCGCGGCGGCTGGCGGCGCTGGGGCTTCCGGACTTGACAGCCTATCGAGCCTGGCTGGAGGCTCATCCGGAGGAATGGGCCGAAGTGGACGCCGCTTGCCGCATCTCCATCACCCGCTTCTACAGGGATCGCGGCGTGTGGCAGTTTCTGGGATCCCATCTTCCTGGAACGGCGGAGATCCGGGCCTGGTGCGCGGGTTGCGCCGGCGGGGAAGAGGCGTATACATTAGCGATCCTGCTGCGTCTTGCCCGCCGCAGTTTCTCCATCGTGGCCACGGATGTCGAGGAGAGCCAACTGGAACGGGCGCGGCGAGCGTGCTACTCGCCGGGCAGCCGGCGCGAACTGCCAGTGGAATGGAACAGGGCGGCTTTCGATCCGGATGGCTGCCTGCGGCCGGAGTTTCGCACCGGCGTGACGTTCGCTCGCCAGGACATCCGGCGGGAGATGCCGCCGGGGCCGTTCCACCTGATCTTCTGCCGCAACCTGGCCTTCACCTACTTTGCGGAGCCTGTCCAACGCCGGATTGCTGAGGAACTTCGTGCTCGCCTGGCGCCCGGTGGATGGCTGGTGTTGGGGATCCACGAATCCGCTCCGGGTTTCGTTCCCGAGGCGCCCGGCATTTTCCGCCGGGATTAGGGGTACATTGCCGCCGGGCGGTCGAGGTCGATCCGTGCGACCCCGCTCCACGCCACGTACTCGGGGCGCTGGCGGCCGTCGAGGAAGACCAGGATGCCCGCATTCCCAGGGCCGAGGTCGCCGGAGGACTCGAGCCGTAACTGCTCGCCGCTATGGAGCGTTACGCTTGCGAGTTGAGCGCCGGGCGCTTCGGAGGCGGGGAGCGCGATCGAGGCGATCAGGCCGAAGGGGATGGTGTAGGTAACGCCCTGGAAGGGGGCGTCGAGCGTTTCGGTGACCTCGCTTTCGTCCAGGTCGAAGACCAGGCGGCCGGCCAGGCGGCGGCCGTCGCGCGTGGTGATGCGGCCGGTGAGCGGGCCGCCGGGCGGAAAATCGCCGTAAGCGGGGCCGGCGCCTCCCGCGCTGAATTGGACACGCTCGAAGGCATCCCAGGAAACCAGCACCCGGCCATAGCGCGGGACGTCTACGTAGATTCCGCGGTTGTTGCGGCCGGTTTGGCGAGTGCCGGAGAGCACGACCACGCGGCCGTCGAGCAGTTCCACAGCCGAGCTGTCGCGCGAGTGGCGCGCGATGGAGCGGATGGCGTCGAAACGCAGGCTGACGGGGCCATCCGCGGTGCGGCCCTCGATTTCGTCCGAGCCGAGGCCCTTCTCCCGGTCCCACTGGAGGAAGCCGCTGAACTCGCCATGGCGTGTCCGCACGGTGCCGTGCAGCCGCGCGGGGACGGGGCCGGGCCGTGGAGTTGGGAGGAACTCGATGGCGCGGATCGGCAGACTATCCAGGTCCGCCGCGCCCCGGCTGCCATCCCACACCCGCACGCCGTCGTCGAAGTCGCTGGCCTCGAAGCGGTCGAGGTCGAAGGCGGTTCCGCTCTTGAGGGTGACCCGTACGTTTCGGCCGTGCGCCTCGATCCGCGCCAGGTCGCCGAAGCGCGCCATGAAGAGCCGGCCCAGGTCGACCGGGCGCTCCCGTTCGGCAATCTCCAGACCGAAGAGCTTGATCGGGCGGCGCTCCTTGGGCCGCAGCGCGGGCGGCACGTAGGCGGCCCAGGGGTTCTCTCTCTTGGCGCCGTTGAAGTAGTCGCCCCAGAACGCCTCCTCGCCGGCGCCAAAGCGCAACCGGCCTTCATAGACGTCGCCGCCCGCGGTGGTGACGCGGCCGTAGAGAAAGCTGGGGTGGACTGCGCCGGCGGGCGGCGTTGCCGCGTCGGGGCCGGCCCCCCGTTCAGCGCTACGGTTGACGAAGACAAGGGCGAGGAGAACCAGCAGGCCGGCAACCGCTCCTCCGGCGATCAGGGCGTTTTTCATGCGCAGTCCCCTGGCATCGCAATGTACTTTACCATGACAAGTAGACAAGGCGCAATGTGGGTCCGCGGGCGCTTTTAATAGAAGCTACACTACAGTGTGAAAGCTGCCATGAACCGAACGACACGCCGTGCCTTTCTGAACACCGCAGCCGCGGGCGCGCTGGCGAACGCGGCGCAGCGGGCCGCCAGGCCCCGCAACGTTATTTTCATCCTTTCCGACGACCACCGCTACGATGCGCTTGGCTTCATGAAGGGCCAGCCGTGGCTGCGCACCCCGCACCTGGACTCTCTGGCGCGCGACGGCGCGCACATGAAGAACGCCTTCGTAACCACGGCGCTGTGCTCGCCCAGCCGCGCCACCATCCTCACCGGGCGATACGCGCACGGCCACCGCATCGTGGACAACAACACCGCCATCCCGGCGGGCACGCGATTTTTCCCCAGCCTGCTCCAGCAGGCGGGCTATCGCACGGCGTTCGTGGGCAAATGGCACATGGGCCACGAGGGCGACGATCCCCAGCCCGGCTTCCACCACTGGGTGAGTTTCCGCGGCCAGGGGAGCTACCTGCCGGTCAAGGCGGGGTTGAACGTCAACGGCAAGCGCGTGCCGCAAAAGGGCTACATCACCGACGAACTGACCGATTACGCCCTGGAATGGCTGGACGGCATTCCCCGCGAGCAGCCTTATTTCCTCTATCTCTCCCACAAGGCGGTGCACGCGAACTTCACCCCCGCCGACCGCCACAAGGGCATGTACGCCAAGGAGAAGTTCGTCCCGCCCCCCACCATGGCTGCCGAGGGGCACTACGCGCGCAACCGCCCCCTGTGGGTACAGAACCAGCGCAACAGTTGGCACGGGGTGGAGTTCCCCTATCACTCCGGGCTGGATATCGGGGAATATTACAAGCGCTACGCCGAGACGCTGGCGGCGGTGGACGACAGCGTAGGGCGCGTGCTGGAGGCGCTCCGCCGGCGCGGCGAGCTGGATTCCACGCTGGTCGTCTACATGGGCGACAACGGCTTCGCTTTCGGCGAGCACGGCCTCATCGATAAGCGCACCGCCTACGAGGAGTCCATGCGGGTGCCCATGCTGGCGCGCTGCCCGGAACTGTTCGGAGGCGGGCGCGTGGTGGAGCAGATGGTGGCCAACCTGGACATCATGCCCACCGTGCTCGAAGCCGCCGGGGTTCCGGCGCCGGCGGGCATCGACGGCCGCAGCTTCCTGCCCCTGCTGCAGGGACAGAACACGCCCTGGCGCGAAAGCCTGCTCTACGAGTACTACTGGGAGCGCAACTATCCCCATACCCCCACCCTCCACGCGCTGCGCACAGACCGCTACAAGTACATTCGCTGCCACGGCCTGTGGGATCTCGATGAACTCTACGATTTGCAGGAGGATCCTATCGAGAGCCATAACCTGATCTTCAGCCCGGAGCACAGGTCCACTGTGCGGGAGCTGAATCAGCGGCTGTTTGAGGTGTTGCAGGAGACCGGGGGGATGAGCATCCCGCTCTATCCGGACCGCGGCGGGGTGTCGAACCTGCGGCACGAGGAGCGCTCCCGCGCTGCCGAGTTTCCACCCGAGCTGCTGCGCAAGCCGAAGCAGTAAAGGCGATCAGGACGATTGCCGGGGCGCCTCGCGCGCCGCAGCCTTGCGCGCCCCGGAATTCTTCCCCGCCGGCAGCGAGCGCACATCTTTCACGAAGCGCGCCATGGCCCGGGAGATCTGTTCCAGCACCGTGGCCCACTCCTCGAGGTGCTGCTCGCCGGCGCGCGTCAGCGAGTAGACGCGCCGCGCCGGCCCGCCTCCTTGTACGTCCCACTCCGATACCACGTTGCCATTGGCCTCGAGCTGCCGCAGCGTGCGGTAGAGCGCGGCGCGCTCGATCGCCGCGTCGGTCAAAGCGTGCGCCTCCAGGTCGCCCGCCAGCTCGTACCCGTAGGAACAGCCCTTCTTCTTTAACAGCAGCAGGACCACCGGTTCCACAAACCGGTACAGGTTGCCCATGGCGCAGGTGCAGGGAATTCCATGATGGCGTTTGCAGGGCCGCTGTGGCACGAAAACCTCCTGGTTTACTTACCTTTACCGTACCAGCATGGGCGAAATAGCTGCAACCTCCATCTAGTCACCCCTTGCCTTTCCGTGTATTCTGATGTATGTTGATAGAGATCAGGGGGTTTGATGTTGGACTATGAACGGATGAGCGCCCGCGAGGTGCTCGCCTGGGCCCTGGAGACGTACGGAAGCGGTTTCGCCATCGCCACCAGCTTTCAGAAAGAGGGGATGGTGATCATCGATATGGCCTGCCGCATCCGCCCGGACGTGCGGGTATTCACGCTCGACACGGGCCGTCTGCCGGAAGAAAGCTACGCGGCGGCGGAGGCGGTCTCGCGGCGCTACGGCATCGAGGTCGAGATGGTGCATCCGGACCCGGCCGAGGTGGAGGCCATGATCGCCGAGCACGGTACGGACCTGTTCTACAGGGAGCCGCGGCTGCGGACGCTCTGTTGCGAAGTTCGCAAGGTGCGGCCGTTGGGGCGCAAGCTGCAGACCCTGGATGCCTGGGCGGCGGGACTGCGGCGGGAGCAGAGCCTCTCGCGCGCGGGCGTGCCTAAAGTGGAGACCGGCCAGGCGCCGGTCAAGATCTGCCCCCTGGCGGATTGGACCGCGGCGCAGGTGGAGGACTACATCCGGGAGCACGGTGTTCCGGTGCACCCGCTCTACGCGCGCGGCTACACCAGCATCGGCTGCGCTCCCTGCACCCGCCCGGTTCGGGAAGGCGAAAGCGAGCGCGCGGGGCGCTGGTGGTGGGAACAGGATACGGAGAAAGAATGCGGAATTCACATCACAACGGACGGACGGGTGCGGCGCCTCAGCCGCGCGCAGTAAACCGCGGGGGGGTGGTCTGGATGACCGGCCTTTCCGGCGCCGGGAAGACAACCATCTCGCAGGTGTTGGCCGCGCGGCTGGGCGAACTCGGGGTGCCCTATGAGCTGCTGGACGGCGACGCGCTGCGGGAGAACCTCTCGCGCGGCCTGGGTTTCAGCAAGGAAGATCGTGATACGAACGTGCGGCGGGTGGGTTACGTGGCGGGGCTGCTGGCGCGCCATGGCGTACTGGCGATCGCGGCGCTGATTTCGCCCTACCGCGCGGTGCGCGACGAACTGCGCGCCTCGGTTCACAACTTCATCGAGATCCACGTGGACTGCCCTCTCGAGGAACTCGTCCGCAGGGACGTCAAAGGACTCTACCGCAAGGCGCTGGCGGGGGAAATCGCCAACTTCACCGGCATTTCGGATCCCTACGAGCCGCCGCTGGCGCCGGAAGTGCGGGTGGACACCTCCACGGAAAGCCCGGACGACAGCGCAGCCCGAATCTTGGCTACACTGGAACGTTTGGGTTTAATTTCCCTTGATCGATCTACATACGCACACCAATGAGTCCGACGGTACGCACTCACCCGAGGAACTGATCGAAGAAGCGGTGCGGGCGGGCATCGAGGCCCTGGCCATCACGGACCACGATACGCTGGCGGGGTACGCCGCCGCCGTGGAACCGGCGCGCGCCGCGGGTGTGGAACTGCTCTGCGGCATCGAGCTTTCCACCAAGCTGCGCGGCCGCTCGGTGCACCTGCTGGGCTATTTCCTGGAGCGCCCGCCATCCGGGGAGTTCACGGAATGGCTGCGCGAAATGCAGGCCTCGCGGCGCGACCGCAACGTGCGGCTGTCGGCGCACCTGCGTTCCATGGGCATCGACGTGCGGCTGGAAGAGGCCGAAGCCCTGGGCCGCGGCATGACCGGCCGACCGCACTTCGCCCGCATCATGGTACAGAAGGGCTACGTCGCCGATGAACGCCAGGCCTTCGACGACTACCTGGACGAATCGGCGCCGGGCTATGTGCCGCGTATCGAGCCGCAGTTCGACGAAGGCGTCGAGCGCATCCGCGCCGCCGGGGGACTGGCGGTGCTGCCGCACCCGGTGCGCGTCGCCTCGGGGCGGCGCATCGAAGAACTGCTGCCGGCGCTCTGCGAGATGGGCCTCGACGGGCTGGAGATCTTCCATAGCGACCACAGCCCGGAGGAGGCCCAGTACTACCTCAAGCTGGCGCGCAAGTACAACCTGGCGCCCGGCGGCGGCTCCGATTTTCACGGCGATTTGAAACCGGGGCTGCGGCTGGGCGTCGGCTACGGCGATCTGCAGGTGCCTGCCTGGGTGCTCGAAGAACTGCGGGAGGCGGCGCGGCGGGCTACGCCACAGCCGCTGCGCGGCCGTCCACGGTAAGCTCCGTGCCCGGCCGGGCGTGCGGCGCGCGCACCCAGGCCAGAGCGGCAACGCGCGCCTCGACGGGCGAGAAGACGGCCGAGGCGATCTCTCCTGCCTGGGCCTCTCCCGCGGCCAGCGGGGCGCCGCTGGCGGGCGGTTCGGTCCCGTCGATCCGCACCCTCACCAGCAGCTTGTTGACGTGCCCGCGGGCGCGGATGCGCTCCACGATCTCCTGCCCCAGGTAGCAGCCCTTGTTGAAATGCACGGCGTGCATCTGGCGGGTTTCCTGCGGCAGCGCGGTATCGGAGATCTCCTCGCCGTAGCGCGGCACGCCGTTTTCGATACGCACGGTGCGAAGCGCCTCGACCGACGCCGGCTGCGCGCCCGCCCCCTCGAGTTGCCCCACGAGTTCCGCCTTCCGTTCCGCCGGAGCCAGGATGCGGAAGCCGGGCTGCCCGGTGGCGCTGATGGCCGCCACGGTGGCATCGCCCCAGGCAACGTGCCCCCAGGGCGTTTCGGGAACCGGCGCGCCGCTGGCCGCGAGCACTTCGGCCGCGCGCGGCCCTTCTACAGCCAGCTCACAAAGCGAGCCGGTGAGGTCCGTCAGGGTCACGTCGTCCGCGATGATGTACTTGCGGATATGCTGGAGGACGCGCTCCCGCGTCTCCGGCTCGGTGCCGAGCAGCAGGCGATCCTCGAAGGCGAGAATGTAGAGGTCCGCCTGGATGCGCCCCTGCGGGCTGAGCAGGAAGGCGTAACAGCCCTGGCCGGCGGTCAGGTCCTTGATGTGGTTGGTGGTCAGATTATGAAACAGGCGCACGCGGTCGCGTCCGGTGGCCGCGATCCGGCCGCGCGCCGAAACATCCAGCCACGCGGCGGCGCCGCGCAGCGCCTCATATCCCTGGTGCATGTTCACAGTTTAGAAGATGCGCCGGAGCCACGCGGAGATCGCGATAATGACCAGGCCGGTGATGACCGCGCCGGTCAGGGCGCGGGCGGGCCGCCTGGCGCGGCCGGAGGCCAATATCACTGCCACCGCGAAGACGTGCAGCGCCAGCAGTATCTTGATCCCCAGCACCATGTGATAACGCGGGCTGCGGCCGGGGAAGGCGAGGATCGTATAGGTGCCGGAGAGCAGTAGCCCCAGAATGGCCGCCACGGCGATGCGGCCGTAACGCCGGGCCGCACGGCTGAAAACCTCCATCCGCTCCTCGGAGGGCAGCACCTTGAGCGCCGGGAACATCGCCACCCGGGCGTACAGCATGCCACCGACCAGCACCGCTACCGAGGCGATATGCAGCCAGCGCGTCACTACCAACACGATCTCGGACATACGCTTGAGTATACAATCGGAGGCATATGGTGCAGGAAATTCTTCCGGTCGGGCCCTTGCAATGCA
>JAWLGN010000075.1:0-19811 GCA_041685075.1 Bryobacteraceae bacterium
GGCGCGGCCAGCGGGTGCGTCTTCGCCTGGTAGGCCAGCCACAGCCCGGCCACCGTCACCACCGAGACGGCCAGCAGCCAGGGCAGTTCGTAACCTCGCACGCCGCGGCGCGGCACCAGCGAGGCGCGCGAACGCCGGCGATCCGCGGCCGAGGAACGCGTTACCGCCACCGCGCTTTCACCCCTTCTTGAAGAACCATAGCCAGAAACGTTCCTCTCCCGCGCCCACCAGGTAGCGGGCCTCGAAGCCGCAGCGGTCCGCGATGGCGCGCATCTCCGCTTCGCTCATGGGCGCTCCCAGCCAGGTATCGAGTTCATCGGTCTCGATGCCGAGGTATCCCTGGACCTCGAACTTGAAGAGACCGCCGGCGCGCAGGCGCCTCCCCACCTCGGCGATGTAGTTTTCGATCACCGCTTTGCTGGGGATGTGATGGAAGACGCAGGTGGAAAAAGCGAAATCGAAGATGCGATCTCCCAGCACCGCCAAATCCGCGCCGTTGTTTTGATGGATGCAGGCATGGGGAAGATCCGCCACGGCTGCGCGGGCCAGCCTTACCATCTCTCCGCTCACGTCCACCGCGTGGACCTCGCCGAACAGTTCCGCCAGCGCGCGGGTCACGCGTCCCGCCCCGCAGCCGATCTCCAGCACCGCCATCTCTTTCGGGTCTCTGCCCTGGCAGATGTTGACCATATCGGTGAGGATCAGCTCCGCGACGGTCTGCTCGCCGGATTGAAGGAACTCCTGCTCGGACCAGTCCTCCCGGCAGTTGGCGATGTAGAAACGAGGGTTCTCGCCGGCGCGCCGGTCCCAGTCCGCCTGCATTCTGCCCAGCAGCGACTTGAATGGTGAATGCTTCATGGAGTTGGTGTTGGAGGCGCGGATGTTGCTGGCGGCACGGATGCTGTTGCTGGCGGCGGCAACAATTGCCCCCGCAGCATGGCCAGCCGCGCCTGCACCTGCTCGCGGCCGAGATAGATACGGCGCAGCATGGCTACGGAGTTTCCATAGGGCACGACTTCCTGGTAGAGGCTCTCGGCGTGGGCGTAATCGGCATCGGCGCGCTGCCAGTACTCCTGCTCCTGCGGCAGGCCGGCGGCCTTGTTGGCCTCCCGCACCCAGGCGTCGGCGCGGTCGTTGTATCCGTCGGCAATCAAGGCCCTGACGCGTTTGCTGGGGCGGTAGCCGTGGCGCTGGGCCTCCTTCAATTCCTGCTCCGCTTTCTCCACGTCTTTGGCGCCGTAAACGTAGAGGTGCACCAGCCCGAGATAGGGGTCCGGCGAGCGCGAGGCCAGCCGCTTGGCTTCTTCGAAACGCTCGCGCGCCTCGCGCATCGTGCGGCTGTTGCGGCCGCCGGCGTTGATGCGGCGGATATGGCCTTCCGCCACCCGCAGCTTGGCGCGAATCTCGTCATTACCGGGGTCGACTTCGAGCGCCCGCATGAGCGCCGTGCGGGCGCGTTCCCAATCGCGCTCGTAGACCGAGACGACATCGGACTCGCGGTACTCGGCCAGCACGCGGTCGGCCGCCGTCACCATGCGGGCCGTGATGGCGCGGCGCACTCCCGAAAGATTCATCGGCAGATGCGTGCGGGCCACCAGGTTCTGGTAACGCTCCCAGGCGGTATCCACGTCGATGCGCTCCAACTCGACGTCCGCGCGCAGGGCGTTGGCCTCCTTCCAGGTGCGCATCTCGAGCCAGAAGCCCAGGGCCAAGGCGCTGAACACCACCAGCCAGACCACCGGTGCGATGTTGCGGCGCCGGCGCCGGGATGGAGGCTGCGGCGCCCCTGCGGGCGGAGGTGTGGTGCGGCGAGTGGCTTCGTCGTCCTCCAACGCGGGAGCGGTGGTGCGACGCGTAGCCTCGGGGTCCATCTCCGGTATCTCGAGCCGTCCTTCGCGCCAGGCGAGCAGATCGGCCTCCAACTCGGCCGGCCGCCGGTAGCGGTACTGCGGCTGCGGCGCGAGCGCGCGCGCCAGAATTTCCCGCAGCCCCGGCGGCAGCTCCTGGATGCCCGGCAGCAGCGCATGGTAGTTGCGAATCTCGGCTTCCAGCCGGGCGATGCTTTCGGCGCGGAAATAGGGCACGCCCCGCAGCATTTCATAAAGCACCACCGCCACGCTCCACAGGTCCGAAGCCGCGTCCACCTCGCCGCTGTTCAAGCGCTCTGGCGAAGAGTAGGGGATGCTGCCGAACTGGTTGCGGGTGAAGTTGCGCGTGGCCGAAAGCGCCTTGGCGATGCCGAAGTCCAGCACTTTCACGCGCCCGTCGGGGGTGAGCCGGATATTGCGCGGCTTCAGGTCGCCGTGCACGATGCCGTGGCCGTCCAGCGATTCCGCGCTGGCCAGCACGCCGCAGAGTTCCAGCGCCACCGCCACGGCGCGCCACGCCGGCAGGGGGCCCTGGGCCAGGATCTAGGAGAGGTCCTGTCCCTCGACGTACTCCATGGCGATGTAGAAGTAGCCGTCGCGCTCCCCGGCCTCGTGGATACGCGCCACGCGCGCGTCTTCTTCTCCCAGGCGCTCTTGCAGTTCCGCGCCGCGGCGCTCGGCTTCGAGCACTTCGCGGCTGTCCTGGTCGGCGGCGATATCGATGAGTTTGAGCGCCACGCGGCGCCCCTCTTTCACGTCCTCGGCCAGGTAGACGCGGCCCATGCCGCCCCCGAGCAGCTTGGATACGATTCTGTATTTGCCGAACGTCGCGGGTTGCATGAGGCTCACTTAGGAATTACGCGCACCTTGCGGCGCGCGGTTCCCTGCCAGCCGAAGAGATTGCGCTCCAGCACGGCATTATCGATTCCGGGGGCGGGCGCCCAGATGGCCTCGGCGCCGTCGCCCAGAAACGTGTTGTCTTCGAGCACCGGGGCGGCGTCGTCGTGGATTTCGAGCGCCGGACGCGCCATGGCCCCCTTGCCGCTGCCGCCGATGACGTTGCGGGCCAGGCGCGGTGCGGCGCGGTCGCGCAACACGATGCCCGCCCCGGCGTTACCCACCACCTGGCTGGATACGATCACCGGCGCCGCATCTCCCAGCACTTCGATGCCCGCGCTGCTGGCCCCGGAGATGACAAGGTTCTCGAGTTCGGGTGAAGCGTCCCGCACCTGCACCCCTACGGCCATGGGGGAGCGGTTGTCGCCCGCGATGCGGAAGCCGGCGATGCTTCCCTTGCGCACGCCTTCCACCAGCACCGCCATGCCGCCGCCCGCGGCCCGCAGCACGGCGGCGTGCGGTTCGCGGCTTACCAGCGCGACCCCTTCTTTGGCGCGCACGAGTTCGCGGTACTCGCCGGGCGCGACCAGCACGGTATCGCCTGGGCGAGCCTTTTCGAGCACGATCGAGATGGTGGCGCCGTCGCTCTCCGGCGTGGCCCCCACGGTCCAGGTGCGCGGCCCCTCGATGGGCGGTGGCGTCTGCGCGCGCTGCCAGCGGTCCGCTCCCCATACGCCCAACAGCGCCAGCGCCGCGCCGTAGAGCAGAAACGCGCCGCGGCCGGTTGTCCAGCGCCGTGCTGCGGGACCCGTTGCGGCGCCGTACTGGGGCCCCGCCACCAGCACGGCGGTGATGTTGTCCTTGCCCCCTTCCTTATTGGCCGCTTCGATCAGGGCCGCCACGGCCTCCCGCGGGTCGGCGGCGTGGTGTTCGGCGGTCTCCCGGATGCGCGCCGCCGGTACCAGGTCGGTCAGGCCATCGCTCGCTAGCAGCAAGGCGCGGTCCGGCGCGAGCGGCACCTCGTAGAGATCGATGAAGTCGGCGTCGTCGGGACGGTGCGGCGCCGAGCCCACGTCCCGGTAGACCTCGTTGCGCCGTGGGTGCCGCATGGCCTCCTGTTCGGTGAGTTCGCCGCGGTCCTCGCGCTCCCCTACGGGCGAGTGGTCGCGCGTGATCTTCTGAATCTTCCCGGGCTCCAGCAGGTAAAGGCGGGTATCGCCCACGTGCCCCACGGTGGCACGGCCGTTCTCCATCACCGCCACCGTGAGCACGCATGCCATGCCTTCCCACTCGGGGTTCGCACGCGCCGCCTCGTAGATCTCGTTGTTGGCCACCGCGATGGCTTCGCGGATGCGGTCGGCCGTGCTGCCGGTGCGCCGTTCCAGCCGCGCCCGCAGCATTTTGACCGCGATCTCCGCGGCCTGCTCTCCGGCTGCCTGCCCGCCCATCCCGTCCACCACGGCATAGATGCCGGCGGCGGGATCGCACAGGTAGCGGTCCTCGTTGTTGCCGCGCTTGCGGCCGGTGTCGCTGGCCGCGGCGTGCCGGAAGTTGCCACCCATGCTAGCGGCGCCTCCGAACCACGTGGACGTAGAAGTACGTCGCCGCCAGCAGCACCAGCGCCGCTAGCAACGCCAGGCGGGCATGAAACAACGCGGTCATGCGGTTTGCTCGAACTCCAGGTAGACCACTCCGGCCAGCCCGATGCGCGCCTTGGCCGGCAGCGGTGTTTCGACGTTCTTATCCTCGGTCCGGCCGCCGGCGGTAACCAGGCTCGAAGGCACCGGTTTGCCGTTCACCGTGGTGCCGAACTGGCTCACGTCCTTGAGGTAGAAGCGCCCGGAGGCGGGGTCGCGCCGGATGCGGCAGTGTTCGCGCGAAACATCCGGTGCGGTGTCCAGCCGCAGATCCACCCAGTAAGCCTTGCCGCCGCGCCCGATCACCACCTGGTTGGTGGTCACGGGAAACTCGTGCTGCCCGCCGCCGTCCTGGTAGCGGATGCGCGCGAAGACCGGCCCGGTCTGCGGCGCCGGCTCCTCGCGGGTGGTCCGTTCGCCGGCGGCATCGCGTTTAGTGATCCGGCGCGTCATCGCCCCGGCGTACTCCGGCTTGGCAGGCGCGCCCAACGCCGAGTAGATCTCGATATCGCCGCGCTCGAGCCGCCCTTCGGCGTCGGGGAAGAACTCAATGGTCCAGTCGCCGGCGATGATCTTGTACTCGGTGCGGGGGCCCGACCCGGCCAGGCGGTCGAGCAGGCCGGGTGGCCGGTTCCACTCCTCCAGCCGTTCGCTCAGCACGCGCCGGATCTCGTCGGTCAGTACGGGCAGGGCGCCGCGGATCGGTTCGTAATCCTCCGGATGCAGGTAAACGCGAAAGACCGCCGGCACGAGGGTGGTGTAGCGGATCCGGAACAGGCCCGCTTCCATGTTGCGGGCGATTTCCGAAACGATCTCTTCGCCGGTGACGCGGGGCTCCGCGCCCGGCATAGGCTCGGGCATTTCGATCACTCTCATTGTAGCTGCCGCGATTGGATTAGAATGTGTCGGCACGGAGATGCCCTTATGCAATTATGCAATTTGAGCACCAGACGCCGATTTCTCCTCACCGGCGGTGCCGCCGCAGCCTCCCTGTTCGCCCAGCGGGTGGTTGAGCGGCGCATCGCGCCTGCGGGTCCCGGGGCCGCCTACACCCCCGTAGTGAAAGCCGCCTTCGTGCGGCGCAAGGGCGACTACGGCATGCTCTGGCCGGGAGCTATTTACGACGGCGCGGCGGCGCTGGCCAGGTATCGCCGCGCCTCGCAGGAGGCGGCGCGCGAGCTGGGCATCCGGCTCGACCTGCGGCCCGAACCCATCTACACCTCCGCCGAGGCCGGCCAGTGGCTCGCCGCCGCGCGCGCCGAACGGCCCGACGGCCTTTTCCTGATCCTGCTGGACCGCCAGCAGCACGCCTGGCCCACCGCCGTCAACGCTGCCGATACTGGCATGCCGACCGTCATCTTTGCTCCCATCGGAGCAGCCTTTACCACCAATACCGCCGCGCTGGCTCATCGCGAGGGCGTCTTCATCGCCTCTACCGACGATTTTCGCCAGGCCGCCTTCGGGCTCCGGATGCTGCGCGCCCGGGCCCGGCTGCGCGAGATGCGCTTCATCGTATTGCAAGGCAAGGAGCGGAAGGACGTGGAACTGGCGCCCTTCGGCACCAAATTGCGCTACATTCCCGCGCGCGAATTTCTCGATCAGTACGAGCGCACGCCGTTGACCGACGAGGTGCGCGAGCTGGCACGGGAGCGTATCCGCGGAGCCACGCGTGTCTCCGGACCCACAGAGCAGGACGTGATCAACGGCGTGAAATCCTACGTGGTGGCGCGCGGATTCCTGGAGCGCGAACAGGGCGACGGCATCACCATGGACTGCCTTGGCGCCCTGGGCGGCACCCGGGTGAGCCTGCCGTGCATCGCCTGGTCCACCATGCTCGACCACGGCATTCCCGCCGCCTGCGAGGCCGACCTCGGCGCGGCCCTTACCCACGCGCTGGTGCAGTTCCTCTTCGACCGCCCCGGTTTTCAGCAGGACCCCGTGCCCGAAACCGCCCGGGAGTGCCTCATCGGCGCGCACTGCACCTGCCCCACTCGGCTGGCTGGATTCGACCGCCCGCCCGAGCCCTACCACCTCTCCCACCACCACGGACGGCGCGACGCCGTACCCGTGCCCCGCTGGCGCGTGGGCCAGCGCGTCACCGTGGCGGATATCCAGGCTCGCGGCCGCCTGATGGCGAATCCCCCCATGGTGATCTCGGCGGGCACGGTGGTGGACAATATCGCGGTGCCTCCCGCCGGCGGCTGCGTGGTTTCCGTCATGGTGCAGCTCGACGGCGTGCGGGACCTGCTCGACTACCCCGGCTTCCACCAGATCTTCTTCTACGGCGACCACAAGCGCGACCTGGCTGCCTACTGCCGCCTGGCCGGCATCCCTCAACAGGTGGTGTGACTTAGGTCATAGGCGCGGTGGCGGCGCGTTGTTAGCGTGGATGCGTGAGCGAAATTATCGACAACAGAGCGCGCCGCATCCGCACCCTGAAGGAGATCATCCGGCACCTGCACGCCGGGCAGCCGCCCGAGGAGGTGAAGGACCGCCTGCGCCAGGTGGTCCAAGAGACCGATTACTCGGAGATCGTGGCCATGGAGCAGGAACTCATGGCTGAAGGCATGCCCGTCGAGGAGGTGCAGTCGATGTGCGACCTGCACTCCCAGGTCACCCGCGAGGTGCTGGTGCCGCCCCCCGCCGCGCCGGTTCCGCCGGGCCATCCTGTGGACACCTTCCGCCGGGAAAACCAGGCGCTGGGCGGCGTCGTGCTGAAAATGCGGCGCGCCATGGCGCGGCTCGATGGCCTTCCGGACGATGCTCCCGCGCCCGACGACCTGATGTTCGAGTGGCGCCAGGCCTTCAACGAGTTGATGGACATTGAAAAGCACTACCAGCGCAAGGAGCACACCTTCTTCTCGGCGATGGAGCGCCACGGCATCACCGGGCCGTCGAAAGTCATGTGGGGCAAGGACGACGAAGTGCGCGGGTTGCTGAAGGAACTGGCCCGCGCGCTGGGCCAGCGCGATGCCACGGCCGGCGAGTGGAAGCTGGTGGCCGTTACTGTAGCGGATGCCGCGCTGTCCGCCGTCGAAGAGATGATCTACAAGGAGGAGAACATCCTTCTGCCCATGTGCCAGGACGCCTTTACGGAAGAGGACTGGGCGGAGATCTGGGCCGCCTCCCCGCGCTACGGCTGGTGCCTGGTGGAGCCCGCCGAGGGCTATCGGCCCGCGGCAACCCAGACGCCGGCGCTGCCGAGCGGCGCCATCATGCTGCCCACCGGCAATCTCACTCTCGAGCAGCTTACCGCCCTGTTTTCGACCCTGCCCCTGGACCTCACCTTCGTCGACGCCGACGACCGCGTGCGCTTTTTCTCCGAAGGTCCCCAGCGCATTTTCGCGCGCAGCCGCGCCGTCATCGGGCGCAAGGTGCAGCATTGCCATCCGCCGCGCAGTGTAGGAGTGGTGGATCGGATTCTCTCGGATTTCCGCGAAGGCCGGCAGAACGTGGCGGAGTTCTGGATCCAGTTCCAGAACCGCTTCGTGCACATCCGCTACTTCGCCGTCCGCGATGCCGCGGGCGAGTACCTGGGCACCCTGGAAGTCACCCAGGACCTCACCCGGCTGCGCGAACTGGAGGGCGAACGCCGCCTGCTCGAGTACGACGCGCCGCCGGCAGGAGTCACCGCATGAGCCTTTCGATTACCCCGGAGACCCGGATTTCCGAGCTGCTGGAAGCCTACCCCGGCATCGAGGAGCAACTCATCGCGCGCGTTCCGCGGCTGGCGAAGCTGCGCAACCCGGTGCTGCGCGAAACCGTGGCCCGTGTCGCCACCATCGAGCGGGCGGCCCACATGGGCGGTCTTGCCACCCGCGACCTGGTTCTCGACCTGCGTCGCGCCGCCGGCCAGGACAACGAGCCGCTCGTCTCCTCCGATGCTCCCGCATGGCTCGACCCCGCGCGTGTGCGCCTCGAAATCGACGCCGATGCCATGCTGGCCACAGGCGAGCATCCCGTGGGCAAGGTGCGGCAGTCCATGGCGAATCTGGAAAGCGGCGAAATCCTGCGGCTCACCAGTTCGTTCCGCCCGATGCCGCTGATCGACCTGATGCAGAAGGGCGGCGCCCAGGTCTACAGCGCGGAGACCGAACCCGGCCGTTTTGCCACCTGGTTCTGCCGCCCGTGACAGGCGTGCCTATTGCGGCGCGCGTTCGCCCGCTCGGAAGGGGCTGGCCGGAAGCCCGGCGCCGTTCACCAGGTTGCATACCGGGTTGTTGGCCCAGCCGTAACGCACCGATACCGGCCGCGGGACCTTGGGGCTGGTGAGCACCACGGTCTGGCCCTCGATACGCGCCTGCGCCGGTTGATAGACGCCGTCATCGCCGGCCACTTGGAAGCCGGCCACGTCGCCGCTTTTGGCCCGCAGCCCGTCCGCATGGTCGAACCACACGTGTATCAGGCCGCCTTCATAGGAGAGCTGGCGAAAGATCGGCCCGCTCCATTCGATGGCCTCACCGTAGGCCACGCGGCGCGCCGCCAGGGCCAGGCGCCGCCCGACTTCCTGCTTGTTCCTGGGGTGAATGTCCTTCGCTTCCCCAATATCGATGGCCACCGCCATGCCGGTATTGCGCAACGACAGGGCGCTTGTTTGCGACTCCCGCAGCACCGGCCACAAGGCGTCGGTCTCGTAATTGGCGAGTTGCACGAAGAGGAAGGGGAAGTCGCCGATGCCCCAGGCCTGCCGCCAATCCTCAATCATGGCGCGGAACAGGCGGCGGTAGTTATAAGCCTCGGCCGCGCCGGCGTTGGACTCGCCCTGGTACCAGATTGCGCCCCGGATGGCGTAGGGCGTGAGCGGGGCAATCATGGCGTTGTAGAGGCCCCCCGGAGTGCCCTGGTGGCCCGGTCCCGCCGGCGGCCGCGGCCTGGCGGCGCCCGAGTCCGGCTTCCACTCCGCCAGTTGCTTTTCGTAGCGCGCTTGTGCGGCAGGGTAGCGCTCCAGCACCTGCTGCCAGCGGTCGAGATAGGGCTTGAGCAGCGGATCGGCTTCGAGCGCCGCGCGGCTGGTCCAGGCCTGCGCGGCGGTCCCGCCCCAGGAGGAGTGGATCAGCCCCACCGGCACGCGGCGCGTCCGCTCGATCTCGCGCGCGAAAAAGTAGCCCACGGCCGAGAAGTCCTTCACGGACTCGGGGCCGCAGATCTTCCACGCGCCCACGACGTCGTCGCGCGGCGTATCGGAGACGGCCCGCTCCACCTGGAACAGCCGGATCGATGGGTTGGCGGCACGGGCGATCTCTTCTTCGGCGTTGTTGGACCGCGCCACCGTCCAGGCCATGTTGGACTGCCCGGAACCCACCCAGACCTCCCCGACCAGCACGTCCCGGATGGTGAGGGTATTGCTGCCCCGGATGGTCATCTCGCCGCGGCCGCCGGCCTCCATGGGTTTCAGCCACACCGCCCAGCGGCCGTCCTGTCCGGCCAGTGTCGCGGTCTTCTGACCTTGGAATGAAACCTCGACGGCTTCGCCGGGATCGGCGGTTCCCCAGATCCTGACGGGCATGCCTTGCTGGAGCAGCATGTGGTCCGAGATCAAGGCGGGCAGCCGGATCTCGGCCTGAAGGGCGCCTGCCAGCACGATGCTGAGCAGGGCGGTTTTGAACAGACGGGCGCTGATGAGCATAGCTCATCATGATAACGCCCACAACCGCCGTTCGAGCCGGACCTTTTCGCTCAGGCGGCGCGCTTGGAGATTTCCTGCACCACTTCGGCGGTCTTATCCGGTGAGCCGCCCCGCAGCGCGATATCCGCCTGGGAGATCATCCCCACCAGCCGCCGCTCGCCGTCCACCACCGGAATGCGCCGCACCTGGTTGCTTTCCATGGTGGCGATCACGCGAACCAGGTCGTCATCCGGCCGGCAGGTAAGCGGGTCCGGCGTCATGATGTCCCCTACGGTGGCGCCCGACGGGTCGCGCTCTTCGGCCACCACGGAAATGGCGATGTCCCGGTCCGTGACGATCCCCACCAGCCGCTTGGTCTTGCGGTCTTCGGTCACCGGTATGCTGCCGACATCATGGTCCCGCATCAGCCGGGCCGCCATGGAGGCCGGATCGGTCGGGATACAGAGAGCGGGATCCCTGGTCATGACGTCTCTGCATTTCATAACATTCCCCTCCGCCTGCCTTTATTACAGCACCACGCTACCCGGCGCCCTATCGTGAAACGCACATTCGGCTACTATTCCGTGACCTCCCACACGGCCTCTTCATCGCGGGATGATACTGATCCCGCCGCTTGGCTCGAGTACCGCGTACTTGATCTGCTCCATGCGCTCCAGGCCTTGCAGTCGCCGCGCCGCCTCCAGGATATCGGACTGGTCGATGCGTGCCGCTTTCATGCGCTCTTCCAGCGGAACGCCATTGTTCACCACCAGGATCGGCTGGCCGTCCATAACCCGTTCGAAATGGGGAAAGCGTTCTTTAACGATCGACAACAGAATATCCAGGCCGATCAAAGTAGTAATCAACAGAAAGGCATTTGTCATAGAGAAGTCATCTCCCAATAAGGCCTGCTGCGTAGTTTCGGCTATGATCAGCAGCAGAACGAAATCAAAGGGCGTGGTTTCGGAAAGGGTGCGTTTGCCGGCCACCCGGAACAGGGCCCACACGATGAAATAAACCACTGCGCCCCGCAATACGGAATCCATCTCTGTCCTCCTGGTCTACGGCCAGATGAACTGGCGAAAGGCGACTTCGCCCGCGGATACGGCACCCATTCTGGCACCGACGATCCCGAACGTGCCTCTTCCCGCACGCAAGTGAAACACCACCGTTACCGGCGCGTTCCGGTTCGCGCGGAAAGTCCAGGTGACCCGGTCGCCTTTACTGGCCGCGGAATCGGGAGCCGGAGTTATCGAGGTGATCTCAAACTTACGTACATAATCCAGCCCGAGCCATACGCTTACCGAGCCGTTCTGCACGCTCTCGGGGGTGAGGGTGATTTCCAGGCTACTGGGCCTGTTGGCCCGCTCGAAACGGGAGTACCGCACCCGGATTCCGTCGCCGTGCACAACCGCCTGGTCGAGCAGGCCGGTGCCAAAGACCCCGAGTATGGCGCCGGCGATGACCAGCAGCATCAACTTCCAGGCGAATCGCTGCACGCGCAGTTCGGCGCGCTCGAACCCGAGGCTCTGGTCCAACTCCAGGTCCCCCACGCGCTTCATGCTTCTCTCTCCCTGCACTCCGGTGTCCTGGAATGCGGATCGCTGGGCGTAGCAGCTCATTTCGGTCGCGATAACCGCTGGCACGCGGCATGCATCTATCCACACAGGAGAGCGGGGTTCGGTTCCATGCTGAGAGCAAGGAACGGGAGCGCGGCCGCCCGGTCCGGTGGACGGAAAGGTGGGTTCGGCGAGTGGTGGTGCCGTTTCGCGCACGATTCCATCACCTGGCCGTTACACGGCCATTACCAATGCCGCATCTGCTATCGCGTCTTCGCGGTGCCCTGGAGCGAGCCAGGCCAAACTCTCCGCGCGCGTGCCGCCGGTTCGCGTGAAGTCTCGCGTCCGGAAACCGTCATCGCCTCCTGAGGTTCCGGAAGGTTTTCCACGGTACTCCCGCCTGCCACAATGAAGGGAGATGACCGGACGGGAACGCATTGCCCTCACCATGCGCCACCGAGCACCCGATCGCGTGCCGGTGATGTGCCAGCTTTCCATCGGGCACTACAACCTGAACGGCGGCTACCCGCCCCAAGAGATCTGGTACGAAACCGAAGCCTTCGCCGACGCCGCCGTCCAGTGCGCGCGCCGATACGCTTTCGACGGCATTCTCGTGGTGCTCGCCGGGCGGCCGCCCAACTACCTCGATAACGTCCTCTCGCTCGACAGCGATGATGAGGGCCAGCACCTCACCTGGCGGAACGGCGACCGCACCTTCCTCCCCTGGGACGATATGCCCCACCACTACCCCGCCGACGCCTCCCGCCCCACCCGCGCCTGCGTCGATAACTTCGATCCGGACCGCGACATCTCCGGCATCGACGGCTACCTGGGCTACGTCTGGAACGTGCTCTATCACATCCAGGAAGTGCCCGGAAAACCCGATGGAGGGCCGCTTCGCACCAACGGCATTCCGGACTATCTCTTCCGCGCCTTCGACCTGGTGAAGGCGCGCGCCGGCCAGGACCTCTCCATTCATGGCTCGGCCTACTCGCCGCTCACCCACTTCTTCGAACTCTTCGGTTACGAGGCGGCGCTCACCGGCTTTATCTCCGACCCCTCCCGCGCCCACGCCGTTCTCGACCGCCTCACCGAAGGCGTCATCGCCTGGTGCCTGGCGCTGGCCGCCCGCGGCGCCGATGCCATCGACCTCTCCTCCGCCTTCGTGGCCGCTCCGTTCCTTTCCCGCGGCATGTACCGCGAGTTTGTGGTGCCCTACGAGCGCCGCGTGAACCAGGCAGTGCGCGCCGCCGGCTGCGTGATCTACACCCACACCTGCGGCCGCATCGGCGACCGCCTCGACCTGATGGAGCAGACCGCCACCCAGGGCATCGACACGCTCGATCCGCCGCCCCTCGGCAACTGCGACCTCGCCGCCGCCAAGCGCGATTTCGGCGACCGCCTGTTTTTCAAAGGCAACATGAACTCCGTCGAGCTGCTGCGGTACACGTCCCGCGAAGGGGTGATCGCCGAAGCCACCCGCCCACTCCTCATCGGCAAGCCCGGCGCCGGCTATATTCTCAGTACCGCCTGTTCGGTGGCACCGCGCGTGGAGCCCTGGAAGCTCGAACTGCTGGTCCCCCTGGCCGAGCAACTGGGTCGCTATGCCGAGGGGTAAACTGGTCTTGCCATGATTCGAGTGCCACTCTGCGCCGCTCTGCTGGCCGTGCCCATGCTGGCGGACGGCCCTATTCCGCTTCCAAAGCCCCGCACCCAAGGCGGCGTTCCTCTCATGCAGGCGCTCAAGGCCCGCAAGTCCTCCCGGGAGTTCAGCCCGGAAAAACTTTCCCCGCAGGTACTCTCGGACCTGCTATGGGCGGCCTGGGGCGTCAACCGGCCGGACGGCCACCGCACCGCTCCCAGTGCCCACAACCGCCGCGAGATCGAGCTGTACGTGGCGCTGCCCGAGGGCGCTTTCCGCTACGACGCCGACGCGCACCGGCTCGATCCGGTCACCCCAAAGGACCTGCGCGCCGTGACTGGCACCCAGGATTTTGTGGGGAGCGCGCCGGTGAACCTGGTCTACGTGGCCGATCTCAGCCTCACCGCGGCCGGCTCACCGGAGGAAAAGCTCGTATTCTCCTCGATTACCGCGGGCGCCATCGCCCAGAACGTTCACCTGTTCTGCGCTTCCGAGGGCCTGGCGACCGTGGTGCGGGGGTCCATCGATCACGCCGCGCTGGCCAAGGCGCTCCGGCTCTCGGGCGAGCGGCGCATCCTGCTGGCGCAGACCGTGGGCCGGCCCAGGTAGCGGCGCCGCTCAGATGTGGAACTCCAGGATGTCTTCATCCCGCACCAGGTAGGTGCGTTCCACCATCATGCCGTCGCGTTCGCCCTCCGCCCTGTAGAGGCGGGCGAATTTCAGGTTCTCGGCGAAATCCTTGTGCACCAGCCGCGCCGCATCCTGCACGGTGCCGCCGCGCTTCAGTACGAAGGGCGAGTTCAGGTCCGCCGGCTTGCCCGGGGCTTTCGTGTAGACCCGCACCAGGTCCAACATTTCGAAGACCGCGTGCGTGAAGGCCTCCAGGTTGCGCCGCTGGGCCACCGACACCGGCACCGAGCGGAAGCGGTCGCCGTAGAGATCGCGCAGCGCGTCGAAGTTGTCCTCCCCGCCGGGCAGGTCCACCTTGTTCCCCACCAGCAGCCGTGGCGGCGCAATGCGCCACTTATCCAGTTGCTCCAGGATGTACTCCACCTGTTCGAGCACCGCGATGTCGTTGACGTCCACCATCAGGACCGAAGCCGTGGCTGTGCGCAGCACCTGGGGGATCCACGGTTCCGTGTACTCGGCCGCGATGGGCGGCAGGTCGACGAGTTGGATCTGAACGTTTTCGTAGCGCATCATGCCCGGGGCGGGGAAGCGGGTGGTGAAGGGATAGTCGGCCACTTCGGGACGTGCGTTGGTGAGGGTGGCTACCAGCAGCGATTTACCGCTATTCGGCGGCCCTACCAGCACCACCTGCCCGGCGCCCTCCTTCTGCACCACGTAGAAGGGTTGCGCGTGCGCCGCGCCGCCCTTCTTCTGCCCCTCCTTGCGCGCCTGCGAGAGCCTGCGCTTCAGGTCTGCCTGCAGCTTCTCGGTGCCTTTGTGCTTGGGAATGGTGGAGAGCATGCGCTCGAGCGCGGCCACCTTTTCGGCGTGCGTGGCGGCGCTCTTGTATTCCCGCTCCGCGTCCATATACTCGGGGCTGAGGTTGGCGGGCATGGCGCTCCTGGCGGAGAATATAACACTATGGAGCAAATCGCGGTACTGACGTCCGGCGGCGACGCCCCCGGGATGAACGCAGCCATTCGCGCCGTCGTGCGCACCTCGATCGACCGGGGCTGGCGCGTGTTAGGCGTGCGCCACGGCTACGCGGGCCTGATCGCCGGCGATTTTCAGCCGCTCGGCCGCCGCGACGTCGGCGAAACCATGCAGCGCGGCGGCACCATCCTGGGCAGTTCCCGCTCGGAAGAGTTCCGTACGGAGGCCGGCCAGCGCACCGCGCTCGATCGGCTCAAATCCGCCGGCTGCGATGCCCTGGTCGTCATCGGCGGAAACGGCAGCCAGACCGGCTCGCACGCGCTCTCCAGCCGCGGTCTGCCGGTCGTCGGCGTGGCCTCTACCATCGATAACGATCTCTATGGCTCGGACATCACCATAGGGGTCGATACCGCGTTGAACATCGCGCTGGAGGCCATCGACCGTCTCAAGGTCACGGCCTCTTCCCACCAGCGCGGATTTCTGGTGGAGGTCATGGGCCGGCACTGCGGCTACCTGGCCCTGATGGCGGGGATCGCGGGCGGCGCCGAGGCCATCGTCATCCCGGAATTCGAAGTGGCTCCCGATGCCGTCGGGGCGGCCATTCGGGAGGCCTACGACCGCGGAAAGCCGCATGCCATCGTGGTGATGGCGGAAGGCGCCCGTTACAATGCCGAGCGCCTGGCCCAGTACTTTCGCGAGCACCACTCCGCTGAACCCGGCTTCGACCTGCGGGTGACGGTGCTCGGCTACGTGCAGCGCGGTGGCGCCCCCACCTTCGCCGACCGCATGCTGGGTACGCGCCTGGGCGCCGCCGCCGTCGAGCAGCTTGCCGCCGGCAACACGGGCGTCCTGGTGGGAGTGAAGAACGGCGCCATCACCGCCACCCCTCTCGACGAGGTGGTCGAGACGAAGAAACCGCTGGATGTCTCCCTGATGCAGCTGGCCGGCGTTCTCGCGAAGTAAACCTCCGGCAGCGTTTACACTAGAAGTATATGGGTGCGATGCGCTTGCTCTCCGCCGCGCTCCTGGCCTGCGGCGCGACTCTGTTTCCCGTGCAGGTTTCCGCTCAGGAGCCGTGCTCCGGCACTCCGGCCTACTCCCCCTGCGAGCTGGTGTTCGAGCTGAGCGAGGCCGATGCCGCCGCACATCCCAACCCGTACCGCACGGTGCGGCTGCACGCCGAGTTCCGCTCGCCGCGCTTCCGCACCTACCTGATGCCGGCGTTCTGGGACGGCGGCCGCCGCATGGTCATCCGCTTCACGCCCGTGGGCGCGGGCGAGTGGACCTACAGGGTCACCAGCAACATCGCGGCCTTCGACAATCGGGAAGCCACCTTTACCGCCGCGGAGTCCGACGCCCCCGGTTTCATCACCCGCCGCAACGTGCACCACTGGGCCTGGACCGAGCGCGACCTGCCGCACCTGTGGATGGGCGATACGCTCTATCGCTTTGCCTCTATCGACGAGGCGCTCTTCCGCGGCATCGTGGACGTGCGCGCGCAGCAGAAGTTCAACCACCTGCGCGGCCTGGTCCTCAGCCCCGAAACCGAGGCCCGCGCCTTCGCCTCTCCGGACCAGGTCAACCCCGAGTACTTCCGCGAGTTGGACGAGCGCATCCGCTATATGAACTCCAAGGGCATCGTGGCGGACCTGGTGCTCGCGGGCGACCAAAATCACCTGGTCCGCCTGCTTCCCGAGCGCGAGCAGCGCGAACGCTACATCCGCTATCTGGTGGCGCGCTACGCTCCCATGAACATCACCTGGCAGGGCGTTCAGGAATACGAGGAGTATCCCGGGGGACGCGCCCTGATGAAGGAGATCGGCGGCCTGCTCAAGGAGATGGATCCCTACCAGCACCCCCGCACCACCCACACCACGTCCACCTCCGCCCCGCTGCTCGGCGACGGCTGGATGGACTACATCGCCTACCAAAGCTCCGACTCCCACCTTGGCGCCATCGAGCGCCAGCTCTACGCCGTGCCGTTCGTGAACCTGGAGTTCGCCTACGAGGACAGCGGCGCCGGTAAGTCCCACCCGCACCACGTCAATACCGCTACCTTCCGCCGCCGCTTATGGAACGCCACCATGGACGGCCAGTATCCCACCTACGGCAACACCGGCACCTACGGCGGCCGCAACTTTCCGGTGGATCCCAAGTATCTCGATTCGCCCGGCGCCCGCCAGATGACCGCCTGGTACGACTTTTTCTCCGCCACGCGCCACTGGGAACTGGAGCCCTACTTCGACGTGGACGGCGGCCGCGCCCTGGCGCTCGAAGGCGTCGAATACATCGTCTACGTCGAAAAGCCCGGGCCCGTGGAACTGCTGGTGGAGCGCCACGGCTACGACGTCGCCTGGTTCGATCCGGCCACCGGCGAGCGCATCCCGCAGAAGGACTGGAAGGGCGAACGCTTCACCGGCGAGCCGCCCACGGCCGACCGCGAGTGGGTGCTGCACCTCTCGCGCGAAGGCCGCAAGCAGGGCATGTTGCGCTCCTATAAGTTCGAGTCGCGCCGCATTCTGAAGCAGGAAATCGAACAGAACCCGCTGCGCGTGCCCTACGAAATCGTCGCGCCGGCCGGCGACAGCCTCAAGGTCGGGGAGCCGGTTGCGCACGAGGTCAAGATCAAGCGCGAGACCCGCGCGACCCGCAGCATGATGTGGCTCTGGACGGGCGAGGTGGCCGCCGGCGGTCAGGGGTATCGCGTGCTAGGGACCGGTGCCACCAAAAACCTGCGGGTGCCCCCCGGCCTGTCATCCAGCTATCCCGCAACGCTCCTGGTGCGGCTCTACGGGATGAACGCCAATGGCAAGGTCTACAGCCTGCTGAAGCCGTACCAGATCGTCCAGTGAATGAACTGATCCTTTCCATCGATACCACGCGCGAGTTCGGCAGCCTGGCCCTCGCGCGCGGCGGCACGCTGCTCGAAGAGATGCCCCTTTACAGCCCGGAAGGCTTCGGCCACGTGCTCTACGGGCACCTGGCACGGCTGCTGGAACGTCACGGTGTGCGGGCGGATGATATCGACTGCTTTGCCGCCGCCAGCGGTCCGGGCAGCTTCACGGGCGTGCGCGTCGGCCTGGCCTGCGTCAAGGGCCTTGCCGAAGCTACGGGCAAGCCCGTGGTGGCTGTGGGTAACCTCCGGGCCATCGCATCGTTCGGGACGCGGCCACTCCGCGCCGCCCTGCTCGATGCGCGCCGCGGCGAGATCTACGGCGGGGTCTATGGTGCTGCGGGCGAGGCGGTGCTCCCGGAAACCGTGGCGCGCTTCCAGGACTGGCTGGCCGCGCTTCCAGGCGGCCTGATCGAATTCCTCACCACGGATCCCGAGCGCTTCGCCGCGGCACTGCCGCCGGGCGCCGTCCTGACGCCCGTGCCCCGCACCCTGGCCGCCGCCATCGCGCGCCTGGCGCTCGGAGCTTTCCGCCACGGCCGCGCCCAGGATCCCGCCGCCATCGACGCCGACTACGTCCGCCGCAGCGACGCCGAACTGCTCTGGAAGGATCGCTGAGGGCCCCACCGCGCCCCGCTTACGACCGCGGCAGCGACGCAGCATTCGTCTGCAAGGTCCCCTGAGACGCCCACGGCCGCCGGACTATAATGCCATTCAGACCTGCGCCTCCGATAAATCGGGAGTTCAGGCGGAGATCGACGATGCCAAGTGTATATGCGAATCAATTCGACATCATGCAGGACAAGGCAGATGCGCGGTTGCTCCTACAGGACTTGGACGGGCGTGTTCGAGACTGGATTGCCGACAGGTATCGGGCCAAATGGAGTACAGTCTGTGAGTATCCGGCAATGGGAGCGACCACTTGTCCGCTGCCGCAGCATTCTGTTTTCCGCTCGCACATGCAGGCCACGGATGAACTGGAACTCCGGCGCATTCGCTGGGTCCATCCCGATGGCAGTGATCAGTTCCTGAAGTGGACGACGGAAATTGTGATCGCTCGATGTGGCAGTAGGGTCCAGTTCGAAATCCAGATTGGAGTCACGTCCACCTCTTTCATCGTTCAACCGACTAAACTCTCGATCGGAAGGCCCCGTATCGTAACTGATATTCTAAGAAGCTACAGTTGTTGGGCCGGACCGCAGCCACTCGTTGCCAGTAAGCAGAGTATCGTAGCAGCAGATCTGCCTGGCTTTCTGGACGCTCAGTTACTTGATCCAAAGCGTGTTATTCCTTTCATTGTAGTATCCTGTGACCGCTTTTCCGACCGCCCAGTCGTCGATCCCGATCGGATGCAGGATACCCTTCAAGGATTTGCCCAAGTGGCAGTGGTCGACAAATGGGCATCGTTCAAGCTGACGGAGTGTTTGGGTAAGCCTCTCTCTTGTTACAATGGTTGTGTCCGAGTATATTGGCCAGGATTAAAGCGCACGTCTGACCCACTCTTACATTGGTTGTACTTTCCAGCGCAACTTGAACGCTTTGAATACTTACAAAAGCCCCTTGATCGACGGCTGTTCGCCTTTTTGGCACAGCTTTCGGTATTTCGCTACACCGAAGGGGATGTCGTACGTGCGGTGCACGCGGCGATAAACCAAGAGAAGCAGGCGGAAGTAGCCCGGATTCATCTACAAATAGCAGAAGGGCGGGCCGCAGCCAAGAGCCTTCATGATTTGGAGGAGCTGCTACAACTTTCTGAAATGCAGAATGACGAGCTGCGGCAGGTGATTGATGAGTTGCAGGAGGAGCGGGACGAATTACACAGACGTCTACGCGATGTGCAGGCGAACTTCGCTCTTATTCAGCGACAGCAAGCACTTGAAGCAGAGGGCGAAGGAGATGAAAGACCACTGGATTTCGACACAGTATCCGACGCGCTCGCGGCTGCCGAGGAGGACTTCGGCGCCGATCTCATGGTTCTCGAGAGCGCCCGCCGTTCGGCAGCAGGGTGTGACTTCCCCCGTCCCGACGAGGTTTATAAGGCGCTCATGGCTATAAGTGAGATAGGACGTATGTATTTTACATCGCCTGATTCTATCGGAAGCTGGACGCAGCAGTTTCGGAACCGTAATTTCACGCAGTATTCACCAACAGAAAGTGATACCGTCAAG
>JAWLGN010000417.1:0-3514 GCA_041685075.1 Bryobacteraceae bacterium
GGAATTGCGCGCGGCGATGGGGCGGCGCGGACTGGAGCACTGCCGCAAGCACTTCGCCATGGAGCGGTACGCCGAGGCAATGGAGGCCTTCTACCACAGCCTGGCGCGGCCGGGAGAGCGGCGCGCGGCGGCGGTAGGACGGTAGTTTCGAGCGGCGGGGCATTCGAAATCTCCTGTGTTATCGTGAGTCTGATCGAGATAGCCGGGCCCACGTGCAGCATGGCGGCGAATTCGCGCAGCACAAGCGATCGATGCATCGACGGGGCCCAGGCGGTGGCGGCGGCGGCAGTTGAGAGAAAGCTGCTTCACGGCGCAGCCGCTGGTTCGGCTGTTGTGGGCAGAGGCCCTCGCCGCCGGCCTGGACAGGCGGGTGTACACGGGCGATTTCGACACCTCCACGCAGGAGCTTCTGGATTTTTCGGGGCCGCTGTACGGCTTCCATCTCGAGGCTGTGCTCCTGGCGCTGCGGACTCCCGACGTGATTGCGGAGCTGTGGCGCGATGCGGCGACGGCAGGTCCGGGGGCGGTGGTGCGAACGCTGGAGCAACACACGGGACTGGTGGAAGCGCCGCGCGAGAGAACACCGGCGAACGGCGGGGCACCCGGCCTGGGGAAGCGCGCTGCGAGATGCCGGAGCCTTCGAGGTTCATTTTGGCTGCCTCGCCGGGTTTGGCGGGGCTGCTCGAACCCGGGATGGCGATGTCCGGATTCCCCTGTGAAGGAATGATATGCACAAGGCCATTTCCCTGATGTACCACGAGGTGGTGGAGGAAAGAGCCTTCGACGCAAGCGAACGCGATGCCAATCTATACAACCTGGAGCACGCCGAATTCGAGCGGCACCTGAGCGCGATCGCGGAAGCGGCCGGCGGGGGAGCGCCCGGCCTGGTGGAGGAATTCTGGGAGGAATCGCGCGGGGGCCGAATCCCCGTGTACCTCACCTTCGACGATGGAGGCGCGGGCGCCTGCCGCGCCGCCGGATTGCTGGAGCGCAGGGGCTGGCGAGGGCATTTCTTCCTGGCGACCAATTGGATCGGCAAACCCGGCTTCCTGACAGCGGACCAGGTGCGGGGGCTGCGGCGGAAGGGGCACGCGGTGGGTAGCCACTCGTGTTCGCATCCGCTTCGAATGCGCGAACTGGCCTGGAAATCCCTGGTGCGGGAGTGGTCGGAGAGCGTCGAGATCATCTCGGGGATACTGGGGGAGCGGGTGCGGATGGCTTCCGTCCCCAGCGGGTCGTACACGGTGAAGGTGGGCCGGGCGGCCGCTCGAGCGGGAATCCGGGTGCTGTTCACCTCCGAGCCGACCGCCGCGGCGGGGATGGTGGACGGCTGCCTCGTGCTGGGCCGCTACGTGGTGACGCGGCGCACCTCGCCGGGGGAAGCGGCCGCGCTGGCACGCGGGGACTTCTGGCCCTGCTACCGGCAAGCGCTGTGCTGGAAGGCGAAGAAAGCGGCCAAGATCACGGCCGGGGGGTTGTATGAACGGCTGCGGGCGGCTGCGTTCCGCTGGGGAGCGGCGGGCTGAGGAGCTTATCCGGGCAGGCGCCGGGCGCGCGCGGGCCGAGGAGCGGAGGCGGCGTGGGGCGGAGGAAGGGCATGCAGGGGGGCCGATTGGCCGGCTTCAAACCGTTCCCGGGCGGCGTGCCAAAGAGAGATCGCCAGCCCGCTCATGGCAGGCAGGTAGAAGAAATAGGCGAAGCTCAAGAACGTGATGGCTACGCAGAAAGAGCCGAAACCGATGAGGACGCAGGCGGCGGTGGTCCGGATTTCGGCGAACTCCGGCCGGTTGCCGGCGCGGCGGTAGGTTTGGATCAGAAGACCGAAAGAACTACCGACAGCGGCTACGTAAAAGAAAAACGCGGGGATGCCGCACTCGCTGGATACCTGGAGGAACGTGTTATGGGTATTGTGCCAACTGCCGCGCAATCCCTCCAGGCGATCCTGCATACCCCCGTAATTCCCGAACTGCCCCGGACCGACCCCGACCACGGGATGATAGATGGAATAGCGAACGGCCCTCCAGAACAGGCGTTTGCGGCTTTCCTGGGACTCGTAAGCGCCAAGGTGATCCGGATCGGAGAAGGCGGTCAGGCGTTCGAGCGAGCTTGCCGGCACAACCGACAGGAAACCCACGAGCGCCAGTGGAAGCAGCAGCAGCAAGGCAATCCGCCGGCGAGCGGTACCCAGAATCCAATAGAGCGCCACTCCGACCGCCAAGCCGAGGAAACCACCACGGGATCCGGTGCTCAGGACCAGGTAGAGGGCGAAGGCCAAGCCGGCGAGCGCCATCACCCGGAACAGGGCGCGTTTGGAAGCCAGGACGATCCATAACAGGAACGATGCGATGAGAAGGATGTGCGCCGCCAGATCGTTGGGATCGGTAATGGAACCGAAATCCGGGGTGAGCCGGGCCCATGCATCGTTCGCGAAGATGCGGGCCGAGACGAGGCTGACGAGGCCGGCCCAGGCGATGACGCGGATCAGGGTGCGGCATTCTTCCCAAGTAACCACCAGTCCCGCCATGATGAAAAGCATGGGGACATTGGTACGCAGGTAGGCGAGCAGCAGAGTGGCAGAGGCGATCTTCCAACTGCTGAAGAGGGTTGCCGGGAAAAGCCATAAGACAAAAAGCAGCCAGTAGATGGTGGGCCGGCTTCGGAACGAACGCTGTATCCCCCCAGCGACCAGCACGCCCAGTATGGCGGGGATGCCAAAGATATAAAGCAACCGGAGATTGAATCCCATGGTGTGGGCCTGGAGTTGGTGCAACATGCTGAAGCGCAGGAAGACCATTACCAGGCCCATAGAAAGGGCCATACGCCGCATGGCGTCGAAAGGGGCGGAGGGCGGAGCTGACGGTTGGTCTGGCGCGAGCGCGCCGGGCGCGATGGAACCACCGAGCACGAGCAGAACCTCTGGAACAGAGTAGCATGGGGGCGAAGGCAAATCGTTCGCAGCACAGGGCAGGGCGCGGGAGGGTGTGAAGAATCAGGCTAAGATAGGTATCGACGCGACGCGGCTCGGCCGGTCCGGTAGGGTGCAAGCCGCGAAAGTAATCCAGGTAAGATGACGCGGCAACTGCTCTACATTTCGGGACGGGAGTGCTGGCCGACGACGACGGGCGCCAAGCTCAGGGATTACTACCTGATGCGCGAGCTGAGCAGGCTGTTTTCCGTTACCTACCTGGGGTTTCATGAGGGGCCGGAGAAGGTGCGCAAGTCGCCGCGGGTGCCGGGTCTGGACAGCGTACGGTTCGTGCTCCTGCCCCGTCCCGCGCGAAATACGATGGGCAACGTGCTGGCCGGCTTTGTCGGCCCGTATCCCCTGCCCGTGATGAGTTATACCAGCCGGGCGATGCGGAACGAACTGGAAGAGCTGCTCGAGACGCAGCGGTTCGACGCGGTTCACCTGGCCGCCGTTCACTATTACCGCTACCTGGAGTCGATCGAGGGATGCCGGTCCGTCCCGAAGGTGCTGCTGGATTGGCATAACATCCACTCCGAACTGGTGCGC
>JAWLGN010000076.1:0-19730 GCA_041685075.1 Bryobacteraceae bacterium
GCACTACGCCCCGGGGGAAGGTCCCGTCATCGACAACCCCGTACACACCTCCGAGGACATCGACAGCCTCTCCACCGCCAACACCGACGACCTGGGATACGTCGGAGAAGCCATCACCATGACGGTCCGCGCCCTGGCCGGACGCGTCCCGGTGATCGGATTCGTGGGCGCTCCCTTCACCCTGGCCGGCTACATGATCGAGGGCGGCGCCTCCCGCCGCTTCATCCGCACCAAGCGCATGATGTACGCCGATGAGACCATGTGGCGCCGCCTGATGGGCAAAATCGTCGACGTGCTGGCCCCCTTCGCCCAGTTGCAGGTGGCCGCCGGCGCCCGCGCCATCCAGGTCTTCGACAGTTGGGTGGGGGCGCTCGCGCCGGACGACTACGTGCGCTTCGTCCAGCCCTACTCCCGCGCCCTCATCGAGCGCATCCGTTCCACGGGCGTCCCCGTGATCCACTTCGGCACCGGCGCCTCCGGCTTCTTCCGCGAACTGCACGCCGCCGGCGGCGACGTCATGGGAATGGACTGGCGCATCAATATCGACCAGGCCTGGACCGAAATCAGCTACCGCTCCGCCATCCAGGGCAACCTCGATCCGGCGGCCCTGTTCGCGCCGCTCCCCGAGCTGCGCCAGAAGGTCATCGAACTGCTCAAGCGCACCGGCACCCGCCCCGGCCACATCTTCAATCTCGGTCACGGCGTTCTGCCGGACACCCCGCCGGAGAACGTCCGCGCCGTCGTCGAGATCGTGCACGAATTTCACCCATGAGGCGCGGGGTCCTGCTGCTGGCGCACGGGGCGCCGGAACGCATCGACGACGTTCCGGAGTACGTGGCCTGCGTGCGCGCCGGCCGCCCGCCAGACCCGGACATCGCCGAGGAGGTGCGCCGGCGCTACGCCGCCATCGGCGGATCCTCTCCCCTGCACCACTGGACCCGCGTCCAGGCCGAAGCGCTCCGCCAGGCGCTCGGCATCCCGGTCTACTACGGGATGCGCAACTGGCGTCCCTCCATCGGGGAGGCCATGAGGCAGATCGCCGCCGACGGCATCGAGCGCCTGGCCGCCGTCTGCCTCGCTCCCCAGTACTCCCGGATGAGCGTGGGACTCTACTTCCGCCGCACCCAGGAAGCCAAGGTGGCCGCCGGCGCGCGCGCCGAAATCGTCTGGGCCAAGACCTTTCACGGCCACCCCAAGCTCATCCAGGCCTTCGCGGAAAAACTGGCGCCCCTGGCCCCGGGCAGCCAGGTGCTCTTCACCGCCCATAGCCTGCCGGAGAAGGCCCTCGATCGCGCCGACCCCTACGATGCCGAGTGCCGCGCCACCGCCGCCGCCGTGGCCGCGCGCCTGGCCATTCCCGATTTCGATTTCGCCTACCAGAGCCAGGGGCTCGGTGGCGGCCAGTGGCTCGGCCCGACCGTGGAATCCTGCCTGGACCGCTATGCCGCCCGGGGCATAACGTCCGTGGCGCTGGCCCCCATCGGCTTCGTCTCGGACCATGTTGAAGTTCTCTATGATGTGGACATCCTGTTTCGCGAATACGCCGCCGCCCGCGGCATCCGGCTCGTACGGCCGGAATCCCTGAACGGCTCGCCGCACCTCACCGCGGCCCTGGCGGAGGTGGCTGCGCAATGCCTGGCGTAGTCATCATCGGCGGCGGCATCTCGGGACTCTCCACGGCCTACTACCTGGCCCGCCGCGGCGTCCCCTCCACCATCATCGAACGGCAGCCGCGCTTGGGCGGCGTCATCCGGACCGAGCGCGTGGACGGCTGCCTCATCGAGGCCGGCCCCGACAGCTTCATCTCGGTGAAGCCCGCCGCCATGGAGCTCATCCGCGAGCTGGGTCTCGCCGGCGAGGTCATCGGCTCCAACGACCACCTGCGCAAAACCTATGTCCGCAGAAACGGCCGCCTGGTGCCGCTCCCCGACGGCCTCATGATGATGGTGCCCACCCGCATCCTCCCCATGCTGGCCTCCCCCCTGCTCGGCTGGGGAACCAAGGTCCGCATGGGGCTGGAGCTGCTGCGCGCCCCCGCGCCGCACTCCGAGGACCAGTCCGTGGCCGACTTCGTCCGGGAACACTACGGCCAGGAAGCCGTCGACTATCTCGCCGAGCCCCTGCTCTCCGGCATCTACGGCGGCAACCCGGAAGCCCTCAGTGTGCGCGCCGTGCTGCCACGCTTTGCGGAACTGGCCTCCCGCTACGGCAGCCTCACCCGCGGCGTGCTGGCCCAGCGCCGCGCCGCCCGTCGCGAATCCGGCGGCCTGCCGCTGTTCCGGACCCTCAAGGGCGGCTTGCAGCAACTGGTGGATGCCACCGCCGCCGCCGCAGCGCCTCACATGCGGCACATCGAAGGCACCGCCGAAGCCGTGGAGCGCACCCCCACCGGCTTCCGCGTGCGGGTGGATGGCGCGTGGCTCGAAACCCCGCGCCTGGTGCTCGCCTGCCAGGCCCACGCCGCCGCGCCGCTGGCCGCTTCCCTCGACCCGCGCGTCGCCGAACTGCTGGCCGCCGTCTCCTACAGCTCCTCCATCACGGTGGCCCTCGGTTTCGATCGCCACGCCTTCCCCGAACCGCTCGACGGCTTCGGCTTCCTGGTCCCCCGGCGCGAACGCAAGCGCCTCATGGCAGGCACCTGGGTGGGAACCAAGTTCAACCACCGGGTCCCTCCCGGCATGGCCCTGCTGCGTTGCTTCCTTGGCGGCGTGGAAGACGAGCCCCTCTTTGGTGAATCCGACGAGCGGGTCGTTGCGGCGATAGTCGAAGAGTTGCGGGAGATCCTGCCGGTCAGCGCCCCGCCCCGCTTCGCCCGCGTCTTCCGCTGGCCGCGCTCCATGGCGCAGTACACCGTGGGACACCCCGGCCGGCTGGCCGAACTGCGCGCGCGGCTGGACGCCATACCGGGACTCGCGGTGGCGGGGAACGCTTACGAAGGAATCGGGATTCCGGACTGTATCCGGATGGGACGGAGCGCGGCCGAACGAACGGCCGCGCCTTGACTCATGCAGACCGGCGCTGGCGCGCGCGGCGATACCACAGCACTGCCAACGGCACCGCTACCAGCCAGGCGGTGGCGGGATCCGGAACTTCCGGGTCGTACCGGTGGAAGTCGAACGTGGCGACCAGTTGCCCGTGGTCGTCGCCGTACCACGAAGGTGCCCCCTGGAACTGCCAGCCATCCACGAATCCCAGAAACAGCCGCGTGACGCCGGCCGGAACGTAGAAGTTCTGCTGGAGGGCGCTGTTGGTGAATCCGTCCCCGATGAAGAAGGTTTGGCCCAGCGCGGGGGCGAAGTTCAACTGGTTGTCGGCGTTATCGTAATTCAACGCCGGCGGCGCATTTACCGGCTCGTCCGGACCCAGGAAAACACCCACCAGAAACATGATCCGGTTGGTCTTGCTGATGCCCGAAATGCCCGCCGTTGATGTGATGTTGGTGCTGAGCAGCGTGCCCTCCGGCCCGGGCTGGTTACTGAAGCCATCCGCACCGGCTGTTCCGGAGGTCATGTTGTAACCCACCGCGCCAGTCACACTTTCAAAGCGCAGCACCAGGTACGGGTCGGGTTCAAAAGCGACGCCGGGCGGCAGCACTCCCGGTGCGGATTCCAACGGGTAGCTCTGGTTGAACGGCGTATCCGGTGACGGTGGCGGAGCCAGGTGCCCCGCACCGAAAATGTTGGCGTTGCCTGGAATGACCAGGGTAGTGGCAGCAACGGCGCATACGGGGATTGCCCAGAATGCCATCACCACGCTCAAAAACCGTTTCTGGATGCACATGCTTTTGTACGCTTTTACAGAAGCCTATCTTAATTCACCCTTACAGAGCGATTCAAGGGAAAAGCCACCTGTGCATCCGCTTCGGGTACTAACGCAGAACATCCCGCCGAAAGCCGCTGTTCTGGTCTATTTATCTGTAAATTCAGTTACTTACCGCGCCCGGGAGGAATGGACTCCGCGAAGTACTGGTACCACCATGGCGGAGGCCGCGCGGCGCACAGGCGCCTCAGGATGCCGCCAGGCCGGCCATTCGCCGGCAGGCATCGGCGCAGCGCCGGCAGATCTCGACGCACTGCGACATGGTGCGGTCGTGCGGATCCACCTGCTGGCACGAGTCCGCGCACGCCGCGCATACCTCCGCGCACACGCCGCAAATGCGCGGATGATACGGCGAGATCCGCAGCATGTAATCGGCGGCGACCCCGCAAATCTGCACGCAATCGGCCAGCACGCGAAGGTGGTCCGGCTGCACGTGTTTGCCGCCCAGGGTGGTGCAATGGGTGATGGTTTCGACCGAGATGCGCCGGCACTCCAGGCACTCCTGGACACAATGCCGGAGATCGTCGGTCATGAAGCGCTCGTGGGCCATCTCTTTCCCCTCCAAGCCCATTCCACCACGCCCGCCGGCCGCCGGCACGCGGCGCCCCGGCGTCATCGGGAAGGAGCGTACCGGCGCCGCATCGCTGTGCGACCCCACCACCGGACGCACCGGTGCCACAATGTTCAAGCCAGGAATCGGGAGGATGGAAGTGCGCCGCATCGCATGGTGGGCCCGTGGCGACTCGAACGCCAGACCTCTACCGTGTCAAGGTAGCGCTCTAACCAACTGAGCTACGGGCCCTGCTGTCGGCGTGATTCACAGTATACCACGCTGCATCATGGGCACTCGTACTCCCGCGTTACAATGCGGGTTACCTCCCAGCCCATGCCAGGCCGCACTCATCGCCTGCTGTTACTCGCCGCCGCCGCGCTGTTCTCCACCGGCGGCGCCGCCATCAAGGCCACCTCGCTCGACGCCTGGCAGGTGGCCGCGTCCCGCTCCGCCGTCGCCGCGGCCGTCATCCTGGCGCTGGTCCCCGCGGCGCGCCGCCACTGGACCCCCCGCCACCTTCTGGTCGCCCTGGCCTACGCCGCCACCATGGTCCTGTTCGTCGGCGCCAACAAGCTCACCACCGCCGCCGCCGCCATCTTCCTCCACTACACCGCGCCGCTTTACCTGCTGCTGCTCGGACCCCTGCTGCTGAAAGAGCCGCTGCGCCGCGGCGACCTCCCCCTCCTCGCCGCCGCCGGCGCCGGCATGGCCCTCTTCTTTACCGGCGCGCAGCCCGCCACCGCCACCGCGCCCGATCCCCTCCGCGGCAACGCCATCGCCGCCCTCTCCGGCACAACCTGGGCCCTCACCCTTGCCGGCCTGCGCTGGCTCGGCAAGACGCCGCGCGACAGCGTCGTCCCCGCCATCGTCGCGGGCAACCTCATCGCCTGCCTCGTCTGCCTTCCGATGGCGCTGCCCGTCGCCGGAGCGGGCTGGCGCGACGCGGCCGTCGCCGCCTACCTCGGGATCTTCCAGATCGGTCTGGCCTACGCCTGCCTCACCCGCGCCATGCGCCACGTCCCGGCCTTCGAAGCCTCCGTCGTGCTGCTCGCCGAACCCGCCCTCAGCCCCCTCTGGGCCTACCTCGCGCACCGCGAGCAACCCGGAGCCTGGGCCATCGCGGGCGGCGCCCTCATCCTCTCCGCGGCTGCCGCCAACGCCTGGCGCCGCGACCGCCTATAGCCCCTCCACCACCGAAACAATCGTCGCCGGCGCGTTGCCTTCCAGCCGGTTGTTCACGAACAGGAAGGCCATCTGCTTTCGCTCCTGCGAGCTGCGGATCAGCACCCGCAGGGACTCCCGCGCCTCCGGGTTGGCATCCTTCACCTCCGCATACGGCTGGAACCGCTCCACCGCTTCCTCGTATGCCCGCCCGCGCCGCAGCAGCGCCCGGCAGACCGTGAAATCCGCCGTCACCGACCCCGGTATCTCCAACTGGCTGCCGAGTTCCGGCATGCGCGTCCAGGCGTTATAGACGTGCGCCGCGCCGTGCCCCCGCAGGCACTCGAAGTACTCCGGCGCCAGAAACCCCGGATTGCGGATCTCCACCGCATAGCGGAACTCCGGCGGCAGCGCTCCCAGGAACCGGTCCAGCCGCTCCACAAACTCCACCGGCCCCGAGATAGCGCGCCGGGAAAACGTGCCGAACTCGAAGATCACCAGCGCCGTCTTCTTCCTGTGCGGCTCGAGCGGCCGAAGGAACAACTGCTTCAGCATCTCCGCATCCAGAAACGACGGGTTCTCTTCCCCGCCCTGCGCCCCATAGCGCGGGTGCGCCGGAAACACGCGGCAGGTAATCTGCTCCGGCGCCTTGAAAGCGAAGCGGAAACCCTCGGGCGCCTGCCAAAACAACCGCCGCCAGAACTCCTCCGAGGGAAACTGGTAAAACGAAAAATCGCCGCACACCGTGGGAAACGTCTCCGCGTACTCCCGCAGGCAGGTCTGCTCGAACAGCCGCTTCGAATACCGCCCCCGCGCCGTATAGTTCGAGCGCGTATAGATCTGCCCGAACCACCCCTCGTACTTCCACGAACTCGTGCCGATGAAGATGTTCTCCCGTGCCAGCGCCGCCAGCCGCGCCGCCAGGCCATCGCGATCGAAGCCTTCCGGTTCGTCGAACAGCGGCAGCATCACCACGCCCCTGCCGAGCGGTATCCCCAGGGATCCGCCCCTGCCTCGATGGCCCCTCCGGGCGTGATCCGCACCACCACGGGAGCCGAGCCGCTGGCCCACCGCGGGCGCCACCCTACCCTGTGGCCGCGCCGCCGCAGCTCCTCGCCCGCACGCGGCGCGATGCCCTGGTCCAGCAGCAGTTCGCCCGGCCGCATGGCGTGGTTATCGAAGCTCGACACCAGGTGGCGCGTCTGGAAACGCGGCGCCTCGACGGCCCGCTGCACGCCGTGCCCGAACTCCACCACGTTCAGCAGCACCTGCAGCAGCGCCTGGTCCTGGTTATCCCCGCCGGGCGTCGAAAGCGCCAGGTACGCCCCGCCCTCCCGCGTCACCAGCGTGGGGCTCAGGGTGATGCGCGGCCGCTTGCCCGGCGCCAGTTCGTTCGGATGCCCCGGGATCAGCAGAAAGCTCTGCGCCCGCTGCGTCAGCGGAATCCCCGTATCGCCCGCGATCACCGCCGGCAGCCATGCCCCCGAGGGCGTGGCCGAAAAGACCACCCCGTCGCGGTCCGCCGCGTTCACGCACGTGGTATCCCGCGCCGGCGGACCCGCGTACATCTCCGCCGCGGCAAACCGCGATGGGTGCAGCGGCGGCTTCGCCCCCACCGCCCCGGGCCGGAACTCGAACGAAGCGCTCTCGCCGATCAGCTCCCGCCGCCCGGCCGCATACTCGGGCTCGAGCAGCCGCTCCGGCGCCGGCGTGAAGCGCGGATCGCCGTACCACGCGTCCCGGTCCGCAAAGGCCAGCTTCAGCGCCTCCGTCACAGTATGAATATACCGGGCCGAGTTATGCCCCATGCCGCGCAGGTCGAAACCCGCCAGCAGGTTCAGCGCCTCTAACATCACCGGTCCCTGGCTCCAGAACCCCACTTTATGGACCGTATAGCCGCGATAGCTTACCGAGGGCGCCTCCTCCGGCTCCAGCCGGAAGGCGGCCATATCCTCGTAGCGCAGCAACCCGCCGTTTTCGCTGCAGAAGCGGCCGATGCGGCGCGCAATGTCGCCGCGGTAGAACAGCTCCCGCACTGCGTCGATGGCGGCCTCGCGCCCCGCGCCCGCGGCCAGTGCCTTCCGTTCCGCCTCCGCCATGGCGCGCAGCGTGCGCGCCAGGTCCGGCTGCCGGAAGATTTCCCCCGCGCGCGGCGGCCTCCCGCCCGCCAGGTACACCCGGCGCGACGTCGGCCACTGCTCATAATGCCGCCGGTTGCGCGCCAGCGCCCCGGCGCGCGTCTCGTCCACCACGTAGCCATCGGCCAGCTCGATCGACGGCTCCACCACCTCGCTGAACGAACGCTTACCGTACTCCCGGAGCGCCACCAGCGCGGCATCCACCAGCCCGGGAACCAGCGCCGGCAACAGCCCCGTCACCGGCACCCACGCCGCCAGGCCGTTTGCCCCGGACTCCATCTCCTCCGCCGTCATCTTGCGATTGCGGAAGAACTCCGCCGTGGCCAGCCGCGGCATGGTCCCCACCCCCGCAATCGCCCGCACCTTCCCATCGCGCGTCCGCACCAGGATCGGTGCTTCACCGCCCAACCCCACGTGCGAGATCTCCGTCACCGCGGCGGCGAAGGTGGCGGCCACGCCCGCGTCCACCGCGTTGCCGCCCCTGTGGAACAGCCGCATCCCCGCTTCCACCGCCGGCCCGCTGCCCGCCGCCACCGCGCCCCTCGTCCCCCGCGCCGCATGCAGCACCGGCCGCGCGGCCTCCCGCTCCTGCGCCGCAGCCAGCACCGCAAGCGCCGCCCACACCATCCATCGCCCCGTCATCCGCTCCATTCTACGGCCTCTCCCCGGCCGCGGCGGTATAATAATCACCAGTTGTCCTGCAGAGGGGGAAAATGAGCGATCTACCTGAACTGTTCGAGCGCTTTCGCAGAGGTCCTGAACTGCTTGCCGTGGTCATGACCGGCGTCCACGGCGAAGAAGAGGAGTTCACTCCCGAGCCGGGCCAATGGAACATCCGCGAAATCCTGGCCCATCTCGCCGACTCCGAACTGATCGCCGGACACCGCTTCCGCCAGGTCATCGCCGAACCCGATCCCATCCTGGTGTTCTGCGACCAGGACGCCTGGACCCGGAACCTCGCCTACCTCCAGCGCAAGCCCAAGAGTTCGCTCGAAAGCTTCCGCCGCCTGCGCGCCGAAAACTACGAACTGTTGCGCGGGCTCCCGGAAGAAGCCTTTGATCGCGCCGGCAATCACACCAAGAACGGCCGCACCACCCTGCGGGCCATGCTCGAGATCTACGCCCGGCACCCCGAGTCCCACGCCGCCCAGATCCAGCGCCTGCGTGACGCCTATCGCAATCGCCGCGCCGCCCACGGTTGAGCCCACCCGCCACCGGCGCTACTATAAAGGCGGTATGCGGACCTTCGTACTCGCAGGGCTGCTGTCTGCCGCTACGCTGGCGGGCCAAACCGGTCCACCCACCCAGTCCGAAATCGCCCACGCCTACCGCTCCAAGTGCATCGATTCCGCCTTCATCCCCGGTATCCGCGTGGAGATGCGGTGCATCAAGGACATTCGCGGCTGGTCGGTAAAGTTCAAGCGCACCGGCGAAGAGCGTCTCGCCGGCGTCATTCTCAAGCGCTACCAGGCCGTCGCCCGGCAGGGCAACACCTGCGCCGAATATCGCATCGAAGATCGCATCGTGCTGGGGCCGCCCAATCCGCAGGTCAGGCTGCGCCCGCGCCTCACCGTCGAACCCGAAGGCGTCGTCGCCTGCCGCTGACGCGCTACCGCAGGTAGAACAGGCTCAGCCGCGGCAGCCCGGCGCGTTCCAGCAGGTTGCGCTCCAGGTACTGCTTCTCCAGCATGGCCAGTTGCGGGGCCGACATCTTCCCGCGATAGGGCCGGAGCTGCGCCTCCAGTTCCCGCCGCGCTTCCAGCGCCTCCTCCGGGCTCTGCCGCGTGCGCGCCTCCGCAATGGCGCTCTCCTCCAGCACCGTCAGCCGCCGCTCCAGCTCCTCGAGATCCGCGGCATGGGTCTCGATATCCGCCGCCAGCGCCTCCAGCTCCGCGGCCGTCTCCTCGAAGCCCCCGCTCCGCGCCGCCGCCGCGTTGCCCTCGAGATACGCGCGCAGCTCCTCCACCGAAAACGGCGGCGCGCTCTCGCGGGCGGCGCGCGCCTCCGTCCCCCCCGCCATCTTCTGCGCCTCGGTCAACACCGCCTGCGCGCAGAAGGCCAGGGAGTTCACCATCTGGACCTTCGATTTCCGGCTGCGCCACTTTTCAAACGCCGCGTCGATGCCGCGCAGCACCGCCTCCAGCGGCACCCCGGCATTCTTCCAGCTTTCGATCAGCGCCCAGTCGAGCGGCGAGAGCAGAAACAGCCCCGTCCCCCGGGCCCGCTGGAAATGCTCCTCGATCTCCGTGAAGTAGTTGAAGTAGTTGGCCGGCCAGTCCTCGCTCACGCCCGCCGCATCCGTTCCCAGATCATTTCCAGTCCCTCCAACGTGAGGTTCTCCTCGACGCTCGACAGGTAGCGCGAACCCGAGACGATCATCTCCGCCTGCCCGCCCGTGGCCAGGCACCTGGTGTCCGGCCCGAGTTCCCCGATCAACCGCTCCAGAATCCCATCCACCATCCCCACCGCGCCGTAATACAGCCCCGATTGCATCGACATCACGGTATTGGTGCCGATCAGCTTCTCCGGCTTGCGGAAGGCCACCATGGGCAGCCGCGCGGTGCGGCTGAACAGCGCATCGATCGAGATCGTCACCCCCGCCGCGATCAGCCCCCCCACATACTCCCGCTCCCGCGAGATCACGTCGAAGGTGATGGCGGTCCCCAAATCCACCACCACGCACGGCCCGCCGTACTTGGCATAGGCCGCCACGGCGTTCACCAGCCGGTCTGCCCCCACCTCCGCCACGTTCTCGTACCGGATGGCCAGCCCCAGGTCGCTCTCGGCCGTAACGAACAGCGGCTCGGTGCAGAAGTAGCGCCGCGCCATGGCATCCAGCGCCGCGTTGAGCGGCGGCACCACGCTGGCGATAATGATCCCCTTCACCGCGCCGGTATCGAGCGAGGCCAGCGAGAAGAGATTGCGGAACAGAATGCCCCACTCGTCGGCGGTCTGCTCGCGAATGGTGCGCAGCCGCCAACTCGCCGCCAGCGAGCGCCCCTCGAAAACCCCGATCGTAATGTTGGTGTTGCCGGCGTCAATCGCTAAGAGCACGTACGCCTCCCGCCAGGATCAGCATCTCGGAGCCATCGTCGCGCCGCAACCGCAGGAAGCCCTGCGGGTTGAGCCCCGCGGTGACGCCCGCCACCAGCCCCCCCGGCTGCTCCACCTCCACGCGCTTGCCGCGGGCGTAGCTCGAGCGCCGCTCGAACAGCTCCAGCACCGGCTTCACACCGCCTTCGGCCAGCATACCCGCGAAGCGGTCCACCGCCGGCAGCAGTTCCGCCAGCAACTCCTCGCGCGAATGCTCGCGGCCGGTAGCCATGCGCAGCGAAACCGCCAACCCGGCCAGCTCCTCGGGAAAGGCCGGGTGGTTGACGTTGATCCCTATCCCGGCCAGCGCCGCGCCTTCCACCGCCTGCGCCAGGATGCCCGCCACCTTGCGGCCCCCCAGCATCACGTCGTTGGGCCAGCGCAGGTCGCAGGCCACGTCCGCGGCGCGCGCGATGGCCTCGGCCACCGCCAGCCCCAGGGCCAGGGTCAGGGCGGGCAGCGTCTCCGCCGCCATCCGTGGCCGCAGCACCACCGTAACGTACAACCCGCTCCCCGGCTCGGAGTGCCAGGAGCGCCCCAGGCGGCCCTGCCCGGCGCTTTGTTCCTCGGCGATCACCGCGGTGCCCGCCGGCGCCCCCGCGGCCGCCAGCCGCGCCGCCTCCGTCATGGTCGAGTCGAGCGAAGCGAAGTAGGAGAGCTGCCGCCCCGGCAGCCGCGCCGTCACCGCCTCCATCTCCAGCATCAGACCAGCTCCAGCCGGAAACTCAGATCCGTGGCGCGCGCCGAGTGGGTGATGGCCCCGGCGGAGACGAAATCCGCCCCCGTCTCCGCGTAGGCCCGCACGTTCTCCAGGGTGATGTTCCCCGAAACCTCCACGCGCGCGCGGCCCCCAATCAGCCGCACCCACTCCCGCGCCTCCTCCGGAGTCAGGTTGTCCAGCAGCAGGTGGTCCGCCCCGCACTCCAGGGCCTCCTCCAGTTCCGCCCGCGTGCGCACTTCAATCTCGATACGCCGCCCGGACAGGCGCGTCTGCTCCAGCGCCGCCCGCACCCCGCCCGCCGCGGCGATGTGGTTGTTCTTGATCAGCACCGCGTCGAACAGTCCCATGCGGTGGTTGGTGACGCCTCCCGCCGCGGTGGCCATCTTCTCCAGCCGCCGCAGCCCCGGGATGGTCTTGCGGGTATCGAGCACCCGGCAGCCGGTGCCCTTCACGGCCTCCGCGAACCGCCGCGCGTTGGTGGCCACCCCGCTCATGCGCTGCAGAAAGTTCACCGCCGTCCGCTCGCACTCCAGCAGCGTGCGCGCGCGGCCCCGTACTTCCGCAATCACCTCGCCGTCCTCCACCTCCGAGCCGGAGCACTTGTACAGGCGCAACTCCTCCACCCCGCCCCGCTCCTGGTAGATCACCGGCAGCACTTCCAAACCCGCCACCACCTGCCGCTCGCGCGCCAGAAAGCGCCCCAGCGCCATCCGGCCCGCCGGAACACATCCCTCCGTGGTGATATCGCCCGGCCCTATATCCTCGGCCAGAGCCCTGCGGACCGCATCGACAATTTCAGGGTGCAACTTCATGCGGCCAGTCCATCCAACGCCGATTGCACCTTGCCGAGCTGTGCCTCGTAGTCCGCCAGCTTCTGCCGGATCGTCTCCACCACGTGCGCCGGGGCGCGGTTCAGGAAGGTCTCGTCGCCGAGCTGCCGCCGGGAGTTGGCGATATTCTTCTCCAGTTGCTCGCGCTCCTTCTCGAGCCGCTTGCGCTGCGCCTCCACCTGCACCTTGGGCAGGTCCAGCACCAGGTCGAACTCCGGGGTGGAGCGGATGGCCGGCGCGTTCTTGGGCGCCGCCGCCTCGCTCGCCGCCAGCTTCACTCCCGCCAGCCGCTCGATGGCCGCGGCATGCGCCCGCGCCGCTTCCAGCACATCGCCCTGCCCGTGGAGCGTGCCGCCGAGCTGCGCCTTGGGGTCGATCTTCATCTCGGTGCGCAGCGTGCGGGCCAGCGTGACGATCTCCTGCACCAGCCCGATCTCCCGCTCCGCCGCGCCATCGGTGAGTTCCGCCCGGCACTGCGGATACGCCGCCAGCGCCAGCGACACCGGCCGGTTCGGCGCGCCCGCGGCCAGCCGCTGCCACAGCTCCTCGGTCAAAAACGGCATGGCCGGGTGCAGCAGCCGCAGCGCCGTCTCAAAGGCCGCCAGCAGGTTGCGCCAGTTCTCGTCCAGCCCCGAGCCTTCCCGGAAGCGCAGCTTTTTCAGCTCCACGTACCAGTCGCAAAACTCGTGCCAGAAGAAGCGCCACAGCACCTGCGCCGCCTCGTGATACCGATAAGTCTCGATGGCCCGGTTCACCTGCTCGGCGCAGGCGTTCAGCCGGCTCCAGATCCAGCGGTCCTCGACCTCCGCCTCCGGCCCCGGCCTGTATTCCTCCAGCTTCTCCGGCACCCACGGCTCCACGCCCGCGCGCTCCATGTTCAGGAACAGGAACCGCGCCGCGTTCCAGATCTTGTTGGCGAAGGCGCGAGTGCTCTCCATGCGCTCCACCGACAGCACGATATCGGTCCCCGGCGCCGCGCCCAACAGCAGCGCCATCCGCACCGCGTCCGTGCCGTACTGCTCGGTCACCACCAGCGGATCGATCGTGTTGCCCCGGGTCTTGGACATCTTCTGGCGCTCGGCATCCCGCACCAGCCCGTGGATGTACACCTCGCGGAACGGAACATCCCCCATGAACTCGCAGCCCATCATCACCATCCGGGCCACCCAGAAGAAGAGGATGTCGAATCCCGTAATCAGCAGCGACGTGGGGTAGTAGGTCTTGAGATCTTCGGTTTCCTCCGGCCAGCCCAGCGTCGAGAAGGGCCACAGCGCCGAGCTGAACCAGGTGTCGAGCACGTCCGGGTCCTGTTCGAGCCGCCCGGACCCGCACTTCGGGCACCGCTGGGGCGTCTCCCGCGCCACCACCACTTCTCCGCACTCCCCGCAGTACCACGCCGGGATGCGGTGCCCCCACCACAACTGCCGCGAGATGCACCAGTCCCGGATGTTGTACATCCACTCGAAGTAGGTCTTGCTCCAGTTCTCCGGGATGAAGCGGATGCGCCCGCTCTCCACCGCTTCAATGGCGGGCTTGGCGAGCGGCTGGGTGCTGACGAACCACTGGGTCGAGACCAGCGGCTCCACGGCCGTCTTGCAGCGGTCGCACTTGGCCACGCTCAGCCCGTAAGGCTCCACTTTTTCCAGCAGCCCCTGCGCGTCGAGATCCGCCACCACCTGCCGCCGCGCCTCGAAGCGGTCCATCCCCGCATACCGGCCCGCCTCGGCGGTCATGCGCCCCATCTCGTCGATAACCTTTATCTTGGGCAGGTTGTGGCGCTTCCCGGCCTCGAAGTCGTTGGGATCGTGCGCCGGCGTGACCTTCACCACCCCGGTTCCAAACTCCGGATCGGCAAAATCGTCGAAAATCACCGGGATCTCCCGGTCCATCAGGGGCAGCCGCACCCGGGCGCCGCGCAGGTCCTGGTAGCGGGCGTCGGTGGGATTCACCGCCACCGCCGTATCCCCCAGCATGGTTTCCGGACGCGTGGTGGCCACCACCAGGGAGCGCTCCGAGCCGATCACCGGGTAGCGGATGTGCCATAGGTTGCCCGCCGTCTCCTGGTGCGCCGTCTCCAGGTCCGAAATGGCCGTCTGGCAGCGGGGGCACCAGTTCACCATGTACTCCCCGCGGTAGATCAGTCCTTTTTCATACAGCCGGACGAAAACCTCCCGCACCGCGCGGGAGAGCCCCGGGTCCAGCGTAAAGCGCTCGCGGCTCCAGTCGCAGGAGGCGCCCAGCCGGATCATCTGCCGCTTAATGGTATCGCCGTACTGCTCCTTCCACTGCCATACCCGCTTGACGAACTCTTCGCGTCCGATGGTGCGGCGGTCCAGGCCTTCGGCCGCCAGCGCCCGCTCCACCACCATCTGGGTGGCGATGCCCGCGTGGTCCATCCCGGGAAGCCACAGGGTGTTATCGCCCAGCATGCGGTGCCACCGGATCGTCACGTCGATCTCGGTGTGCTCCAGCATGTGGCCGATATGCAGCGATCCGGTGACATTCGGCGGCGGAATCACCAGCGAGAAGGTATTGCCCGAGCCATCGCCCGCGCGAAAGATCCCCTTGTCGATCCACCACTGCGCCCAGCGTGGTTCAAACCGCTGGGGCTCATACACTTTGTCAATTTGCATGGGGAGAAACTTCAATAATAACAAGCTCTCCCGCACCCGTGGGGCCGCCCCGCCAGCGTGGAACTCGCTAAGACCGTGGCCAACGAAGCAGAGTACTTTGGGCGCAGTGCTGAACGGATGCGGTACCCATCCTTCAGGGCACAGGGTCTGTTCGTCGGCTCCGGGTGGTCGAAGCCGGCTGCAAAGAACGGATCGGCTCCCGTCTGAAACGCTCCGGTTCTGGGCCGTGCGCGGCGCCAACGCCATGCTGCCGCCTCAGCGGACGCTTCGAGGATCATTAGGACTCGCGCTCACGAGCCGCCTGATCACCCACATTCATGCCGCGCACTCCGAACGGGCGGCGCGTGACGCGGCGCTTCCCCGGGCTGCCCCTTCCGCCCGTATCCGGTCCGTTAGATCGTCGGAACCGAGGTGAACGTGTTCTGGGCGTCCATGGACCGCAGGCCCAGCCCGGCCAGCCCGCCCGCCTCCGAGCTCTCGAAACGCACCATGCCTCTCCTTTCCACGGTCAGGCCGATGCGGCCCCCCAGAACGAAGGAGGTGTGGCCGTTTGCCGGTATCGGGTCGAGCGTCGCGGTCCCCACCAGAGTGCCGGCTTCATCCCAAACCGTGGCCGTGACGGTTGCCGGGGCGGCCGACAGGTTTGCCATCGCCACCCCCATCGTGAAGCCGCCGGTGTTTTCAAACGGCAGCGCCATGGCGGGCGGGAATTGCGTTTGCAGCGGGACGGTGCCTTCCGATGCCTGGCCGGCCGCGACGGTGCGGAAGATCGCGTAGCCGCACACCGGCCCGGCGCCGAGCACCTCGGCCCACCCCACCTCCAGTCCTGCCAGGTTCTCTCCCAGCGACAGCATCAAGGTCGCCTTCGGCTGCAGAGTGGCATCCACCGATGACGCGGGCGATGGTCCCTGCACCGCGCCGCCCTGCGAAATCGTCACCGGCAGCGTCAGGGCATTGCCGCTGCCGTCGCGGAACGCCACCGTCAGAGGAACCGGCACCGTCGCGGTGTTGATCAGCGTGATGGTGCTGGTCCAGGAGCCGCCGGCCGCGATGTGGGAGAGAACGCCCGTCCGCGCCTTGGGCAGTTGCGCGCGGCCGATTTTGCTGTACTCGGCGAACCACACTGCGCCGTCCGGCCCCACCGTGATGGAGAAGGGCGTCGTGCCGCCCGGCAGGACGTACTCGGTGAATGCCCCCGCCGTCGTGATCCGCCCGATCTTCACGCTCCGGGACTCGGTGAACCAGAGGGCGCCGTCGGGACCGGCCGTGATCCCCATCGGCCCGGCGTCCGCCGTGGGCACGGGGAACTCCGTCACCACTCCCGCCGTGGTGATCCGCCCGATCTTGTTGGCGTCCCCCTCGACAAACCACAGCGCGCCGTCCGGTCCGGGCGTGATGCTTCCCACTCCGGCTCGCGCCGTCGGGACGTTGAATGCGGTCATGTTTCCCGACGTCGTGATTCTCCCGATCCGGTTGCCGGCATACTCGGCGAACCACAGCGCTCCATCCGGCCCGGTTGTGATCGAGGTGGGGTCGTGTCCGCCGGGCAGCGTGAACTCGCTGATCTCGCCGGCAGTGGTAATGCGCCCGATTCTCCCGGCGGCCTCGGTAAACCAGAGCGCCCCGTCCGGCCCCAGCGTGATGCCTTGCGGCGAGGTGTTGGCGCTCGGGATGGGATACTCGGTGAGCGATCCATTGGTAGCCATCCGGCCGATCCGGTTGGCGAGAACTTCGGTGAACCAAAGGGCGCCGTCCGGGCCCGCCGTGATCACGCAAGGGTGGACGCCGGCGTTCGGCAGGGCGAACTCGGTGATCGCTCCCGACATGGAGATCCGACTGATTTTGCCGGCGGTTCTTTGGGTGAACCAGACCGCCCCGTCCGGACCCGCCGTGATGCTCTGCGCCACTTTGAGGTCGCCGCCGTACTCGGTGATGTCAACGGACGCGGGCCCCTGGGCGTTGAGAATTTCCGGCGTGAAGGCGAGGGATGCGAGCGCGGCGATGGTGATGGCGAAGCACCGGCGGGCCTGCCGCCGGCATGGCGAGGATAGGATGGCAAAGCATGGTTGCCGTCCGGGCCCTGGAAAGCCCGGAGGTATCGAATTGCTACCTGAGATTTCCATTGGAATGCTCCCGGTCGCCATTCAGTATACAGGACGAAGGTCGCCCAATTCGGAAATGGCGCGCCACAGGTCACGTTTTTCCTGCTCCAGTTGCGGAAGGGAAAACCACAAAAAAGGAACGCCCTCAAGTTGCCATTTCCATGTCACGCACCCCGTGCGCCCGGCCCCACGGAGCCCCGCCTCCTGCTACCATGCAAAGTTCATGGAGATTGTGGCGCACGGGTTGTGGACGGCCGCCGCCGCCATCGCCGTCAAAAGAAAGACCCACATCCCCCTCCTAACCGGCTGGACCGTCTGGTGGGGTGTCTTTCCGGACGTCTTCGCCTTCGGTCCCCGCATCGCCGCGGGCCTCTTCCTCTGGCTGGCCGGCGCGCCCGATCCCCACGTCCGCATCGGCCTGCCCCTCTACCCCATGGCCCACAGCCTGCTCGTGTTCCTGCTGGTCTTCGGGGTGGTGTCGCTGGCGGCCCGCCGGGTGGTCTGGGAGATGCTCGGCTGGCTGCTCCACATCGCCATCGACGTCCCCACCCACAGCCTGCGCTACTACGCCACCCGCTTTCTCTGGCCGGTTTCGGACTTCCGCATCGACGGCATTCCCTGGTGGACCCCCTGGCTCTGGATCGCCACCTATGTCGCCCTGGCGGTGGTCTACTTTCTGATGTGGAGAAAGGGCTGGCTTTCGCGCAACAAGGCGCACTCTACGCCCGCGCCGACCGGAGCAACCTCCCGGCGTGCTTGAGCGCCTCCGGCGTGAGCTTCTGGCCCGAAAGCATGCGGCCGATCTCGCGCGTGCGGGCCTCGCCTTCCAGTTCCTCCAGCGTGGCCACCGTGCGCCCGTTCTTCTCCCGCTTCTCTACTAAGTAATGATGATCGGCGAAGCAGGCGATCTGCGGCAGGTGGGTCACGCACAGCACCTGGTTCTGCGCCGCCAGGGCCCGCAGGCGCCGCCCCACCCCCTCGGCCGCCGCGCCTCCCACCCCGGCGTCCACTTCGTCGAACACCAGGGTGCGCTGCGGTCCCGCCGCTCGCAACCGCCCCGCTTCGAGCGAGGTCTTCAGCGCCAGCGCGATGCGCGAAATCTCGCCGCCGGAGGCCACCCGGGCGATGGGCCGCGGCGCCTCCCCCACGTTCGGCGAGACCAGAAACTCCACCCGGTCGGCGCCCTCTGCCGTCCAGGCGCCGGCCGCGATCTCCACCCGGAAGACGGTGCGCTCCATCGCCAGCGGCGCCAGCTCCGCTTCCACCCGCTTCTCCAGCTTCCGTGCCGCCGCCCGCCGGCGCTCCGAGAGAGCCGCCGCCAGCTTCTCGTACCGCCCGGCCAGCTCGCTCTGCCGCGCCCGCAGCGCCTCCATGCGCTCGCCCGCGTGCTCCACCGCGTCGATCTGCCCGCGCACCTCTTCCAGGAAGGTGAGGATCTCCTCCACGCTGCGGCCGTACTTGCGCTTCAGCCGGTCCAGCACCGCCAGCCGCGCCTCGACCTCCTCGAGCCGCCCCGGATTGGCCTCCAGGCGCCCCAGGTAGTCGCGCAGCGTGTAGGCGGCCTCTTCAATCGCCAGCGCCGCGGCATCCAGGTGCTCCCGAACGCCGCCCGTTTCCGGATCGATACGGGCTAAGTCGTCCACCCGCCGCGAGGCCAGCCGCACCTGCGCCAGCGCCGACTCCGGCGCATCGTAGAGCGCCGACCAAGCCGCCGCCGCGTTCTCCTGGAGCTTCTCCAGGTTCTGCAACACACGCCGCTCGCCTTCGAGCGCGGCATCTTCGCCCGGCTGCGGCGCGGCGCTTTCGATCTCCCGCCGCTGGAAGGTCCACAGGTCCAGCAGCCGCAGCTTCTCCTGTTCGGAGCGCTCGAGTTCCTCCAGCTCCGCCCCTACCGCGCGCCACTGCCTGTACACTTCCGCAACATCGGCCAGCAGTGCCGAATTATCGGCAAATGCGTCCAGCATCTCCCGCTGGACGTCCGGCTGAAACAGCGACTGCTGGTCGTGCTGGCCATGGATATCGCCCAGCAGCGGCGCCAGTTCCCGCAGCAGCGCCACCGCCACCGGCCGGCTGCCCAGAAAGGCCCGGCTCTTCCCACCGGCCTGAATCTCCCGCTCCAGCAGCAGCTCGCCGTCTTCCAGGGCAAAGCCCGCCGGTTCGATGAGCGCCGCCACGCGCGCGTCGCCGCGTACATCGAAGATGCCCGCCACCCGCGCCCGCGTCTCCCCGGTCCGCACCATCTCGGCCGAGGCCCGCCCGCCGAACAACAGCCCCAGCGCATCCACCACGATCGACTTGCCGCTGCCGGTCTCCCCGGTCAGCAGATTCAGCCCGGGATGGAACCGCGCCCTCAGCCGGTCCACCACGGCATAGTTCTCGATCACCAGCTCCAGGAGCATTCCCCGACGATTATACCGATGCGCAACCTCCGCACGCCCGCCGCGCACCCCGCAAACACCGCGCGCAAACCGGCAAAACCCGCCCTCCACATGGCGCCCGCACACATTGCCCCCGCACCGCTCCCCCGCCCACGGCCCCCACACCGCCCCCGCGCGCCCACGGCCCCCACACCGCCCCCGCACCCACGGACCCCACACCGCCCCCGCGCTCCCACGGCCCCCGCACCGCCCCCGCGCGCCCACGGCCCCCACACGGCCCCCGCACCCACGGACCCCACACC
>JAWLGN010000077.1:0-19700 GCA_041685075.1 Bryobacteraceae bacterium
CTCAACGCCGAGGGCGAGGAAGTCACCCCCATCATGGGTTCCTACGGCATCGGGGTGGAACGCATTCTCAGCGCCGCCGTGGAACTGTTCCACGATAAGGACGGCATGGCGCTGCCGGCAGCCATCGCTCCATTCGAAGTGGTGGTGACCCCGGTGAACATCGCCGACGAAGGGCAGAAGGAAGCCGCCGAGGAGATCTACCGGGAGTGCCTGGCACAGGGCCTCGACGCGCTGCTCGACGACCGCGACGAGCGCCCCGGCGTGAAGTTCAAGGACGCGGACCTGATCGGCATTCCTTACCGCATCACCGTGGGCAAAAAGCTCTCGGGCGGCGTGGTGGAACTGGTGGAACGCGCCGGCCGAAAGCCCTGTGACGTAGCGGTTGCGGAGGCGGCCCGGACGGTGGCTGCCCGCGTCCGCGAAGCGCGTGGATGATTCCCAGGAGACTGCCGCGCACGGCGCTCCCGTAGGAACGGGACCTACAGGCCGTGCTTCTCTTCGAACTCCGCCAGCGTCATCTCGCCGCGGCGGATCGCTTCCACGCTCTGGCGGACGGACTCCACCTCTTCCTGGGAAAGTTCTTCCTCGGCGGACAGGAGAGCGGCGAGGTAATCCTCAGCCGCGTGAACGTCGCTGTCGGATACCGGATTGGCCGGCCGGTGCAGCGGTTTAGGGGCGGGCATCGGTTGACCTCCTCGCCCTCATTCTACCAGCGGCCCACGCGGGCCCAAGTACGTGTACAATGAATTTCTCGTGACTGCAGCACTCGGGCTGCTGCTACTGGTGGCTTTCGGAACAACTGCGCTAGCCGAGAGTTCCGAAGCTGATACGACGCCGTCCTACACCGAGAGCAGCATCGTCAACGGAACTACCTTTCAACTCGGGCCATTCGCGCCCAATACCATGGTCACTATCTTCGGGAAGAACCTGACGTGGGGCGAGGGCGGGCAAGCCGCTACCCCGGCTATGCGCCAGGGATACTGGGCGCTGCCGGACGAACTCGCGGGCGTGAGGGTGCTGATCATGCGCGGCAACCTGGGCCAGCCAGTGCCGCTGCACTACGTGGGCCACGACCAGATCAACTTCGTGCTACCCGAATCGCTCGCAGACCCGAAGATACTGGAAGCCGGGGAGGTCGAGATCGTGGTTACGCGGGACGGCTCCCGTGGCCCGCGGGTGAAGCTGAAGATCCAGGAGGCGGCCCCAGAATTGTTCCCCGTCGAGGGCGGCAACGCTCTTGCTGTCCGCGTCCTGCCGCCGGCCGATACCGAAGAACCAGCCACCTACGTTCTGGCCACCGCGGAAACGCCTGCACGCCCGGGCGAGTGGCTGATGCTTTACGCCACCGGCCTGGGTCGCACGGTGCTGCGGCTGGAGGACGGCGAGGTCGTTAGCATCCCACCGCGCAAGGAGTCCGAGATATGGTTGAAGCATCCGGAAGATTTGCGCGTGATGATCAACCGGGAGCCGCTGCCCCCTGAATCCATCGGGTACGCCGGCCTGGCGCCCGGATTCGCCGCTTTGTACCAGATCAACGTCAAGCTGCCTGACGACCTCCCTGCCGATCCCGAGATCCGGATCGCCATCAAGGACGCCTGGAGCATGGAGGGGCTACGCCTGGCTGTAAACCCGGGTCCCGAACAGCCGCAGCCCTGAAAACGGAACGCAACTCGTACACTGCCGGCCGCGTTTACGTAGGTAGGCTAGAATTGTACCAGGAGTTCGCCATGACGCTACGGGCCGCAGGCGCAATGATTTTCGCGCTCTCCATCACACTTTCGGCGCAGCAGCCGGCTTCCGACGAGGCCGGCGGGTGGCGCCGGGCAGAGAGCGCACCGCCCGAGAACGCCTACACGGTCGCATCCGGAACCAAGGTGCCGCTGAGCCTGATCAACAGCATCAGCACCAAGCACTCGGCCGAGGGCGACCGCGTCTACCTGGAAACCGTCTTCCCCATCCTGGATAAGGGGCGCATCGTGATTCCGCCGGGCAGCTACGTGGCCGGAACCGTGACCGCGGTGAAGCGGCCCGGGCGGGTGAAGGGGCGCGGCGAACTGTACTTGCGGTTCGATTCCCTCACCCTGCCCAACGGCGTGACACGCGACTTCCGCGCGCGTGTGGGCGGCATCGACGGCCGCGGCAACGAGGAACTGGACCGCACCGAAGGCACCATCCGCAGCGAGGGCAACAAGAGCGGCGACGCCCGCACCGTGGGAGAAGCCGCCGCTGCGGGAGCCTCCGTGGGAGTGATCGCGGGCGCGGCCACCGGGAGTTACGGCAAGGGCGTGGGGATCGGCGCCGCCGCGGGCGCCACCGCCGGCATGATCGGGGTGCTGCTCTCCCGCGGGCCCGATGCCGTGCTGGCCAAGGGCAGTACCATCGAGATGGTGCTCGACCGCCCGCTCTACTTCGAGGAAAACGAACTCAGCCCCATCACCACCCAGCCCGGCCGTTTCTCCGACGGCCCCGGCCCGGCGCCCAGCCAAAGCCGCCAGGGACGAGGAATCTGGTTTCCCGGCCAGCGCATTCCGTAGACCTGGCCGGATAGCAGAGGGGGCGGGGCCGCGGGCTGCGTGTCCTTCAGCACTGCCTCCGGCGTCAAATCCACGGCCGGCGCCCCCACTTTCACACTAATCAATCGCCAAACGCCCGTCTAAACCCAAAACGCAGGAAACCGGCATCCATTTTGCGGGTTCGGACCTCCGCAAAGAGGGGGGAGTGCGGTTCGGCCTGAAGTTCCGCCGCCGGGAAGCCGCCGGTGATATCCTGTTCCTCGCCATGGCGCCTCCCATCACCCTGACGCGTCGGAATTTTCTCGGCACCGCCGTTGCCGCCGCCCAACCCGGCAGCCGCCCCTGGAACCTGCTGCTCATCACCAACGATCAGCATCGCGCGGACTGCCTGGGGGCCGCCGGAAATCCCGATATCCAGACCCCGCACATGGATCGCCTCGCACGGGAAGGCGTGCTCGAGAGCCATTACGTGCAATGCCCGCAATGCGTGCCTTCGCGGGCTTCCATCCACACAGGGCGGTACCCGCACGTGAACAGGACGCCGCTGAACCAGTATCGACTGCCCGATGACGAGGAGACCCTGGCTACCATTCTGGGCCGGCATGGCTACGCAACGGCGGCGGTGGGGGACGAGCCCTTTGCGCCCACCAATGCCTTGGGCGGCTTCCAGAAGCTCTATGCGAGCGATCCCGAGTATCACGCTTTTCTCGCCCGGAAAGGGTGGGGAGCGAAGGCCGCCGAGCACCGCGAGCGCCTGAAAACCAGGTTTCAAGCGCATGCCGCCCCCTGGCCCGAAGAACTCGACGAGACCGCCTACTTCGCACAGCGCGCGGTGGACTGCATGAAGGAGATGCAGAACCGTCCCTTCTTCCTCCACGTAAACTTTCGAAGGCCGCACCATCCCTTCGATCCGCCGGCGCCGTACGACCGCATGTATGAAGGCGCGGCGTTTCCCGCGTCGCACCGGCGGGAAGGCGAGATGGACAATAAGCCGCCCTCGCACCGCGGGTCCATCGAGAATACCGCCGGATTCGATCTGCGCGGCATGACCGCGAGGGACCTGGACCGCATCAAGAGCTACCACTACGGCATGATCTCGTTGAACGACCGGCACATCGGGCGGATGCTCGACGCCATGCAGGGACTCGGGCTGGCGAACCGCACCCTGGTGGTCGTGACAGCGGACCACGGCGAGATGCTGGGCGATCACGGACTGCTATTCAAGGCTCGCTACATGTACGACGAGGTCCTGCGGGCGCCCTTGATCTTTCACGCGCCCGGGAAGTTGCCCGCGGGCCGGCGGGTCCCCGGTATGACGGAAGGCATCGACATCCTGCCGACGATTCTCGAGCTACTGGGGTTCAGTCCCTCGGAACGCATTCAGGGGAGAAGCCTGCTGCCCCTGGTCGAGGGCGCCGCCGCGGGCCGCGAGGAGATTCATGCCGAGTTCCCGACCACCAAGGCGATCCGGACAGCCAAGTGGAAACTGGTGCACTATCTCCGCGCGCCGTACGGCGAATTGTACGACCTGACTGAAGACCCACACGAGTTGCACAACCTCTACCACGATCCCGCGTACGCGAAGGCGCGGGCGGAGATGGAATCGCGGCTGGCGGACTGGTTGATAGAAAGCCGGGATCCGGCGCTGCCGCCGGTTCCGGGCCAGCGGGCTTGAGAGCCGCTCTCCAGCCAACGCCACAGTGGCGGCGAATTGCCTTATAATTTTCGGTGGCCTTCTCGCAAAATTTCGGCACGGCAGAACCGGCGCCTCATCCCCTCAGTCCATACCGGTGGCGCATTCTCGCGCTGCTGTTTTTCGCAACAACCATCAACTACCTGGACCGGATCGTCTTTTCCGTCCTGATCCCCGTGATCCGGGAGGAGATGCATATCTCCAACCAGGATTACGGCTACCTGACGGGCGCTTTCACGGCAGCCTATACCATCGGGTTCCTGTTCGCAGGGAAGTTCATCGACCGGTACGGGACGCGGCTGGGCTATGCCGTGGCGATCGTCTGGTGGTCCATTGCCGCGGCGCTGCACGGCATTGCCCGCCATCCGTTCGACCTGGGCATCTGGCGGGCGCTGCTCGGCTTCGGGGAATCCGGAAACTTTCCGGCGGCCATCAAGAGCGTGGCGGAATGGTTCCCCAAGAAAGACCGCGCCTTCGCCACCGGAATCTTCAACGCCGGCACGAACGTGGCGGCCATGGCCGGCCCGCCCATGTTCGTCTACCTGAACATGCACTTCGGCTGGCGTGCCTGCTTCATCGGGACGGCGTCGTTGGGCTTCCTGTGGGTGATCGCCTGGTTGCTGATGTATCGGAAGCCGCCCGAACAGCCCGAAGACAAGGGCGAGCCGAACATCGGCTGGCTGCAGGCGCTGGGATACCGCCAGACCTGGGGCTTCGCGCTGGGCAAGTTCCTGACCGACCCGGTGTGGTGGTTCTACCTGTTCTGGCTGCCTCCCTATCTCTACGACGTGCGGAAGTTCAATTTGGTGGAGATCGGCTGGGCGCTACCGGTGGTCTACCTGATGGCCGACGTGGGCAGCGTGGGCGGCGGCTGGATCTCCGGCTGGTTGATGCGGCGCGGATGGGAGACCCACAAGGCGCGGCGCGCGGCCATGGCGCTGTGCGCGGCGGCCATGCCTATCGCGGCCATGTCGGCGGTGGCCCCCACGGCCATCCTGACGGTGGCGCTGGTAAGCGTCGCCACGGCCGCCCACCAGGGGTGGTCGGCCAACCTATACTCCACCACCTCGGACGTCTTCCCCAAGAACGCGGTGGCGTCGGTGACGGGTATCGGCGGCTGCGCCGGAGGCATCGGCGGCTTCCTGTTCTCCGCGGTGATTCCGGGCTTCGTGGTGACTTACTTCGGCTACACCCCCATGATCATGTTCATGGGCACGCTGCACCTGACCGCCCTGCTGCTGCTGCAACTGATGCTGTGGCGGAAGTCTCCGGGCACCCCCGTGGGCGCGTAAACCGGGGTAGTGAAGGCGGCCCCGCGGGCGCGGGCGCCGCCTGAGACCCTTACTTTCCGGCTACCAACACGCGAGAGGGATAGCCGGACTGCCGCACCACGCGGTCCTGGAGGATGCGGAAGTTCGCCGCGCGGATGACGTCCGGAATGCTCTGCTCGACCTGCCGGCCCCAGAACGCCGGCGCCACCTTGCCCCCCATGCGGTAGAGGCGATTGAAGACGGCGGTATTCTGCCCGATGAGCGTGAGGGCCAGGCGGCCGGACCGCCGCAGGACGCGGTGCAACTCCGCTACCGTGCGGACGATATCCTCCGCCGAGAGCAGCTCCAGCAGGTAACAGCAGACCACCGCGTCGAAGGTCTGGTCGCGAAAGGGCATTTGCCGCGCGTCCACGGCCTGGCAAAAGGCCAGCGAGGAGGGAAAGTCCTGCCGCGCCCGCCGCTGCGTGCGGGAGGCCATGTTGGGGGAAAGGTCCACCCCCACGTTGGCGCCGTTGGGGTTGACGCGCAGAATGCGCCGGAACATCTCACCTGACCCGGTGGCCACTTCCAGCACCCGCATACCGTCCTGAATGCCGGAAGCCTCCAGCGCGCACCGGTGTGCCCGCGAATGGAAGAACATCGTCGATAGCGGATAGAAAGCCGCCATCCTGTCGTAAACCCGGCGCGTGCGGTGCGCCAGCGTTGCAGGAAGCCCATTCGTGGGCCAAGGGGTGATCGAGTATTCGAGCTTGTCCAAAGATCCGTTCTCCTCGCCGTACATGTACAGAAGTGCCGCCGCGGGCGTCCGCGCCGGCTAAGGAATCGCCGCCAGATCCGTAGTGAGTTCAGGGACCTCTATGCCGATGCGCGTGCCGCGTCCCGGCTGGCTGTCAATCCACATCCGATAGTCGTTCTGGAACAGCACCTTGAGCCGTTCGTTCACGTTGCTGACCCCGATGCCGCGTTCCAACAGGTTGGCCAGTTTGGCCTCGGGTATTCCCACACCATCGTCCTCCACCAGCAGATGGAGGCGGGAATCCACGCGCGAGGCCCGCAACCGTATGGTGCCTCCTTCAACCTTCGTGCTGAGCCCGTGTTTGATCGAGTTTTCGATCAATGGTTGCAATAACATGCTGGGCACGAGCATATCCAGCGTCTCCGGCTCCACTTCTTTATCGAAGCGAAGCTTCTCCCCGAAGCGTACCACCTCGATGGCCAGGTAGTCGTCTATGAAACTCAATTCTTCCCGCAGGGCCGCAAAATTTTCGTGTTTCCGTAGCAGGCGGCGGAGGATATTGGAGAGCTTCAGAACCATGGTACGCGCCTGGGCCGGGTCCGTGCGGATCAGCGAGGAGACGGAATTGAGCGTATTGAACAGAAAGTGGGGGTTGATCTGGCCGGCCAGTGCCTGCAGGCGCGCCTGCATGAGCAAGCGCTGCTGGTCTTCGAGCTTCTTCTCGTTGCGGGCGTTGTTCCAGATCTTGAGCGGCAGGCTCACGGCGAACAAGGTAGTGGCATAGACCGCCACAATGGCCAGGGGGTGGGGCTGGTCCCAGGCGGGCGAAATGTAGAAGAGGCGATCGCGGCCGAAGAAGTATCCCAGGGTTTGGCGAAAGAACTCGGCGAACAAAATGGAGGCCAGCAGCAGCAGGTGAAAGGCCGTGCGGCGATGATCGCGGCTCTCCTTGAAAAAACGGTAGATATTCAGGTCGAAGAAGGGCGAGAAGCGCCAGACCTCTTCCGGGTCGGGAGCGCAGTCCCGCACCACTCCGCCCAGCAGGCCCACGCTTGCCAGCAACGGCATGGTGAGGTGTTCGCCGGCGATCATCGCGGGGATGGAGATGAGAATGCCCGAGAGCAGCCCGGTGACATAACCGCCCAGGATGCCGGAGAGCAGGCTCGCCTCCAGCCCCAGGTCCACCGCCTGGTAGCTCCGGCCCACCACGCGGGTGGCCACGCCGGCGGCGAAGACGGTGGAGAACCATAGCGCCAGGCGCAGCCGCTGTCCCAGGGTGCGGGACTCCTGCATGAGCATGCGTTTGACAGCGCTCGAACGCACCAGGAAACTGGCCAGACAGGCCACCACCCCGAGTTTGACCAACAGCGTTACCCAGTATCCTTCGCGCATTCGGGCTCGAACTCATTATAATGAAAGAGGCAGCCAGACATTTACACGCGATGACCAGTCCCCGTATGCCGGAGCTGCGCAAAGTGGCCGAGGCCGACCTGCCTACACGTTACGGATGCTTCCGCATCTTCGGCTTTGACGCCCGCCAGGGCGACGCGGTGGAAGAAGCGGTGGTACTGAACATGGGCGCGATAGGAGCGCCGGTGAACGGCAACGGAGCCGTGCCGCACGCGCCGCCGCTGGTGCGTATCCATTCCCAGTGCCTGACGGGCGACGTCTTCCACAGCCTGCGGTGCGACTGCCGCGCGCAACTGGAGATGGCCATGGAGAGGATCGCCGCCGAGGGGCGCGGGTTGATCATCTACGAGCACCAGGAGGGGCGCGGCATCGGGCTGCTCAACAAGCTGCGCGCCTACGAGTTGCAGGACCACGGCGCCGATACCGTGGAGGCCAACCTCCGGCTGGGCTTCCAGCCGGACCTGCGCCATTACCTTCTCCCCGGCGCCATTCTGCGCTACTTCGGGCTGACGCGCATCCGCCTGCTGTCGAACAATCCGGATAAAGTGCGGGCGGTCGAGGAAGCGGGCATCGAAGTGGTGGAGCGGGTCCCCTGCCTGGTTCCGCCGCTCGCATCCACCCAGGCGTACCTGCGCACCAAGAAGGAAAAAATGGGCCACCTGCTGGAAGGGGTCTAGGCGGGTGTGAAGATCGCGGTTCGCAACCAGACCCGCAACACGGTGCTGGCGTCGGAAGCCGAGGTGGCCGATACCAGCGCCAAGCGGCGGGTCGGGTTGCTGCGGCACGAGCGCCTGGATGCCGGGCAGGGGTTGTGGATCGTACCCTGCGAATCCGTCCACACGTTTTTCATGCGGTTCCCCATAGACCTGGTCTACCTGACACGCGATCACCGGGTGCGCAAAACGTGCAGCCGCGTGGGGCCGTGGAGGATTTCCGCCTGCCTGCCGGCGCACTCGGTGCTGGAGTTGCCCGCCGGCACGGTGGAAGCCACCGGCACCCGCAAGGGCGACCAGTTGTCGATTGAAACGGCAGGCGGCGGCGCTCCCGCCTGAGGCCCGCGCCCGGCCGGTTCCCACACGTTACACTAAACCTTTCACACGTTCCAGACTTTTCGCTCAACCCGAGCGTCTTCAGACAAGGAGCCGGAGCCCTTTGATCTTCCGGGCGGTAGAGGATGCGGACCTGATCCGCAAGGCGCGCGAGGGAGACGTGGGCGCGTTCAATGCCCTGGTTTCCCGGTGGGACAAGCGTGTCTACAACTACCTGCTGCGCATTCTCGGCAACCGCGAGGACGCTCTGGACCTCAGTCAGGACGTATTTTTGAAGGCGTACCAGAATCTGCGCAAGCTCGAAGACCCGTCCCGGTTCGCGCCGTGGCTGTTCCGGATCGCGCACAACGAGGCGTATTCGCTGTTTCGCAAGCGGCGGCCGGAAGCGGACGTGGAGGAGATGCCGGTGAAGACGACCGGGGAGGGTATCACGGTCGGGGGCAGCCCGGTGTTTCCGGTGGAGCTGTCGCTGGCGGTAAGCGCGGCGCTCGACCGGCTGTCGCCGGACCAGCGCGAGGCCGTGGTCCTCAAGATCTACCAGGGTTTCAAATTCGAGGAGATGGCCGGAATTCTGGATTGCCCGGTATCCACGGTGAAGTCGCGGTTGTACACCGCGCTGGATCTTCTGAAGGCTGAACTGGCTCCCGTGAAGTCGCGAGGTTTGGAATGAGTTGCTCGCCATTCGATCTGAAGGACTACGCCTTGAACGAGCTGGCAGACAGTGAACGCCGGCAAGTCGAGGCGCACGTGAAGGGCTGCGCAGCCTGCGGCGAAGAGCTGGAACGGCTGCGCCTGACGCAAGCCGCGCTGGCGGCGCTGGCGGAGGAGGAGATTCCGCGGCGGATCGGTTTCGTATCCGACCGGGTCTTCGAGCCTTCCGCGCCGCGCCGCTGGTGGGCGGCCTTCTGGGAATCCAGCGCACGGCTGGGGTTCGCCTCCGCGGCCGTGCTGGCAGTTGCCATGATGGTTTCCGCGCTGACGCGGCCGGCTCCCGCACCGACCGTCGCGGCGCCGGGACCGGAACTGGCGGCCATCGAGGCGAAGCTCGAGCAGCGGCTCCAGGAGGCCGTCGCGCGCGCGGTGGCCGAGACGGAGGCGCGCCAGGAGGCCCGCACCCGGGACCTGCTGGCGGCCGCCGAGGAACGGCACAACATGGAGCTGAAATCCATCGAACTGGCCGTGGAGCAGAATCTATCTGTGCTGGAGAAGCGCTACGCGCGCATGCGGCTGGAGCTGGCCAGCGCCGCTCTGGGAGGGTTTGAATGAAGCTGGCCTCGGTCCTGCTGCTGCTGGCGGCGGCGGCATGGGGGCAGAGCGAGCCCGCCACCACGGGCCCCGTCCGCGCAGATATCGCGGCGATCGAAAAGGCCTTCGACGGCAAGGTCCGGAAGGTGAGCGCCACCGACCCGGTGGAGGTGATGAGCTCCGCGCAGGGCGTGTATCTCGAGGGTTTCGGGGCGGTCTTCACGGCGCAGCTCGATCTCATCATGACCCCCACCATCAACCCGTTCCGCCAGAAGATGTCGAAACAGGAGGTCGCCCGGGTGCGCGCGCGCAAACTGGAGCGGCTGCCGGTAGTAAAGTCGCTCATGCGCGAGATGCTGAAGCAGACGGCCAGGGCGCTGAGCAGCATGCCGGAGGAGGAGCGGGTGGTGATCGCGGTTTCGCTGTTCCACTTCAACTGGGAGGACACCTCGGGGCTGCCGGCCCAGATCGTCATGCAGGCGCAGAAGCAGAAGCTGCTGGCGCAGGCTTCGGCGGATAACGCCATAGAGGTGCAAGAGTACTGACGTGGCAAGCGCGAATCCCCATTCCGGCGCGAGCCCTGCGGCGGCCGTGGCGCCGCCCCGCCTGGGCGAGATGCTCATCGCGCGGCGGCTGATCGCACCGGAGGACCTCGAGCGCGCGCTCGAGTTGCAGCGCGAGCGCGGCGATAAGATCGGCAAAATCCTGGTGGACATGGGATTTCTGGCGGCCCGCGACCTGCTGGCAGTGCTTGCCGAGCAGTTGGCGGTGCCGCTGGTGACCGTGGATGCGCCGCCGCCCGCCGCTCCGGAGCTGGAAGGCCTGGCCCCGCGCTTCCTGCGCCAGTGCCGCGTCTATCCGTTGGCGCTGGACGACGCCACCCTCACGCTGGCGATGGCCGACCCGCTGGATTTCGAAAGCATCGCGGCGGTGCGCGGGTTTTCGGGCCTGAAGGTGAAGCCGGCGCTGGCGGCCGAGCAGGAGATCCTGGACGCCATCGAGCGGCACTACGGCAGCGAGTCCGAAAGACAGGTCCTGGCCGGCGACGAGAGCGAGCAGGCCAGCGAAGACCTGGAACACCTGCGCGATATGGCGAGCGAGGCGCCCGTCATCCGGCTGGTGAACGCCATGATCGCGCAGGCGCTCGAAAAGCGCGCCAGCGACATCCACATCGAGCCGTTCGAGAAGGAGTTCCGCATCCGCTTCCGCGTGGACGGCGTGCTCTACGCACAGGAGTCGCCGCCCAGGGAGTTGAAAGCCGCCATCATCTCCCGGCTGAAGCTGATGGCCAAGCTGAACATCGCGGAGCGCCGCCTGCCGCAGGACGGCCGCATCAAAATCAAGATCCTGGGGCGCGAGGTGGACCTGCGCGTTTCCACGCTCCCCACGCTCTACGGCGAGAGCGTGGTGATGCGCCTGCTCGACCGCTCCGCGGGCGACTTCTACGACCTGCGCCGGCTGGGCTTCGACGAGCACATGCTGGCGCGCATGGAGCACTTCACTTCCCTGCCCCACGGCATCTTCCTGGTAACCGGGCCGACCGGCAGCGGCAAATCCACCACCCTCTACTCGGCGCTGAAGCGCATCAACCTGCCGGACAAAAAGATCATCACCATCGAGGACCCGGTGGAGTACCAGATGGACGGGATCAACCAGATCCACGTGAACCCGCAGATCGGGTTGACGTTCGCGGCCGGGCTGCGCCACATCGTGCGGCAGGACCCGGACGTGATCATGGTGGGGGAGATCCGCGACCGCGAAACGGCCGATATCGCCATCCGGTCGGCGCTGACCGGGCACCTGGTATTCTCCACGCTGCACACCAACGACGCGCCCAGCGCCATCACGCGGCTGACCGATATGGGGGTCGAGAACTACCTGATCACCTCCTCGCTGGTGGCGGTGCTGGCGCAGCGGCTGGTGCGGGTCATCTGCGCGGACTGCCGCGTGCCGGCGGGGCCGCGGACGGCGCCGGACGGTACCCAGGTGGAGACCTGGCGCGGCGCCGGCTGCGAGCGCTGTAACGGCACGGGCTACGTCTCCCGCATGGGCATCTTCGAGCTGATGGAGCTGAACGACGACATCCGGCGGCGGATCATGGCCAACGAAGATGCCGCCCAGCTCACCGCCGCGGCGCGCCGCAACGGCATGCACAACCTGCGGGAAGACGGGTGGCACAAGGTCTCCCTGGGGGTCACCACGGCCGAAGAGGTGATGCGGGTGACCCAGGAGTTCTGATGGCCACCTTCTTCTTCAGAGCCGTGGCGCCGGACGGGAAGGTGCGGACGGGCAGCGTCACGGGCGAATCCGATAAGTTCGTCGCGCGCGAGTTGCGGCGCCAGGGATTGATCCCGGTCTACGTGGGGACGGCGCCTCGGAAGTCCGGCCTGGAGTTGAAACTGCCGGTGTTCGGGCGCCGGCGGCGGCGCGACGTCCTGTTCTTCACCCAGGAGCTTTCCACCCTGCTCAACGCCGGGGTGCCGCTCGACCGCGCCCTGACCATCACCGGGGAACTCACCGAACGGCCTGCCTTCCGCTACGTGGTGCTGGACATCCTGCGGGTGCTCAAGGGCGGCAAGTCGCTGGGCGATAGCCTGGCGACGCACCCGGAGTATTTCTCGGACCTGTTCGTGAACATGGTGCGGGCGGGCGAGGCATCGGGCGCGCTCGCGGTGGTCTTCGAACGCCTGGCCGAATTCGAGCGCTCGCGGGACGACCTGCGCAGCTACATCATTTCGTCGATGATCTACCCGGCGCTGCTCTCGCTGGTAGGGGTGGCCTCGATCTTCGTGTTGTTGAACTTCGTGGTGCCGCGCTTCGCTTCCGTCTTTGCAGAATCGCGCATGCAGGTGCCGCTGCCTACCCAGATTATGCTGGAGGCCAGCCACATCGTGCAGCAGTACTGGTGGATAGTAGCCGCCGCGGCGCTGGCGGCGGTGGTGGCGCTGCGAGCCTACATCCGGACGGCGCCGGGACGGCTGTGGTGGGACGCGCTGCGGCTGCGCGTGCCGCTGCTCGGCGATGCGCTGCGGAAGGCTGAAACGGCGCGGTTTGCGCGCGCCATGGCCACCCTGGTGGCCAACGCCGTGCCGCTGGTGCAGTCCATTGGGATCGCTTCGGCGATTTTGAACAACCGCATGATCGCCGGGTCGCTCGAAGCGGTGGCCCAGGGGGTGAAGCGCGGGGAGGGCGTGGCCGCGCCCATACGCCGCGCGGGAGTCTTCCCCCCGCTGGCGGCGCACCTGCTGATGGTGGGGGAGGAGACCGGGCGGCTGGACCACATGTTCGCCCGCATGGCCGATATCTACGAAAACGACACGCGCGCGGCCATCAAGCGCTTTACCTCCATCTTCGAGCCAATCGTTATCCTGGTGATGGGAGTGATGGTGGGCGCCCTGATCCTGAGTATGCTGCTCGCCATCACGAGCATCAACGAAGTGGCGGTTTGAAACCATGAAGAAGACGATCGACAGAGACAGGGCGCGGCGAAGGGCCGGCATCACCCTGATCGAGATGCTGGTGGTGGTTACGATCATCGCGCTGTTTGCCGCGCTGGTCGCCCCCCGCATGTTGAAGCAGACCGACAAAGCCCGTGTGACCGCGGCGCGGGCCCAGATCAACTCGTTCATGACCGCGCTGGGGACCTACAAGCTCGACACGGGCATCTTTCCCACCACCGAGCAGGGGCTGGAGGCGCTGCGCACCCGGCCCGCCGACGTGCCGCAGTGGAACGGTCCCTACCTGCCGCAGGAAATTCCGGTGGATCCGTGGGGGCGGCCTTACGTCTACAAGTACCCCGGGGAGCACGGCGACGAACCGGACGTGATCTCCTACGGCGCCGACGGGCAGCCGGGCGGAGAAGACCTGAACGCGGATGTGGTCTCCTGGAAAAGCCAGTAGCGCGCGCCGGGACCAGGCCGGCATCACCCTCATGGAGATGATGATGGTGGTGGCCATCATCGGACTCATGGCGGGGGTGTTTTTTCCTTCGGTCTCGGCGGGGCTGGAGAGCATCCGGATCGCTTCGGCGTCGGACTCCATCGCCGCGTTTTTGAACGGAGCTTTGAACCGCGCGCAGCGGCGGCAGGAGGTCATCGAGATCACCATTTCGATGGAGGAGAACGCCATCCTGCTGGCCTCGAGCGAGCCCGGCTTCACGCGGCGGCTGGATCTGCCGGAAGGCGTGCGGATTGAAGCCGTGCTGCCTGCCATCGAGGAAGAAGAACGCGTGCGGCGCTTTCTGCTGATGCCCGGCGGAACGCCGCCGCGCGCGGGAGTGCGGATCGCGAACAGCCGGGGGGCACGGCGGATCGTGCGGGTGGATCCCATGACCGGTGCCCCCCGTATCGAGCGTGTCCTGGAGGAGCAAAAGTGAAGCGCGCCGCCGCCGGATTCACGCTGCTCGAGATGATGGTGGCGACCGTCATCATGGGGATCGCGGTGGTGGGGCTGTTGTCCGGAATCTCCAGCTCGATGCGCAACGCCGGCAGGCTGACCGATTACGACCGGGCCGTGCTGCTGGCGCGCGCCAAGATGGATGAACTGCTGCTTGACCGGCATATGCCCAAGATGATCACGGTGGGAGGCAATTTCGACCCCGCGCTCACCGGCGGCACGGAGTGCGGCTGGCAGGCGCGCGTGGCGCCGTTCGAGATGCCGCCCAATCCGGCGCCCGGATCGCTGGTGCTGGAGCGGTTGGAACTGGAGGTGTGGTGGATGTCGGGACCGGAGCGCCGCGCCCTGACGCTCGAAGGCTACCGCAGCGCCGTGTTCACGCCGGAAGCGCCATGAGCGGACGCATCCATTCCGAAAGTGGCGTCACCCTGATGGAGGTGCTGATCGCGGTGTCGCTGCTGAGCCTGCTCTCCGCCGGCATGCTCACCGCCATGCGGGTAGGGCTGGACGCCATGAACCGGTCCAACGAGCGCCTGATGGCCAACCGACGGGTGGCGGGGGTGGAGCGCATTCTGCTCGAACAGGTGGCCGGGTTGATGCCGGTGATGGCGCAGTGCATGGTGGAGCCGGAGGCGCCTCGCGTGCGCATGCCGTTCTTCCAGGGCGAACCGCAAGCCATGCGGTTTGTTTCGGCGTATTCGCTGGAGGAGGCTTGGCGCGGGCTGCCGCGCGTGCTGGAGTACCTGGTGATCCCCAGGGATGACGGGGTGGGGGTGCGGCTGGTGGTGAACGAGATGGTCTACACGGGCCCCCTGGGGGTGGGATTGCTGTGCCTGGGGCGCGGCCCGAACCCCACGCTCGGAGCCGTGGCTCCGCGTTTCCGGCCCGTTGAAGCGGGGCCGCACTCCTTCGTGCTGGCCGACCGGTTGGCGGATTGCCGCTTCAGCTACCTGGAAGCTCCGCCGCAAGGCGCGCCGCCCACCGCGCCGGACCTCTGGCGGGAGAACTGGGTCGCGGACGCCTGGCCGCTGGGCGTGCGCATCGAAATGGCGCCGCTCGATCCCGATCCCGCGCGCCTGCAGCCCGTGACCATCACGGCATCGGTGCCGCTGCGGCGCCACCCCATGATTCCCTATGGCGACTACTGAGAAGCGCCGCGGCGGGGCATTGCTGGCGGTGCTCTGGCTTTCGGCTGCGCTGGCGGCCATCGCTTTCTCGCTCGCCACCACGGTGCGCGGCGAGGTGGAGCGAACCTCTACCACCGTGGACGGCACCCGCAGCTACTACCTGGCCTCGGGAGCCATCCGGCGCACCACCCTGCGCATGCTGTGGCGCCGCAACAACCCCAATCTGCCGCCCCATCTGCAGCCCACCTCCGCGACGCTCGATGTGCTCTCCTTTCCCGCCGGAGAGGCGCGGGTGGAGATCATCCCGGAGACCTCCAAGCTGAACATCAACCAGGCGCGGCCGGAGGAGATCTTCCGGCTGCTGGTGAACCTGGGGACGCCGCCCGAGCGGGCGCACCGCATCACCGAAGCCATCGTGGACTGGCGCAGCCCCGCGCCGGGCGGCGGAATGACCCTGTTCGACGAGTTTTATCTCGCGCGGCGTCCGTCTTTTCGCGCACGTCACGCGTCCTTGGAAGAGATTGAAGAATTATTACTGGTCGAAGGCATGACGCCGGATATCTATTACGGAACATGGCGGCGCACGGAAGCGGAAGACGCTCCGCTGGTGCGGCAAGGCGGTTTGGCCGACTGCGTATCGGTGTTCGGTGCCACCGACCGTTTCGACGCCAACACCGCGCATCCGGCGCTGCTGGGCGCCATCGGGCTGCCGCCCGACGCGGTGGCCGCGCTGGTATCGCGGCGCCGCGCGATGCCCTTCCTGAACGATGCCGCACTGAGAGAGTTTCTCCAGGGCGCCGGGCCGGCAGCCGGGCGCCTGCGCGTAGGCGGGAACTCCATCTGGACGCTGCGCGCCACCGCGCGGCTGCGGCTGTCGGACGGAGGACTTTCCGACATGCGGCGCAGCGTGGCGGCCCTGGTGAAGTTCATGCCTTCGGGGTACGATTCCCCGTACCACATTCTGCGCTGGTACGACACGGCCTGGGGGCGCAACTGATGGGCGCGCGGGAGTTCGAGTTTCGCAAGCTGCTGGCCTTCGGCACCGGCGTGGGGATCGAAATCCGGGGCGCGGACCTGGAGGTCACCATAGCGCGCGTGCGGCCTTCCGGCGCTCAGGCAGCCGGCAGCCTGACCATCCGCGGCTACCGCGAGCGGCCCGCCGCGGAATGGGGCGCCGAGTATCACGCCTTCCTCAAGCGCCTGGGGGAGACCCGCTTGAGCGCCACGGTGCTGTTGCCGCGCGGCGAAATCATCATGCGGCAACTGGCGCTTGCGGGCGTGGCGGCCAGGGACCTGGAATCGGCCATCGCGCTGCAGCTCGATTCCCTGCACCCGTACGGCGACGACGAAGCCGTCTACGGATGGTCGCCGCTGGGCAACGGCATGGTGCTGGTAGGAATCATGCGCCGCACCGTGCTGGAGCGATACGCGGCGCTGTTCGCGGAAGCCGGGGTGCCGGTAGTATCGTTCACCTTTTCCGCAGCCGCCATCCATGCGGCGCTGCGGCTGTTCGGCGCGCCTCCGGCGGGGTTTGTCACGGTGGGCCGGAACGATCCGGACGGGCCGGTGGAGATCTACGGGGAGAGTCCGGCGCGGCCGGTGTTTTCCGCGGAATTCGACGCACCGGAGGAGCGCGCCGTGCTGCTGGGCGCGGCCGAACTGCGGCTGCCGCCGGAAACGCAGGCGGTGACGCTGGCGGAGGTGCTGCCGCGGCGGCGCGCGGAAGGCGCCGGAGAAGGAACCGCGCTGGCTTACGCGGCTGCGCTGGCGGGCGCCTGCCCCCGCCTGGCGCCCGCGGCCAACCTGCTGCCGCGCGAAATGCGGCACTCGCACTCGCGCGCCATGTTCATCCCCACCGCGGTGCTGGCGGCGCTGCTGCTCATCACCTCGGCGGCGGCGCTGGGCTACGGCAAGCTGGCCGACCGCTCCTATCTCAGCAAGCTGCAGGAAGAGATCGCACAGTTGGAGCCCGAGGCGCGCAAAGCCGCCGCGCTCGACCGGCAGATCGACCTGGCACGCAACCGGGTCCGGCTGCTCGAAGAGTTCCGAGGGCGCACGCGCGCCGATCTCGAGGCTTTGCAGGAGCTGACCAACCTGCTGCCGCCGCCCATCTGGTCGAACAGCCTGGATTTGACCCGCGAGGCCGTGACCATCAACGGCGAAGCCGACCAGGCCGCGGGGCTGATCAAGATCATCGACGCCTCCCCGCTGTTCCGCAACGCGGAGTTCTCCGTCATCGCGCGCACGGGCAGCAACGAGCTGTTCCGCATCCACACCCTGCGGGAGGGCCGGCGATGAAGATCGCCAACCTGGAAGTAGGGAACCTGAACCGCCGCGCGCTGCTGGGGCTGGCGGTGATCGTGATCATCGTGCTGCGCTTCGGCGTCTTTGCCGACGATGAGGATGCCGTGGTGGCGCCCGCCGAATCGGTGAGCGCCGCCGAGTTGCGGCTGGAGCGCCTGCGCCGCCAGGCCTCCATGCTCGAAGGGAAGGAAGCCGAACTGAAGCGGGCGCTCGAGCAGCTTGCCGCGCGCGAGAAGGGCATGGTGACGGCCGAGACCGCCGCGCAGGCGCAGGCACAGCTTCTCGAAACGGTTCACAAGGTGGCGCAGCAGGAAGGCATCGACGCGCGCGGCGCCGAGCAGTTGCGCGTCCGGCCGCTGGCCGACGACTACGGCGAGGTCTCGGTGACCATGAGTTTCACCTGCACCATCGAGCAACTGGTGAACTTCCTGGCGGCCCTGGGGAACGAGCCGCAACTGCTGGCCACCAGCGACATCCGCATTACGCCGGCCAACGCCAAGCAGAAGACCATCGGGGTGCGGCTGGGCGTTTCCGGCGTGGTGCCGCGGAAGCTGGTGCCGGAGAAGAAGGGGGTGGGTTCGTTTTGACTCGCAGGCTGGCGCTGTTGAACCTCCTCCTGCTGGCGCTGACCGTGCTGGCGGCATGGCAGTTGCGGCGGGAGTGGGTGGAGGCGCGGGCGCGCGAAAGCGCGATGTTGGGAAAGCCGGTGCGGCCCGTGCCGCCGCCGCCGGCAGCGGAACCGGAAGCGCCGGCCCCGCTGACCCCCGCCGCTTACATCGACATCGCCGAGAAGATGCTGTTTACGAAGGACCGGAATCCCACGGTGGTGGTGGAAGCCGCGCCGGCGCCGCCGCCCAAGCCCATGCCGCCGCTGCCGATTTTCCACGGCGCCATGAACCTGGGAGACGGGCCGGTGGCCATCCTTAGCGAAAACGAGAAGGCGCCGCACCGCGACTACCGCCCCGGCCAGCCGGTGGGAGATTTCACCCTCATCTCGATTTCGCCGCGCGAAGTGGTGCTGGAGTGGGAAGGCAAGCAGGTGAGTAAGCGGCTGGAGGAACTGGCGGCCTCACGTGAGGCACCCGCGGCGGCGGGGCGCACCGAAGCGCCAAAGCCGTCTCCCGCCGCCAAGCCCAAGGTGCAGGCCGGACCGGGTGTCGACGTGGGAAAGGGCTTTCGCGCCTGCGTCCCCAATGACAGTACGCCGCCGGGAACCATCGTGGATGGCGTGCGGAAAGTAGTGACCGATAGTCCCTTCGGACAGGTCTGCCGGTGGGAACCGGTGCAGTAGAAAGGAGCACGGAGAGAGATGCGAATCTGGATCGGATTGATACTGTGCGCCGCGGCCATGTGCGCCGCCGAAAAACCCGCGGCCGGAAAGACTTCTACGAAGCCGGCAAAGCAGGCCACCCGGGCCAGGAAGGCTGCCTCCGTCAAGCTGCCGCCCGGCGCCGTGGAGGCGGGAGCGGATACCTGGCACTACACCGACCGCGAGGGGCGCAAGTGGATCTACCGCAAGACCCCCTGGGGACTGTCGCGATTTGAAGACCGGGACAAAGCCGCCACTCCGGAGACCGCCAAAGGCGAGGCGGCCACTCTCCGGGCCTTCGACGACGGCGACTACGTCCGCTTCGAAAGACCGGGGCCGTTCGGCGTCTACAAGTGGCGGCAGAGCAAGAGCAAACTGAACGAAGAGGAGCAGCGGGCCTGGGAACGCGCGCAGGCCCCGGCACCCGCCGACAGCGGAGGACAAAAATACGGACGGCATGACGATGTATTCCTGGTTGCGATCGGGCCTGGCGGGCGTTGCCGCCACAGCGATGCTTGCCGCGCAGGTAGCGCCGCCCATCATGTACACCCCGCCGCCGAAGCCGCAGGCGCAGCAGCCCGCTCAGCCGCCGCCGGCCAAACCCGAGGCGCCCAAACCGAAGCCCGCGGAGCAGCAGCCGGCCCCCCA
>JAWLGN010000078.1:0-19648 GCA_041685075.1 Bryobacteraceae bacterium
TCGCCCCTGCGCCACAGCAGGATCCGCTCGTGCCTTCCGTAGGTCCCCGCGCCCCGGCCCTTGAAGCTCCAGCGGTACTCGCCCTGCCAGTAGCCGCCCTCGTAGCGCGCCTGTATCAGCGCCACCTCCGGCGCGAACTCCGTTCGCAGCAACTGCGCGTCGGCGCCCGACTGGTTCATCCCCCCGATATTCAGGGTGCTGTGCGCGGCCGTGGACTTCCCATAGGGCGCCATCGGGTCGCTCATCTCGTAGTTGAGAATGCCGGGATCCGCCACCAGCATCCGCCCGCCGGAGCGGAACGCAAAGGCGAGGCGGCTCAAGTGGCTATGGCCGCCGCCCCAGGTGCTGGCGTCGAAAGCGATGTAGTCGGCCCCCGGCTTCCACGCCGAGCGCAGGAAGACCTGCCCCGCGTGCGGAAAGGCCTGCTCGAGCGGCGGCTCCGGCGGCGCCTTGAGCTGCAGCCGCGCGATGGTTTCCGCCCGCTCCTCCAACGCCCGCAGTTCTTTCGGATCCGTGTGCGGGGCGGTGGAGTCGTTGAACCCGCTGAGCTGGCACTGCGCCAGGTAATCCAACCCGCCCAGCAGGCGGCCGGCATCCACCCCCGCATCGGCCTCTGGGAAGAGTTTCGGCAGCAGGTAGTAATTGGCCGCCACGTTCGTCATCCACCCGGCATAGCCAGGGGTGCGCTCCACGTGCACGCCGTCCGGAAGAAACTGCGTGGCCAGCGCCGCCCGCATCCCCGCGATGCCCGTCTCCAGCAGCCGCTTCGCATTCTTCAGGAACGGAAAACGCAGCGCCGTGAAGACCAGCGCGTCCAGTTGCGATACCCGCCAGTTGCCCCTCGCCGTGAGATGGCGCGTAAGAAATTCCGCCTGCCCCTCCATAGACGCCAGCACCTGGTCGAGGAACGCGTCGTCGAACGCGGGGCTGCGCAGGAACACCGGCAGAACGCCTCCCCAGCCCGTATGCCGGCTCGAACCCAGCCGGATACTCATGTTCAGGGTGTTGTCGCCGGCCCGCAGGGTGTCGCTGCTGCCGTAGGGATCGCCGCGAATCCAGTCCTCGATGTACGCCCGGGCGGCGCGCGCGAAGACCTCGTCGCCGCTTGCCCTATAGGCCGCGGCCAGGGGAACCAGGTGGAAGAAGCGGTTCAGTTGAGCCGGCCATTCCTGGTGCCGGATGTGCCCGCCGGTCCAATCGATATTCTTCAGCCCGACCCGCACCTCCGTCCGGTTATAGAAGAACACGGTTCCGCGCACGATTTTGGCCGCGCGTTCCATCGTCTCCGGGGTGGTTTCCCCGATCTGCTGGCCCCGAACGTCTTCCAGCATGCGGGCGCGCTGCAGGATAACGGCCCGCCGGTCCTGTGCCGGCGCGAGCAGCGCGGCGGCCGAAAGAAGCAGGTTGCGGCGTTTCATAACGCCTACCCTAATACTCCACGTCCACTAAGAACAACCCCTTGGCCGGCGCCGTGGGCCCGGCCTTCGCACATCCCGGCTCGAGCAGTGCGCGCAGCTCCGCCTCCCCCACGTTCCCCTTGCCCGCTTCGAGCAGCGTCCCCACGATGTTGCGCACCATGTGCTTCAGGAACCCGCTGCCCCGCACCCTGTAGAACAGCCTGTCCCCGCGCGCCTCGACCTCCGACCGCCACACCGTCCGCACCTTGCTGCGCCCCAGGGCATCGCTCTCGTCGCTGGCGGCAAAAGCGGTGAAATCGTGCTCCCCCGCGAGCAGCGGCGCCAGCCGGATCATGCGCTCCACGTCCAGCGGGTAGGGATGATGATACACGTAGCGCCATTCCCACGGCGGGCACACCTCCCCGCGCACCATGCGGTACTCGTAGGTCTTGGCCACCGCGTGATAGCGCGGGTGGAAGTCCTCGTTCACCTCCGCGGCCGCCAGCACCCGCACCGCGGGCGGCAGCAGTCGGTTCATGGCCCGCCGCAAGTTCTCCGGGGGGATGGGGTTTTCGATGCTGAATGCGGCCACCTGCGCCAGCGCGTGCACGCCCGCGTCGGTGCGCCCGCTGCCCGCCACGTGTACCGGCCGGCCTTCGATTTCCGACACCACGCGCTCCAGCGTCCCTTGAATCGTCGGTAACTCCGGCTGCACCTGCCAGCCGTGAAAGTCCGTGCCGTCGTAGGCCACGGTAACGCGGATACGGCGCATCACACCGGGCGTGAACCGGGCTTCACCAGCGGGATGCCGGTGTGGCACAGCGGGCACTCTTCGGCATCGTGCATCGCCGTTTGCAACGTCACCAGCGCCACCCGCGGGACCCCCACCTCCGCGCGCCCTCCGCTGCGGTCCACAATCGACGCTGCCGCCGCCACCTGCGCGCCCGCCGCCCGCAGCACGTCCACTACGTCCTGCGTGCTGCCGCCCGTGGTGATCACGTCCTCCACCACCACCGCGGTCTCTCCCGGGGTAACCGTGAATCCGCGCCGCAGCGTCATCTTCTTCGTGCCTGCATCGCGCTCGGTGAAGATAAACCGCGCTCCCAGCGCACGAGCCACCTCGTGGCCGATAATCACGCCGCCCAGCGCCGGCGATGCTACCAGCGCCACCGGTTCCTTTACCACCTCCCGCAGCGCCGCCGCGATCTCGCGACCCAGTCGCTCGGCGTGCTCGGGGTGCTGCAATACCAGCGCGCATTGCAGGTACTGCGAACTATGCATTCCGCTCGTCAGGCGGAAGTGGCCGGTCAGGTAGGCGCCGGTGGATCGGAATAACGCCAGGATGCTCTCTGCTTGCGGGGTCACAAAGCCCTACTATACCATTGGATGTAAAACAATTCCGTCAATCCGTTCATCGTTAAACCGCCTGTCCGCGAAGAGGACTGCTATGCTGCTTCGACTGCAACGCATCACCGCCCTACTTTGTGTCACATTGCTATCCCTGCCGGTCTATGCCGGCCAAACCGAGTCCGATAACGGTACGCGTGCCGCTGCGCACAACCTGGCTACCCCCGGCGGGCCCCTCAGTTGGCTGACCGGCAACTACCGTCCCACCGTCGTTCCCCCCATCGATCTCTCCAACTCCACGCGCCTGGAGTCGCTGCTGCGCGCCGGCCATCTCTATCTCTCGCTTCAGGACGCCATCGCGCTGGCGCTCGAAAACAACCTCGATATCGAGATCCAGCGCTACGGCCCGCAGATTGCCGAAGCCGCCATCCTGCGCGCGCGCGGCGGCGGCTTTGCCCGCGGCGTCACCACCTCGGTGCGCGGCGGTCCCGCCAGCGCCACCTCTTCCACCGTCAGCGCCGCCCAGACCGGCATCAGCGCCAGCGCCGCCGCGGCCGCCGCCTCCCAGAGCGCCGCCACCGCCGAATCCACCGTGGTCACCCAGACCGGCAGCACCATCCCCAACCTCGACGGCGTCCTGGTGGGCAGCATGCGCTGGTCCCACACCAGCACCCCTCAGACCAGCGCCTTCGTCACCGGCACCAACGCCTTCGTCTCCCGCAACGACACCTCCGCCCTCACCTTCCGCAAGGGTTTCCTCACCGGCACCACCATCAGCCTGGGTCTCGATAACCAGTTCCTCCGCACCAACAACCGCAGCGCGGATTTCAACCCCGCGCACAACGGCAGCCTGGGCCTCACCATCACCCAGCGCCTGCTCCAGGGCTTCGGCGTGGCGGTCAACTCCCGCCAGATTCACATCGCCAGAAACAACCGCGAGATCTCAGACCTCACTTTCAAAAACCAGGTCATCACCACCGTCTCCGCGGTGATCAATCTCTACTGGGACCTGGTCAGCTTCCGGGAGGACGTGCGCGTTAAGCGCCGGTCCCTCGCGCTGGCCGAGAAACTCTACGACGACAACCGCAAGCAGGTCGAAATCGGCACGCTCGCGCCCATCGAGATCGTGCGCGCCGAGGCCGAAGTCGCCGCCCGCCAGCAGGACCTCACCATCTCGGAAACCCAGCTCCGCCAGCAGGAGACCATCCTGAAGAACGTCCTCAGCCGCAACGGCGTGGCCAGCCCCACCATTGCCGACGCCCGCGTGATCCCCACCGACCGCATCCAGATCCCCGAGGTCGAACCCATCGAACCGATTCAGGACCTGGTGGCCCGCGCCCTCTCTGCGCGCCCCGAACTGTCGCAGAGCCGCATGCAGATCCGCAACGCCGAGATCAACCTGAAGGGCAGCCGCAGCGCCATGCTCCCCACCCTCGACGCCGTGGTCAGCTTCACCAACAACGGCCTGGCCGGCCAGCCCAACGAACTGCCCGTGCTCCCCGGCCGCACCCGCTCCGTGACCCCCTTCTTCCTGGGCGGTTACGGCACCGTGCTCAACCAGCTATTCGCCCGCAACTTCCCCGACTACTCCGCGGGCTTCAACCTCACCATCCCGCTCGGCAACCGCGCCGCCAAGGCCGACATGATTAACGACCAGCTCACCATGCGGCAGCAGCAGCTTGCGCTCCAGCGGCTGGAAAACCAGGTCCGCGTGGACGTGCAGAACGCGCTCATCGGCCTGCAGCAGGCGCGCGCCCGCTACCAGGCCGCCGAAAAGGCACGCATCCTCCAGGAGCAGACCCTCGACGCCGAGCAGAAGAAGTTCGCCCTGGGGACCTCCACCATGTACAACGTGATTCTGGCGCAGCGCGACCTGGCCACCGCCCGTTCCATCGAAGTGGCCGCTGCCAATAACTACGGCAAGGCCCGGGTGGAACTCGATCGCGCCACCGGCATGACGCTCGACCGCAACAACATCTCCATGCGCGAGGCTGTCGACGGCGTAGTGGCGCGGCCGCCCGATCCGGTCCCGGCCGTTCCGCCGAACGCCCTTTAGGGAGCGCAGCCGGACTTCAATCGGGCCCGACCGCGGCGTCGATCTCGCCCTTGCCCCACACCGTCTGGCGGCCCACGCCGGTCCACTTGCCGGCGCGCAGGAAGGGCACGAACTCATCCAGCGCGCCGCGGTACTCGGCCTCGCCCGTGAAGCCGCCCAGCGGATGCGCCCGGCCCGTGCGCGACGAGCGCCGCTCCGCTGCCCTGTGCGTCACCTCGCAGCGCGTCATTTCCACCGCGGCCGCGCGCTCCCCCATGCCGCGGAAATCCAGCTCCAGCGGCCCGGCTCCATACAGCGCCCGCAATGAACTGATGCGGTCCCGCAGCCGCGCCGCCAGCACTGCAAACTCCGGCCGGCTCACCAGCCCCCCGCAGCACTTCAACTCCGTGGGAGTCACAAACCGCACCAGCACGCGCCGCGCCGGCTCGGGGCGATCCAGCCGGATGGCAGGCGCCGCCGGCCGGCTCACCTCGAGCAGTTCCGCGCGCCCGCGTCCCGGGCCCAGCCCACGCCGCCCCAGCTCCTCGAAGGCCGCCGCCAGCCGCACCCCCACGGGATCCCGCAGGTCGAAGACGTGAGCGTCGAAGTGGAAGGTCTCCCCCGGCTCCACCCGGCCGCCCAGGTGCGCGGCCCGCAGGACGAACGGGCGAGGCGGATCGGCCAGCCCGCTTGGTCCCCCCGCCGCGCCCGGCGCGAAAATGCGCGCGAACGCCGCCCGGTCCATCTCCGCCAGCACCGTACCCAACCCGCCGCGCAGCACGTTCGCCGCCAGCCCCGGGCGGAAGTAGAGCCGGTCGTGCGCCCGCAGATGAAACCGCAACCGCTCAAACTCTAAGGTCACTGGTAGAAGTTTCGCACCCGGCGCGCCGCCGCGGGACCCACCGCCTCCACCAGTTCTTCCTCGCTCGCCGCCTTCACCAGCTCGGGACTTCCGAACCGCTTCAGCAGCTTCCGCACCGTCATGGGTCCCACGCCCTCGATCTGCGCCAGTTCCGAGCGCAGCCGGTCCGCATTCCGCCGCGTGCGGTGGAAGGTCACGGCGAAACGGTGCGCCTCGTCCCGGATCGACTGCACCAGGTGCAGAATGGGGGAGAAGCGGTCCAGCACCACCGGCTCGTCCTCCTGCCCGTGCACGTAGATGATCTCTTCGCGCTTGGCAATCGAGGCCAGCGGCTGGTCGGTCAGCCCCAGCGCCTCCAGCGCCTCCGCCGCCGCGTGCAACTGCCCCACGCCGCCGTCGATCAGCACCAGCCCCGGCATCGCCGCTCCCTCGTCTCGCAGCCGCTTGTATCGCCGCGTCACCACTTCTCGGATGCTGGCGTAGTCGTCGTTGCCCTCCACCTCCCGGATGATGAACTTCCGGTAGGCGGATTTCTTCATCTTCCCGTCCTCCCACACCACCATGCTGGCCACCTTGTCGGTGCCCTGGATGTGGGAGATGTCGAAGCACTCGATGCTGTCGGGCGCCTCGGCCAGCCCCAGCGCCTCCTGCAGCGCCTCCTTGATGGCCCGGGAAGTGGGCTTCAGCACCCGGAAGCGCGCGTCGAAGCTGTACCGCGCGTTGGTGGCCACCAGGTCCACCAGCGCCTTCTTCGGCCCCCGCTGCGGCGTGTGGATCTCCACCTTGTGCCCCCGTTTCTCCGAAAGCAGCTCCTCCAGCGCCTCCCGGTCCTCGAAATCCGCCGGCACGTGGATGGATGCCGGCACGTACTGCTGGTCCAGGTAGATCTGCTTCACCAGCGCGGCCAGAAACTGCTCCGGCTCGAACTCCCCCTGGTCTTCCCAGAAGAACTCGCGCCGGTCCACGATCTGCCCGTGCCGCAGGTGGAAGAGGTTGGCCGCCACCAGCGGCGGCTCCGCGTACACCCCGTAGATATCGGTATCGTCGCCGCGCGCCGCCGCCATCTTCTGCCGCTCGTCGAGTTCCTCCACCGTCGCGAGCAGGTCGCGCAGCCCCGCGGCTTCTTCAAACCGCATGGCCTCGGAGGCGGCGTTCATGCGTTCCCGCAGCTCGCGCGCCAAGTCTCCGTGCCGTCCCTCCAGGAACTGCTTCACGTTGCGCACCGCCGCCGCGTAGACTTCATCGCTCACCAGCCCTTCCACACACGGCCCCAGGCAGCGGTGAATGTGGTACTGCAGGCACGGCTTGGGGTGTTTGCGCGTGAGATCCACCTTGCAGGAGGGCACCTTGAAGTGCCTGTGGATGAAGTGCACCAGCCGGTGCGCCAGGTTGGCCGGAAAGTAGGGACCGAAGTAGGTAGCGCCGTCCTTTTTCAGCCGCCGCGTGACGAATACCCGCGGGTAGCGCTCGTTGGTCAGCTTGATGTACGGGTACGTCTTATCGTCCCGCAGCAGCACGTTGAAGCGCGGCTTCCATTGCTTGATGAGGTTGTTCTCGAGCGCCAGCGCCTCTTTTTCGTTATCGACGACGATGTACTCGATATCCCGCGCCTCGGAAACCAGCGTGCCGGTCTTCACATCCGCCAGCTTGTCGTCGGAAAAGTAGCTCCGCACGCGGTTGCGCAGGCTCTTGGCCTTTCCAACGTAGATCACCCGCCCGCCGGCATCCTTGTACAGATACACTCCCGGCTCCAGGGGAAGCTGTGCCACTCTCTCGCGGAGATCCATTGGAATCAGGGGGATATAAACAATCTTAGCACCCCCCGGGAGGCGCGGGTCCGAATCCGGACCCCGCCCGCGCTACAATCGGTTTATGGCACGCTGGGCGGTGCTTCTGCTGGCTTCCGGACTCCTTGCGGCTCCCGCCGAGACCGGCCGCGAAGAAACCTCCAAAGAGCCTCCCGCCGAGGAGCAATACCAGGAACCGCCCGAGGAAGACGAGCGCCTCACCCAACCTAAGGTCTACGACTTCAACCCCTTACAGGCCGAGAAGGAACTCCGCATCGGCAACTTCTATTTCCGCAAGGGCAGCTACCGGGCCGCCGCCGGCCGCTACCGCGAAGCCACTCGCTGGAACGCCGAGCATGCCACAGCCTGGCTCAAACTGGCCGAGGCCTCCGAAAAAATGAAGGACATGAAAACCGCCCGCGAAGCCTACACCCGTTATCTCGAACTGGATCCGGAGGCCAAAGACGCCGGCCGCATCCGCCGCAAACTGAAGAAAATCACAAAGTAAGCCAGCCCTACGCAATTTTCTTCCATTTTTGGAAAGTTTTCTTGCCGTGCGCTTCCATACGTGGTAGCATGTGGCTTTCTTAACTGGGGAAAACCATGGCCGGCCCCGTAATAAACCTCGGATTATCAATACTTTGCATGACGTCCGTAGGCGTTTGCTCTGCAGCCGCGGAGCGAAAATCTATCGGAGTGTTTATTGATTTTGATAGTGTCCCCGCCCCCATGGCGGTGACCGCCATGAAACGCGAAGTGGGCATTATCATGAAGCCCACCGGCTTCCGCGTAGATTGGCGAAAGCTGAAGGAAAATCGCGGCACCGAGAGTTTCGACGGTCTGGTGGTTGTCCGCTTCAAAGGGAAGTGTCACGTCCAGCCCTGGCCGGAGGACCCCGCCGGCGAGAAGCTCATCCTGGGATCTACCCTGGTTTCCGACGGTCAGCCCCTGCCGTTTACCGAAATCAATTGTGAGCAGGTGCGCAAGATCCTTACCTACTGCGCCACCGATTGCGACCAGGAGCGGCAATGGGCCCTGGGCCGCGCCCTGGGCCGCGTGGTGGCTCACGAACTCTACCACGCCCTGGCCCGTACCACGGCCCACGCCGGCAAGGGCTTGGCCAGGGCCACCCAGAGCCTGCGGGATCTCGTAATCGGACGCCCCATTCCGTTCCACCCGGACGACTCCGATGCCATCCGCCGCGGCATCTCCACGCCTCCGGGAACCCTCTCTTTCACACCGCACAGTCACTGAAACGAAAAAGGCGCGGAGGATTGCTCCCCCGCGCCTTGTCTGCTCGCTGCGCCGCGGGATCTCTGTCCCGCGGATGGGCGAAGGTTAGAAGATCAGCCGGGCTGCCAGGTTGAACTGCCGCCCGAACTCTCCGTTCAGCGTGCTGGGTTGGTCTCCGAAGCCAGGCGTGCCGATGTGCGTCAGCGGCAGCACGAAGCGAGGCGAGTTGCTGACGTTGTACACCTCGCCCCGGAACTCCAGCTTGTAGCGGTCCATGATCGGGAAGGAGCGGAACACGGAAAGGTCGTAGTTCCGGTAGCCCCCGCCACGGACTGCGCTGCGGTCGAAGGTGCCGCTAATCGGAGCGTTAAACTGGCTGAGGAAGCCGCCCGCCCCTACGGGTCCAACGGGGTTGGCGAACACTAGCGAGCCGGAGCCGCCCGTGAACACCGGATCCGTCGTGGCCGCCAGGGGCACCCCGGACGCCCACGAGAAGATCCCGTTCACCTGCCAGTTGCCGATCAAATGCCCGACCCAACCCTGGTTCCAGCGGTTGGTCCCGGCGCCGAACGGCAGCTCCCACAAGTGCGCCAGCGTCAGCAGGTGGCGCCGGTCCCACGGCAGGTAGCCGTAGTTGGATTCGCGGTCAAACGGGTTGAGCAGCCAGCCCTCGTTGCCGAAGGTGTAGCCTTCCGCCCAACTCAGGGTGTACGCTCCCTGGAACGCTAGGCCCTGCGCAAACCGCTTGGTCAACTGGGTCTGGAACGAATGGTAGTTGCTGTTATCGCCGGTGCCGTAGAGCGGAGTGCTGGCCGTCCGTCCGAACGGACCGAACAGCGGCAGGCCCTCCACGCCGGTGCCGGGTGCGCCGATATTGAGTTCCTGTACCAGCGGCAGGTGCCGGCCGAGCGCGCCCACGTAGCCCGCGCTGGCCATCAGGCCCTGGAACAGTTCGTGCTGCAACTGGAAACTGAAGGTCTGTACGTACGGGGTCTCGGTGTCGTTGGCGATCACGTTGAGCGGCACGTTCGGAGCCGCGATGCGCTCCGGATAGCCGCCCTCGAAACCGGTGCTGGGAACCAGCAGGCTCGGAAATGCAGCCGTCCCGAGCGGGTCGTCGGCCCCGGCGCTCACCGGGATCGACGATGGCATCCAGCCCGTGAACTGGTACGGGTTCTGGAAGTAGTTGATCGAGTAGCCGCCCCGCACCACCGTGCGATCGATCGGCTGGAAGGCGAAGCTCACCCGCGGCGAGATGTTGGTGTAGTCCCAGTCGCGCTGCGTGCCGCGCCTCGGATTGTCCCCGATGCCGCCGAACAGCAGCTCGTTGGTCGAAAGGTCGTAGAACATGGCGCCGCCGCGGTTGCGCGGCTCCAGAGGGCTGAACAGGTCCCAGCGTACCCCCAGATCCAGGCTCAGACGCCGTCCCACCCGCACCGTGTCGGACAGGAAGGCGCTATACCAGGTCTGTACGATGCTGGGGGTTTCGCTGAACTGCATCGCCTGGACCGAGCCGGGATCGCCCACCAGGAACGAAGCAAACGCGTTCGGGAAGGCCCCCGCACCCAGGTTGCTGAAGCCTCCCACCAGCGGCGATAGCGACGCCCCCGAATCGAAGAGCGCCGACCCCAGCGGGCCGTACCGCAGCGGATTGAAGAACCCGTCCGCGCGGAACCGCCGGATGTCGGTTCCCAGCTTGAAGTTGTGGTAGCTCGTGCGGTACGAGCCGTTCCACACGACGTTGTAGTTGTTGTCCACCGCGCGCATCGGGAACAGCATCGGGTTGCTCGCCGCCGGCAGGCCTGCGATGTTTACCGCCTGCAGGTCCGCAGTGGTGTTGAACAGCGGCCCCAGCACCGTTCCCGGGTAGCCCTCGAATTGGTTCATGCGGTTCAGATACCGCCCGTAGCCCAGCCGCAGCTCGCTGATGAACGACGGCGTGAACGTGTTGGTCAGGTTGAGCGCCGCGGTCTGCGCCACGATCCGGCTGCGCGAGCCGGTGTTCAACGGGGTGCCCAGCACCGACTCGTCGATGCTGTGCAGGTTCGAGTAGCCGTAACGCAGAAACAGCGACGTGTGGTCCGCAAAGCGATGGTCCAGGCGGCCGTCGAACTTGTTCCAGTCGTTCTTCCGCCAGGGATTGAACAGGAAGTTGTTACCGAACCCATCCAGGTTGGCCGTTGGCCCAGCACTCAGTACGGCCTGTGCCGCGGGGTCGATCCGGTCGGGCGGAATGACGTTCCCGTCGAAGGGGGCGCCCGTCGTCGGATCGAAGATCGTCACCCCCGGGATGCCGGAGAAATCGCCCGTCAGCATGGCGGGCGTCGGTGCCGTGGTCAGCACGCTCGTGCGGCCGCGATTGTAATTGCCCTCGTAGGAACCGAAGAAGAACGTCTTATCGGCAATTAGCCGGCCGCCGACCGTTCCGCCGAACTGGTTGTAAGTGAAGCGCGGCTTATCGAATGGCGAACTGTTGAAAAACGGCCGCGAGCGCAGATCGTTGTTGCTGTGGAACGCGAACGCGCTGCCGTGCCACGGATTGGTGCCCGCTCGCGTCAGGTTGTAATCGACCAAACCGCCGGTGAAGCCTTTCGACGCCGTATAACTGGCGGTCGTCAGGTTCATCTGCTGGATGGATTCCACCGGCTGCACCCGGATGGCCGTCCCGCGGAACGCCTCGTAGTTGTTCACTCCGTCCATGTTCCACTGGTTGATCGCCGGCCGCTGCCCGTTGGTGCTGAAGAAGCGGTTGTGCGCCGGATCCACTGCCAGCGGCACCGTCGCGGTGGGCGGCGTCACGCCGGGCTGCAGTTGCGCCAATTGCTGGAAGTTGCGGTCCAGAATGGTCAGCTCCCGCACCGAGCGGGTGGGGATTCCCAGCGAGACTTCGCCATCATCGGTCTGGATCACCGGCGCCGTGCCCATGATCTCCACCGTCTCCATGATGTCGCCCGGCACCAGGACAATCGTTACCGTCCTCGGCGTCGGCGGCTGGAGCATGACATTCTGCATGGAAGTGCGCTTGAATCCCGCCACCTCCACGTCTACCCGGTAGGTCCCGTAGGGCAGACCCGCCATCGAGAATGTGCCGTCGGGCCCCGTCAGCACGCGCTGCGAAACCCCGGTATCCACGTTCGTTATGGTTACCGCCGCGTTCGAGACCCCCTCGCCCGTGGCGGTCGTTATTCTTCCCGAAAGCGACCCGTTTACCGCCTGCCCCCAAACCATTACCGCGGCGAGGGCAAAGATAAACAGGACGCCCAGAAGCGTTTTACGCATTCATTGACCTCCCAAAGACAAAACCTCTTACTCTGGAGCGTAGCAATGATTCGCCTTTGGGTAAGTGAGCAGCACCACCGAGACTTAGCTGGCGGCTGTTAGATGGATGTTTACTCGCTCGGTGTACGTATGTTGCCTCACGCTCCGGGCGCTTAAGGGATTGAAACAAACACTCGCGCGCGTGTTGTGGGGGCCCTCGGCCCCGCGGCCGCCGGACCTATCGCCGCAGGTACGCGTCCTCGCCCCGCTGCCAGTCGTCCCGGGGTGGAGAGAACACGTCCATCGCCACTGAGTCTTCCAGCGCTTCCACGGAGTGTTCCGCGTGGGGCGGAATCTCCAGCATCTCCCCGGCGGTGAGGATCCGCTCCTTGCCGTCCAGCACGAAACGCAGGGCGCCGCTCTCCAGCGTGGTCACCTGCTCGTGTGCGTGCGCGTGCGCCGGCACCATGGCGTGCTTGCTCAGCCGCAGCCGGGCGATCGTCATGTTGCGCGTGTGGATCACCCTCCGGGTGACCAGCGGGTTGAGTTGCTCTTCCTCCACCTGGTTCCAGCGGTAAACCTTCATGGCGCCGTATTGTATCATGGGAGACTGATTCGACGCCGGATGCGCGTAGCCCTCGACGCCACCCCTCTCACGCTCTCCAGCGGAGGCCTCGTCCGCTATACCCGCGAACTCAGCCGCGCGCTGGCCGCCTGCTGCCCGGCTGACGATTTCGCCCTGGTCTCCGACCAGCCGTTCCCCGTGCCTCCCGGCGCGCCCCCCAACCTGGTTGCCGGCCGCCGGCCGCGTGGCATGCTCCAGCGCCGCTGGTGGCTCTGGGGACTGGACCGCGAACTTCGCCGCCTGGGCGCTACCGTCTTTCATGGCACCAATTTCGAAGTCCCCTATATCCCCCGCCTGCCCAGCGTTCTCACTCTGCACGACCTCTCCCCGTGGATGGACCCGGCCTGGCACCGCGACGCCGGCCGCGTGCGTGCCCGCACGCCGCTGCTGATCGAGTTGAACTGCGCCACCCTCGTGGTCACCGGCACCGAGGCCGTGCGGCGCCAGGCCATGGCGCGCTTCCGCATCTCCCCCGGCCGCATCGTGGCGGTGCCGCTCGGCGGCCTCCCGCCTCCCGCCTGCCCGCCGACGTCCGCTCCCGCCGCCGCGTCCCCGTACTTCCTCTTCGTGGGAACGCTCGAACCCCGCAAGAACATCGAGACCCTCCTGGAGGCCTGGCGCCTGGTGCGCCGCCGCTCCCCCGTTGAACTGGTGCTCGCCGGGCGCCGCCGCCGGGACTTCCCCCCGCTCCGGCCCGAGCCCGGCCTCCGCATCCTCGGCGAAGTGCCCGACGCCGGCCTGCCGCCCCTCTACGCCGGCGCCCTCGCCCTGGTCTACCCCTCCCGCTACGAAGGCTTCGGCCTGCCCGTCCTTGAAGCCATGCAGTGTGGAACTTTCGCCATCGTCTCCCGCGACGCCGCCCTGCTGGAGGTGGCCGGCGAAGCCGCCGTACCCGCCGAGGGCGTTCGCGAACTGGCCGCCGCCATGCTCGCCGCCGCTACCGACCGAGCCCGCGCCCTCGAATGGAAGGCCCGCGCCGCCCGCCGCGCCCGCGACTTTTCCTGGGAACTCACCGCCCGCCGTATGCGCGAGGTCTATGATGAAGCCTGCCGCCGATACCGCGAGTGACGCGCCCCGTCCGGCGGCCCTGTTCCTGGCCCCCGAAACCCCCTACCCCATGGCCGGCGGAGGCGCCCTCCGCTCCGCCTCCCTCCTTGAATACCTGGCCCGCCGCTACAACCTCGACGTGTTGGTCTTCCGCGAGCCCGGCGCCCCGGACCCGCGCCTGCACTTCCCCTCGCATCTGGCGCGCCGCATCGGCGTGCTGGATCTGCCGCCCAACCGCCGTCACGCGCTGGCCCGCGCCTGCCGCAATACCGGCCGGCTGCTGCGCGGCGTCACCCCGCTGGTCGATCGCTTCTCCGGCTTCCATCCCCAGATCGCGGCCTTCCTTGCCGGCCGCCGTTACGAGTTGGCGGTCATCGAGCACTCCTGGTGCGCGCCCTACCGGGAGCAGGCCGCCGCCGTGGCCGCCCGCACCGTGCTCGACCTCCACAACATCGAGTCCCTCCTGCACGCCCGCTGCGCCCGCGCCGGCGGATTTCCCGCTCTCGCTCACCGCTTTTTCGCGCCCGCCGCCCTGGCATTCGAGCGCCGCTGGCTGCCGCGCTTCGATGTTCTCCTCACCGCCTCCGAGCAGGAAGCGCGCCAGGTCCGCCGCATGGCGCCTTCCTCCACCGTGCTGGTCTATCCCAACGCGCTGCCGCCCATGCCGCCGCCGCCCCGCGCCGAGCAGCACGTGGTGGCCTTCTCCGGCAACCTGGAATACCATCCCAATCATTCCGCCGTGCGTTTCTTCGCCCGCGAGATCTGGCCCCGGCTGCGCGCCCGCCACCCCGGTCTCACCTGGCGCTTAATCGGCAAGAACGAGCACGCCGTGCGCCGCTTCCTCTCCGCCCGCGCCGGTATCGAGTGCACCGGCCCGGTGCCGGACGCCGTCGCCGAACTGGCCCGCGCCAAGGTGGCGGTCGTGCCGCTGCTCGCCGGCAGCGGTACGCGCCTCAAAATCCTGGAAGCCTGGGCCGCCGCCACTCCCGTGGTCTCCACCTCTATAGGCGCCGAAGGCCTGGGCGCCGCCGACGGCGAACACATCCTGCTGGCGGACAACCCACCCGCCTTCGCCCGCGCCGTCGATGCGCTCCTCACCGACCCCTCCCTCCGCCGCCGCATCGGCTGCGCCGGCCGCGCCCTCTATGAATCCCGCTACACCTGGCCCGCCGCCTGGGCCGGGCTGGATCTGTAGCGCCGCACCGCCCGCGCCCATTCGGGGCCGGTCCGAGGTACCATCGTGTTCCGGAGCCACGACGAACATGAACCGAGATAATCAATCCACGCGACGCCGTTTTCTGACGCGCGACCTGGGCCTCATCACGGCCGGAGCCCCCCTGCTCGGCCATACCGCCGCCGCATCCGTCTTCGCCGCCGCGCCGCCGGCCCGACGGCGTGTGCTCGGCGCCAACGATCGTATCCGTATCGCCTTCATAGGGAACGGTATGCAGTTCCGCGACCTCCTCCGGACCTTCCAGAGCCGCCGGAAGGCCAAGAGCGATGTCGAGTTTGCCGCCGTCTGCGACGTCTGGCAGCCGCGCCTGGATAATGCCCTGAAACTCACCGGCGCCGAAAAAGGCTATCGCGACTATCGCGAAGTGCTCAGCCGCTCCGACATTGACGGCGTGGTCCTCGCGGTTCCCGACCACTGGCACCACCCCATGGCCATGCAGGCCATGCTGGCCGGCAAGGACGTCTACCTCGAAAAGCCCATGACCCGCACCATCGCCGAAGCCGCGGAGCTGTACGAGACCGCCAACCGCACCCAGGCCATCATGCAATTGGGCGGCAGCGGACCGGCCACACCGCTGTACTGGAAGGTGAACGAATTTATCAAGGCCGGCAAAGTCGGGAAGGTCGTCTGGGGCCTCATCAGCTACAACCGCAATACGCGGGAAGGAATGTGGGACTACCCCATCCCCGGTATCGGTGGCACGCACTGGCCGGACGCGCAGGTCTCGGCCGAGAACCTCGACTGGAAGATGTGGCTGGGTTCCGCTCCCAAGCGGCGGTTCAGCGCCGAACGCTATTTCCGCTGGAGAAAGTTCTGGGACTACTCCACCGGCAACGCGGGCGACCTGCTCTATCACCGCCTCGGCCAGATCAGCACCATGATCGGTTTTGATTTCCCCATCCGTGGAGTAGCGGCGGGAGGCGTCTACGTGCAGAAGAACCGCGAGGTTCCCGACGTCTACATGACCATGCTCGACTACCCCGGCGAGTATTCCATCAACATGGTTTCCTGCATGGCCAACCAGACTTCCGTGCCGGTGACCGTCTACGGGAACTGGGGCACCATCGAGGTCCTCGAAGGCCGGGCGGCCATGACCGCTATGGGCGAGCGCCTGCCCGAGGCCCAAGGCCGGCGCCGCCCGCGCGCGGTGGCCGTGGCCAGGGCCGAACGGCAGTTCGAAAAAGAGTTCAAAGAGGCCAACGAGGGAAAGACGGAGGTTACTATCCAGGCCGAGCCGGGCGACTCCCTCGCCGACAACTGGCTCGACTGCATGCGCAGCCGCGAGACTCCCGTCTACAACGCGCTCCGGGGCTATCAGGTGATGGTGGGGATTTCGCTCGGCGTCGAGTCCTACCGGAAGGGCCGGGTGATGGCCTTCGACCCCGTAAAGCGGAAGGTGCTTTCGGCGCCGCCTCCCCCGCGCGAATATCCGCCCGCGGAATCCTGAGCGGGCCGCCGGCAGGCTATAGCACCCCTCGCAGAATCCGCTCCAGTATCTCCTGCACCGGAATCTGGATCAGGATCACCGGCAACATCGGGAGCAGGACGGCCAGCGCCAGCCACAGCAGGGCCGTCCTGCCCAGCGGCAGCACCTTGGTGCGCTCGACCGCGTGGAACATGCTGGCCACGTCGGCCAGCGGGCCCAGCTCGGGCGCCGACAGCATCCCGTCGTCGTCGCGCACCGCCTCCCGCCGCACCCATCTCCCCTGCACCAGCCGGTCGTGCCGCGCCGTTAGCGCGCTGTACTCGTGAAGCGCCCTCCGCCTGGCGCGTGCCAGGCGGGGGATGAACAGCAGGAAGGGCGCCAGGATAGCTCCCACCAGCAGCACCGCGAACACTGCCATGTGTACCCGCAGCGACTCCACGCGCTGCCCGTGCTCCAGAATGTCGTGCCCCAAATGCGCGCTCATCACGGCTGAGAGTGCGAACGCGAACGGCACGAAAGCCACCGCCACGTACTCCAGAAACTGGAGCCCGCCGGCGCGGTCCGGATGCGTCGGCACCGGTGACAACGCCAACCGCCCCAGGCGCGCGAACAGCACCGCCACCACCCCCAGCCGCCACGCCCATTCGAGCGCCAACACCTGGTAGATGGGGTTGGAGATCAACAGGTACCACCACCCGGCGGCGCTCAGTGCCGTCCGGCCCTCCCGCGTCGTCACCGCCCACGAGAGTTCGTGCCACCGCATCGCTTCGGAAGTGCGAAACACCACTCCCGCTGCCACCAGCGCCAGAATCAACGCCAAGGCGAGCCACGAATCGCGCGCCCTTCGCGCGCCCTCGATCGCCTCCCGCAGGCGCCCGGTTTCCTCCTCGGGGAGGATGTGGGAGTTCAGCAGTTGGAGCCCGATCGGAGGAAAGACCCGCTCCGCCGCCGCGTCGGCCACGATCAGCAGCGGAATCCCCACCAGCATCTTGGTGAGCACGCCGTACTGATGCAGCAGCGCCTCCGTGCCCTGCGCGGGCACGAGTTGTCCGGACCACCACGCCAGCGCGGCCACAGGCAGCGCCGCCGCGCCCGTAATCAGCGCCACCCGCCGCCCGATTCCCAGGCCGCCTTCCGGAATCACCCCCGTGCGCCTTAGCGCAAAATACAGCGGGCCCCCGCGCACCAGCGAAAAACCGAGTTCCCGCTCCAGTCGCCCTTCTTCGCCATCCATCCTGCTGCTTGGACGCATCCGCGCGGCCATCCGCCAAGCCGCCGCGGGATGTTGCGTACCGACAGCCGCTTCGTTGGCCCTCTACTGCATAATTCGGTTAACAATTCTTATCTTCCGCTTACGCAATATCGTCGCTCTCTGCGCGGGTTTTTCAGCCGATCTCTTTGTTTTCTTCCGGAATAGAAGCCGCATTCGTAAAAGATTCGTTTGCCGCTCCTGGCGCGATCTATACTGGATATTTCGAATGCTCGTCGCTGTAGACGCACATGCAATCGGCCGGCACCTCACGGGTAACGAGGTCTATATCCGGAACTTGCTGGACAATTTGCTCGGCCTGGATGACGAGGCCCGGTTCGTGGCTTACGTCTCGGTCGAGGATTTGCCGCCGGACCCGCGCGCGCGTTGCCGCGTGCGCCGCGTAGCCGCCAACCCCTTCCTGCGCCTGGGCGCGGACCTGGCGATGAAGCTGCGCCGCGACCGCCCGGACCTCGTTCACGTGCAGTACACCGCCCCGCTGGGCTGCCCGGTCCCCATCGTGGTCACCGTTCACGACGTCAGCTTCCTCGAGCACCCCGAGTACTTCTCCCGCTTCCGCGCGCTGCAACTGCGCTGGACCGTGCGCCGCACCGTGGAAGCCGCCGCTCGCGTCCTCACCGGCTCGGAGTTCTCCCGCGCGGCCATCCTGCGCGCCTACCCTCAGCTCGATCCCGAAAAGATCGCGGTGGTGCCCAACGCCGCCGCTCCCGGCTTCCGCCCCGTCTCCCGCACCGCTGCCGCCTCCTGGGTGTACAAGCGCTTCGGATTCGCCGCGCCCTTCGTCCTCACCGTCGGGGACCTCCAGCCGCGTAAGAATCACACCGGCCTCATCGAAGCCTTTGCGCGTCTCCTGCGCCGCTATCCGCAGCTTCCCTATGACCTCGTGCTGGCCGGCAAGGACACCTGGTATTCCGGCCGCGTGCGCGAAGCCGCGCGCGCCTCCGGCTTCGCCGGGCGCATCCGCTTCACCGGCTTCGTCACCGACGACGACCTCCTCCAGCTCTACAACGCCGCCGACCTGTTCGTCTTCCCCTCCTTTTACGAGGGCTTCGGACTGCCGCTGCTCGAAGCCATGGCCTGCGGCCGCGCGGTGGCCTGCTCCAACACCTCCGCCATGCCGGAAGTGGCCGACGGCGCCGCCATCCTCTTCGACCCCTACGACGCCGGCGAGATCGCCCGCGCCATGGCCGATTTGCTGCTCGATGCCGAACTGCGCGCGCGCATGGAGCGGCTCGGCCAGCAGCGCGCCGCCGCCTTCAGTTGGACCCGCACGGCCGCCCGCACGCTCGAAATCTACCGCCAGGTCGCCGGCGCCGCCGCTCCGCGCCCCCAACTTTCTTCGGTCCACACCGCGCGATCATGAGGCATCCGGGCCCCATCGCCGGCGCGCTGCTGCTGGCCGCTGCCATCGGCTACGCTCAGCCGCCCCCCATCCCCGTCGAAGAAACCCTGCGCTACACCATCAACTGGCCCAGCGGCCTCAGCCTGGGCGAAGGACTGCTGAACGCCGCCCGCTCCGGCGACCGCTGGAACTTCTCCCTCACCCTCGACGCCGCGCTCCCCGGCTTTGCCGTGAGCGACCGCTACCGCTCCGTCGCCAACGCCGGCCTCTGCGCCCTGGAGGCCGAAAAAGACTCGACTCACGGCAAACGCAGGGCGCGCGAACGAACCGTTTTCAACTACCGCCGCGGCATCGCCCGCCGCGCGACCCGAAGGGGCGGCAAATCCGAAATCCCCATCGACGAGTGCTCCCGCGACGCCCTCGGCTTCCTCTTCCACCTGCGCAGCGAACTCGCGCACGGCAGAGTGCCCCCGCCCCAAACCGTCCTGTTCGGCGCGCCCTACCGCGTCCGCCTGGAATATGAAGGCGCCCAGGTCGTTACCGTGAACGAAAAGCCATACGAAGCCGACCGCGTGGTAATCTACGGCAAAGGTCCGGCGTCGAAGTTTAATTTCGAGATCTTCTTCGGTCGCGATGCCGCCCGCACGCCGCTCGTGGTGCGGGTGCCCTTCGCGGTCGGTATCTTTTCCATGGAACTGGCGCGGTGATGCGCATCGCTTTCTTCTCCCCCATGCCGCCTTCCAAAAGCGGCATCGCCGATTACTCTCAGGCGCTCGTGGCGCCGC
>JAWLGN010000418.1:0-3473 GCA_041685075.1 Bryobacteraceae bacterium
ATCGTGAAGGCCGTGTTCTCCGAGACCAGGGCCACCGTGCTGATCGACCGCCGGCCCGATAGCGAGCACACCCGTCCCTACTGCGTGCAGTATTTCGAAAGCGACTTCGATTTCGCCGCCCGCCTGCTCGAAGAAGAGAGCTACATCTACCTGTACGAGGGTGACGGCACGACCCCGACCTTCTCCATCCGGCACTTCCCGTCCACCTTCGAATCGCTCGGCCCGCTTCCGTTCGACGGCGACTCCCAAGGTCCCGAGGAACGCGTAAGCACGTGGAAGAAGACGCGCGTCCTGACCGCCACCCAGGTGACCACGCGCGACCATCTCTTCCAGGCGAGCGCGCCCCAACTGGCGGGACTCGCCCGCCTCGACTCCCTGGGCCCGGAAACCCCCGGCTGGGAGCCGCTCGAAGCGCCGTGGTCCGCGCCCATCGAGCGCTACCCCGGAGAATGGGCGCACCTGTTCGATGAGGTGGCCCGCAACGGCGGGGTGACACCGCTCGCCGGCTACGTGAACCTGGGCGCCCGGCGAGCGTGGCGCGACCTGCAACAGGCCGCCGGCTGGACCTCGGCCGCCGAAGGCACCAGCAACTGCCACCGCCTGGCGCCGGGCTATCTCTTCGAACTGGCCGGACACCCGGCATGGTCGGGCAGGCACTTCATCGTCTCGGTGCGCCATCAGGGCTCCCAGGCCGCCGACCACAGCCTCGGCCACGACCACACCTTCTCCTACGAAAACCAGTTCACCGCCGTTCCTTACGCCGGCACCATGATGTACCTGCCGCCGCGCGTCACGCGCAAACCGGTGATCCACGGATGCCAGACCGCCCGGGTGGTGGGGCCGGATGGAGTGGACGAGATCTGGACCGACAAGTACGGCCGCGTGCAGGTCGAGTTCTGGTGGGATGGCGAGGGCAAGCATTCCTGCTGGGTACGGGTGGCCACGCCGTGGGCCGGGAGCCGTTGGGGTATCCAGCACGTGCCGCGCATCGGCCAGGAAGTGGTGGTGACTTTCCTCGACGGCGATCCCGACCGGCCGCTGATCGTCGCCTCGGTCTACAACCCCACCCACATGCCGCCTTTCGAGCTGCCGCAAGGCAAGACCCGCAGCGGCATCCGCACCCACAGCACGCCCCAGGGTGAGGCCGGCGAATCCAACGAGATCTCCTTCGAAGATGCCCGGGGAAACGAGGAGATCTACATCCACGCGCAGAAGGACCGCACCGCCGTGGTGGAGGATACCTCCCGCGAACTGGTGGGCAACCGCCGCTACGATGCCGTGGGTGAAGACTTCCACGCCATCACGGCCGGGGATAAGCGCGAGGCCGTTGGTGGCAACAGCAGTCTCACGGTCGAGGGCGACTCGATGAACGCCTTCTTGAACAAGCTGGGCGTCGGGGCCACCGAGATGCACTTCAAAGCCGGCAAGATCGTCATCGAGGCCGATGTGATCTCCATCCGCACGACCGATAAGGGGAGGGAGTTCATTCAGATCGAGAATGGCGGCGGCATCACCATCGACAGCAAGGGCCAGCAGGTCTGGCTGAACTGCGGGGGCGCGGGTTCGCCCGAAGACGGCTGCTTCAAACCGCCGGAGCAGCCGGAGAACCCGTTCGCGCCCAAACCGCCCGATGCGGCCGACTGAGGTGAGGACGATGGACAACGGCAACTCCTGCCGCGAACTGGAACTGGCCTCCGGGCGCAGCGTCGTCTGCCGCCCCGTGACGGAATCCTGCGACGAGATCACCATCCGGGGCCCCGCCGGCGAAGTGCTCCTCGAAGTGGTGCTGACCCCTTCGGGACCCCTGCTGCGATTTCACGCCGCGCAGGTAGCGCTGGACTGTCCCGGCAGCGTCCAGGTGCGCTGCGGCAGCTTCGAGATCGAGACCGCCGGCGATATCGTACACCGCGCCGGCGGCGCGCTGCGCGCCGAGTCGGACGAGATCAGCCTCCAGGCGCGGCGCGGCGATGTGGACGTACGCGCCAACGACGACGTCAACCTCACCGGCGAGCGCGTGCGGCTGAATTGCTGAGAGCGCCATGGACTTCGTGAACGCCACCCCGGCTCCCGCGGTCTTCCTGAACACCACCTTCGGCAAGGACCGTATGATGGGCGCGGTCATCGCGCGGCCGGCCTTTCGCATCGAGGACGGCGCCCTGCTGCCGGCGTCGGATTTCGCCTGGCCCATAGGCCGCCTGCCCGCCGAGACCCCCTACGGCAACTTCCCCGGCGACGTGCCCTACCTCACCGGGGGCGTCGACGTTTTTGTCATCGGCAGCCTCTGGCAGCCCGGCGGGCAGCCGGGCACGGAGTTGACCGCCGAAATCCGCATCGGGGACCGGCTGTTGCGGCGCATCGCGGCCATCGGGGACCGCCTCTGGGTGCGCGCGAACGGCGCCCTGGTCCCGAGCGACGCCCAGCCGTTCGTCTCTATGCCGCTCAGCTACGAGCGTGCCTTCGGCGGCATCGCGGAAACTGAAAACGGCCCCTGTGCCTGGCCGGCGAACCCCCTGGGCGTCGGATTCTACATGAACCCCGAACAGGCCGAAGGTCGACCGCTGCCGAACCTGGAAGACCCGGACCATCGCATTCTGTCCATTGACGACCGTCCCGAGCCGATGGCCACCGGCCCGTACCCGGCCGAAGGATCGTTGCGCGTCGAAAGTGCCGCGGAGTTGGATCTCGACGCCCCCCAGCCCGTGTTGAAGCGCGTTCGCCCGCTGGTCTTCAACCGGGCGCACCCACGCATGATCCTGCCGCCCGCGGAAACGCCGCGAGCCGGCGAAATCGTCGAGATCACCCACGCCAGCCCCCAGGGCGCGCTGCGCTTCGCCATGCCCGCCCTCGCCTTCCACGCGCGGGTGACGCTCGAAGACCGCGGCTACGACTTCCCGCTGCATCTCGACCAGATCGCCGTGTTGACCGAAGAAAAGCGCGTCGTGCTGGGTTACCGCGTGGTGTTCAAGTACCGCCTGGTGAAGCGCGAGCGCCGCCGTGTCGAGCTGCGCCCGGGCGCGGCGCCGGAGGAAGGGAGTGGAAGCAGCCGTGAGCAGTGATCTCCCAGGCGAGGTGGTCTTCGGCATGCCGGACGGCCGGCGGAGCATCGGGCTGGTGCTCAAGCGCACCTACACGTTTCAGGACGGCGGTGGCTGCACGCCTGCGGAGGAGGACCGGCAGGAAGAGATCAGCTTCGCGGAGGTCCCCTATGAAGAGCTCGAACCGCCGCGCGTCTCTCCCATCCGGCTGGATTGCGACCTGCTCGCCTTCCGCCCCAAAACCGACGTCGTCGTTCAGGGCAACGCCTACACCTACTTCAGCGGCGTCACCCAGACGCACGTCTCCCTGCGGCTCGGCACTCTGGAGCGGACCATCCGGGTCTATGGCGACCGCGCGCTGCTCCGGGGCCTGGACGGCAAGCTGCGCTTCGGCCCGCCGGAGCCCTTCGACGTGATGCCGCTGCGCTACGACCGCGC
>JAWLGN010000079.1:0-19484 GCA_041685075.1 Bryobacteraceae bacterium
GCTTCTCCATGTCGTAGATTTCGCCGCTGGCCGCGTGCCGCCCGTGATAAGGGTGGCCGTACCAGCTCGCCAGGCCCGTCTCGGTCCACCCGATGGGGCCCGACGCGCCCGGCGTCGTGCCGGAGGGACGCAGCGGCGCCACTTTCACGCGCTTCTTCCGCGCGCAGCCGCCCAGGACGACAGCCATCGCCAGGACAGCCACCAGAACGCGATTCACCCCGGCCATTGTACCGCGTGAGGGCGCGTCATCTGCGGGCAGGCGCGGGGATCGGGAGCGTGCGGTCGGGCGCGGCGCCGCGGCCTCCCAGCTCGATGCGGTCGCGGTAGACCCGCACGAGGGTCCAGGAGTCCGCCGCGACCGATTCCACCATCCCCGGAAAGGTGACGTGGTGGATGCCGTTCCGTTCGGCATAACCGCCGCGGTGATCGTGGCCCGCGAACCAGGCCACCGCCGTGCGCGCGGTTTCCACCATCCGCACGATCTCCGGATGATTCCACAGCAGGTGCCCAGCGCCGGCGGAGCCTTCCAGCACGGGGAAGTGGCAGAACAGGATCGCCGGTTCGCCGCGCTCGGCGGCCGCTTCGAGCACGCGGCCGAGCCAGGCCTTCTGGGCTTCCCCGATGGCGCCGTTCCAGGGGACTGCGTTGGGCCGCCCGGCTTGCTGCAGTGCGGTGAGGATGCCGCGGCCTTCCGGGCCGGCGACGCTCACATCCATGCCGTCCAGCACTACGAAGCGCCAGCCGTGGTGGGTAAAGTCGTACCACCCGCGCTCGAGGGCGAGCCGCCGGAGCAGTTGTTCCCGGGGTATCGAGAGATCGTGGTTGCCCAGCACGTGATACTTCGGACCGCGCAGGCGTTCGAAGCGCGCGAGCACCGGATCGAGGCTTTCCATTCCCCCGGCGTCGATGGCGTCGCCCAGTTAGATGGTGAAGGCGGGCCGCTCGGCGTTGATGGCCGCGACCGCCGCGTCCAGCTTCCCGAGCGAGTCCCTGTAGGCCCGGGCGCCGCGGGTTTCCTGGTCGGCATACTGGACATCCGCCAGCACCGCGAAGGTAAAGCGGGGAGCCTCTTCCGCGCGGGCGGAGGTGAGCAGCGCCACAAGCAAGGCGGCGGCGTACACCGCTACTTTCTTCCCAGCCATCCTAACCATGTTAAAAGTAAAAGCGCACGCCCGAGGCCGCGGGGCGAAAGGAAGGCGGAACGGGGCTGCAGCCGCGGCGCACGGGGAACGAAAACGGTACGGCCGCCGGGCAAGACGAAAGCGGTTCGCCGGCGTTGAAGACGGCACCGCCGCGTGGCAAGATGAAGCGGCCCGACCGCAGGCGAAAGCGAGGCGGCACGTCGGGGGGCGAAAAGAAGGCGGCAGGGCCGCGCGGCGAAACCAAACCGGCAAGTCCGCGGGTTTCAAGTAAAGGCCGCACGGCCGGGGGCCGATATGAGGGTTGTATGCAGGAGAGGCGTTCGGAAGTCCGGTTGCTCTGCGCGGACATGGTGCAAGTGAAGTGGCAGGACCGGCTCGGCCGCCCGCGTCAGGCCAGCGCCCTGCTGGAGGATATCTCGCGCTCCGGCGCCTGCCTGCAATTTGAAATCCCGGTGCCGCTGGGAACCGAGTTGCGCATCGCGTGCGGAAACGAGATGCTGGAAGGCGAGGTGCGTTACTGCGCCTACCGGGAGATCGGGTATTTCGTCGGGGTGCAGTTTTCCGAGCACAGCAAGTGGTCGCGCCAGCAGTTTGAGCCGCAGCACCTGCTGGATTTGGAGCGTCTCATGGCGGAGGCGCGCAAGCGAAGCCGCTGACGGCCGCGGGACGGCTCACCAACCGGTGCGGCGCATGCGCTCCAGAATGCGCCCGGCGTAGTGATCCATGCGGGAGGGCTTCCGCCGCAGGGGTGCGGGCAATACCGCCGCCAGCCGCGCCGCCTGTTCCCGGGTCAGCCGCGACGCCGGCACCCCGTAGTGATACCGCGCCGCTGCTTCCGCTCCGTAGACTCCCGGCCCCCACTCCACCACGTTGAGATACAACTCGAGGATGCGCCGCTTCCCCAGAATCCACTCCGCCAGCGGCACCAGCGGAAACTCCAGCGCCTTGCGCACCGGCGAGCGCCAGGTGGTGAGGAAGAGGTTCTTCACAAGCTGCTGGGTGATGGTGGAGGCGCCGCGCATGCGGCCGCTTTCGATGCCGTCGGAGATGGCCTCCTTCACCTCGGTCCAGTCGAAGCCGCGGTGCTGGTAGAAGCGGCCGTCCTCGGCGGCCAGTACGGCGTGGCGCAGGTGAGGTGAAATGGCCTCCAGGGACACCGGCCGGTAGCGCTTGCGATATCCGCTGCTGTCGCCCACCCACGACTCGATGCGCCGCTCGACGTGCACCGCGGTCGTGGGCGGATCGATCCACCGCAGCGCCGCGAGCGCCAGTGCGGTGAAAAGAGAAAAGCCCGCCAGCAGCAACACTGCCCGGATGGCGATCCAACGCAGCAGCCGGACCGGCAGGCTCCGGCGCCGCTTCGAACCCGTGCCCACTCATTCATGGTATCTTCAAGAGGTTCACGTCTCCCGACATTACCTTGAGGTAACTTCGATGCCCGATAACTTTGCACCGCCGGAATCCGGAACGGCGCCCGTCGTCGCCGAGGGGTTGACCCTCGGGGTGATAGGGGCCGGGGTGATGGGGCGCACCCTGATCCGCGGCCTGGTGTCGAGCGGGCTGATCCCGCGCGAGCGCATCTGGGCCGGCGATAAGAACGGCGCGGCCTGCGAAGCGGTTCGCGAGGAACTCGGCATCCCGGTCGAATCCGATTACCTGGCGCGCGTTCCCACCGCCGGCCTGGTGCTGCTGTGCGTGAAGCCCAATGACGCGCCGGTGGTGCTCTCGACCCTGCGCGATGCCGGCCTGCGCCGCGATGCCCTGCTGATCTCGATTCTCGCGGGCGTTTCGACGGACCGGCTGGAGACGCTGCTGGGCACGGGCAACCCCGTGGTGCGGGCCATGCCGAACACGCCCTCGATCGTGGGCGCGGGGATGACCGCCGTCTGCCGCGGCCGCCACGCTTCGGCGGCGGACCTGGACCGCGCGCGGCGAATCTTCGAAGCCGTGGGCCAGTGCGTGGCGCTGGACGAAATTCATTTCAACGCCGTCACCGCGCTGAGCGGCAGCGGGCCGGGCTACCAGTTCCTCATCATGGAGGCGCTGGCCGATGCAGGGGTGCGGGTGGGGCTGCCGCGGCACGTGGCCCTCACGCTGGTGGCGCAGACGGCGCTGGGCGCGGCCCGCATGGTGCTCGAAACCGGCCGCCATCCGGCCTCCCTGCGGGACGACGTCACCACTCCGGCCGGCTGCACCATCGGCGGGCTGCTCATGCTCGAGGACGGCAGGATCCGCTCGGTGCTGGCCCGCGCCGTGGAAGAAGCCGCCCGCATCGCCGCCCACCTGGGAGCCGCGCCCGCCAAGATCTCCGAGAGCGCCGGGGCCCACCGCGCCGGCCGGTAAGAGTTCCGCCGCATGTCCGAATCCGAAACCCGTGGTATCGCCGCATCGCTCATCGAGCTGGAAGACCGCTGGGGAGCGCAGAATTACCGGCCCCTGGACGTGGTCATCGCGCGCGCCGAAGGCGCCTGGGTCTGGGACGTGGAGGGCCGCAGGTACCTCGATTGTCTGAGCGCCTACTCGGCGCTGAACCAGGGGCACTGCCATCCCCGCATCGTCGGCGCGTTGCAGGAGCAGGCGGCGCGCGTGACCCTCACCTCCCGCGCCTTCCGCAACGAACAGCTCCCGCGCTTTGCCGCCGAACTGGCCCGCCTGTGCGGCATGGAGAAGGTGTTGCCCATGAACAGCGGGGCCGAGGCCGTGGAGACCGCCATCAAGGCGGCGCGCCGCTGGGGCTACACGCGCAAGGGCATCCCGCGCGGCGAGGCCGAAATCATCGTCTGCGAGAACAACTTTCACGGGCGCACCACCACCATCACGGGCTTTTCCTCGGAACCGCTCTACCGCGACGGCTTCGGTCCCTTCACCCCCGGGTTTGTGACGGTGCCTTTCGGCGACGCCGCCGCGCTGGAGGAGGCCATTACGCCCCACACCTGCGCCTTCCTCTTCGAGCCGATTCAGTGTGAAGCAGGCATCCTCATCCCGCCCGACGGCTATGTAAGCGAGGTTGCCGAAATCTGCCGGCGCGAGCGCGTGCTGCTGGTGGCCGATGAGATCCAGACGGGTTTGGGACGCACCGGCTACCTGTTCGCCTGCCAGTACGAAGACGTGCAGCCGGATGTCTACATTCTGGGCAAGGCGCTTTCGGGCGGCGTCTACCCGGTTTCGGCGGTGGTCGCCGGCGAGGAGGTGCTGGGGGTCTTCCGCCCGGGCAGCCACGGCAGCACCTATGGCGGCAACCCGCTGGCCGCGGCGGCGGCGCTGGCGGCGCTGCAGGTGATCGAGGAGGAGCGCCTGGCGGAGCGCTCCGCCGAACTGGGCGGCCACCTGCTCTATGAGCTGCGCAAGATCCGGCATCCGCACGTCAAGGAGGTCCGGGGACGCGGCCTGCTGGCCGGCATCGAGCTGCTGGTGCCCGCGCGCCCCTACTGCGAGCGGCTGGCGGAGCTGGGGATGCTGTGCAAGGAGACGCACGATGCGGTGATCCGGCTGGCGCCGCCGCTGGTGATCTCGCCGGAAGACCTGGACTGGGCCCTGGCCCGGCTGCGGCAGGTTTTCGCAGCCTGAACTCCCTTTGACGCCCGGGCGGCCCTCCGGTAATCTGGTGGACTGCCTATGCTCGGCAACCTGCGGGTGACCATCCGGAGCCTGCTGCGGAGCCCCGGTTTTACGGCTGTGGCGGCCGGCTCCCTGGCGCTGGGGATGGGCGCCAATTCGGCCATCTTTTCCCTCTTCGACCAGGTGGCGCTGCGGCCCCTGCCGGTGGCCGAGCCGGCGCGGCTGGTCCTGTTCCACACCGACGGCCAGGATGTCGGCTGGGCCATGGCGGACAACTTCTCCACGGTCTACTCCTATCCCAACTACAGGGATTTCCGCGACCGGGCGGAGGTGTTTGCGGGGGTTGCCGCGCGCGCCGGCGCCAGCGCCACCGTGATGGAGCCTTCCGGGGCGGCCAACGCGCAGGTGGAACTGGTGTCGGGGAATTTCTTCGAGGTGCTCGGGGTGCGGGCCGCGCTGGGCCGGGCGCTGCAACCGGCCGACGATCTCACGCCCGGCGCGCATCCGGTGGTGGCGCTGGCGCATGGTTACTGGACCAGCCGGTTGGGCGCCGACCGCGGGGTGCTGGGACGGCGGATCCTGGTGAACGGGCATCCCATGGAGGTCATCGGGGTCGTCGAGCGCGGTTTTCAGGGAGTGGTGGCCGGACGGGTGCCGGACCTCTACGTGCCCCTTACCATGAAGGGCTGGATCACGCCCGGGTGGAACGCCTTCGAAGAGGTCAGCGGGCGGTGGCTGAACGTTCTGGCGCGGCTGCGGCCCGGCATCCCCCGGGAGACGGCGCAGGCGGGCGCGCAGGTGCTGTTCCGCGCCATACGGGAGGAGAACCTGCCGCACATCCGCCCCATGCAGCCGCGCGAGCTGCGCGACTACCGGAGCCGCACGCTCGAGCTGCTGCCCGGAGCCCAGGGGATCAACCTGCTGAGCCACCAGTGGGGCAAGCGGCTGGGCGTTCTGATGGCCATGGTGGGGCTGGTGCTGCTGATCGCCTGCGCCAACCTGGCCAGTTTGCTGATGGCGCGCGCCGCGGCGCGAAGGAAGGAGATCGCGGTGCGGCTGGCGGTGGGCGGCAGCCGCTTCGATATCCTCCGGCAGTTGGTGCGGGAGAGCCTGGTGCTCACGGTGGCGGCCGGGCTGGCGGGGCTGGTTGTGGCGCGGTGGGCTGTGGCGGCGCTGGTGGGGCTGGTTCCCGGAACGGGCACGCAAGCCTGGATATCGGGCAGTTTGAACCTGCGGCTGTTCGCCTATGCGCTGGCGGTGTCGGCGGCGGCGGGGCTGCTGTTCGGCTGCGCGCCGCTCCTGCAGACCTGGCGGGTGGACCTGGTTTCCGCGCTCAAGGAGCAGACCGCGTCCGGCGGAGCGCGGCAGCTCGCGCGCAAGGCAATGGTGGCGCTGCAACTGGCGCTGGCCATGGTGCTGCTGGCCGGCGCCGGCCTGTTCGCCCGCGCGCTGGTGGGCCTGAAGCGCACCGATCCCGGTTTCCGGACGGAGGGCGTCCTTACCTTCGCGCTGCAGCCGCAACTGGCCGGATACGAGGGCGCGCGCGAAGAGGCGCTCATGCGCGGGCTGCGCGAGCGTTTGACCGCCCTGCCCGGCGTCGAGGCCGTCGCCATGGCCGGGCTGGGACCCTTCGGCGGCGGAAGGAGCCGGGGCAGCCTCTACGTGGAAGGCTACGCGGCGGCGCCCGACGAAGAGCCCGATGCGGACATCGATGCCGTGAGCGCCGGCTTCTTCCGCGCGCTGGGCATCCGGATTGTGGCCGGGCGCGAGTTCGACGAGCGCGACGACGCCGCGGCCGCGCCGGTGGCCATCGTCAACGAAGCGCTGGCGCGGAAGTATTTCCGCGGGCGCAACCCGCTGGGCATGCGGATCGGCAACAATCCCGGGCTGGAGTACCGCATCGTGGGGGTGGCGCGCGACTTCCACTTCCACCTGCTGCGGCGCCCCGCCGAACCCTTCGTTTACCTGGCGCACGCGCAGCGGCCTCCTCCGCGCACCGTGGTTTACATTCGCGGCGGCGGGCCGGGCGTGGGGCAGGCGGCGCAGGCGGTGGTGCGCGAGACGGCGCCCGGAATGCCCGTCACCGATATGAAGAGCCTCGAGCGCCGCATCGAGGAGCAGGCCCTGTTCGCCACCCGTTCGATCGCCGCGCTGGCGGCGGCCTTCGGTTTCCTGGCGACGGTGCTGGCGGCGGTGGGGCTCTACGGCGTGGTGGCCTACTCGGTGGCGCGGAGGTCCGGGGAGATGGGGCTGCGGATGGCGCTGGGCGCGGCGCCGGGCGATATCTACCGGCTGGTGTTCCGGGAGACCGCGGCGCTGGTTGCGGCGGGCGCGCTGGTGGGTTTTCCTTCGGCCCTGCTGCTGGGGCGCGTAGCGGAGGCGTACCTTTTCGACGTGAAGGCCTACGATCCGCTCCCGCCGGCGGCGGCCCTCCTGCTGCTGGCGGTGGTGGCGGCGGTGGCGGCGGCGGCGCCGGCGCGCAAGGCCGCGCGCACCGATCCGGTGATGGCATTGCGGGCGGAGTAAGGCTGAACGGATGGTCTTGCGGGCAGGGATAGGGTGTAGAGCCTGGTGGTGAGGGACCGGTCCCCGGCTCCCGCGCGCAGCGGGAGCGCTTCAGGCGGCCTGGTGACGTCAACCTGTCGCGGTCCAGGTTTTCAACTCCCCGGGGTAGTCCTGGCGCCGGTATCGGACGGTTGCCTCTCGGCCAGCGAGCAACTCTTCCACCTTCATGGTACGAGGGCCGTCAAGCGGGCGGTGTGGGGCGGTGCGCGCAAGTCTTTGAAAACAGGCGGAAGATTTCTGGGTGCCGGCGGTGACTCAGCCGCGCCGGGGGGGTCAGGGCCGCGCCTTCGGCGCCGGGCGCGGCTGCTTGGAACTGCCGCATTGCGGGCAGGGGTCGCGGCGCGCCCAGATGTGGCAGCGCGGGCAGCGGGTATGAGGGAGCGCCAGGGAGATCAGGGGCGTGGTGGGTCTGCGGCTGCGCCGCAGCGCGGGTTTGCGTTTGGTAAGGGTGGTCATGGTGTGGCGCTCTCCCCACTTCAAACATTATCACCATCGATTGTTTGATTCCAGCGCCGCGGAGCCGGGCCAGTGCGCAGGGGGGGCCGCTCAGAGATATTCCGAGGGGAACCGCCAGGGGCTGCGGTAGACGGGCCGGGCCGCCCGGGCCGCCTCGGGATCGCCGGTGATGCTTTCGGTCTTCGGGTCGAAGCGGATGGAGCGCCCCAACTGGTAGGAGAGGCCGGCCAGCGTGATCGCCAGGTCCACCTTGTAATGGTAGTTGACGCTGCAGCTCGGCTCCCGGCGGGACTTGATGGAGTCGAGCCACTCGCGCTCGTGCCCGGGGGAAGGCGGGATGGAGGGCGGCGGCGGCGCGGGGTCTTTCAGGAAGTCGCCTTCGGGTACGATCTCGTGCCGGTTGTAATCGGTGAACAGGGTGCCGTTGACCGCGTGGAAGTAGATGCCCAGCCTGCGGGCGGGCTTGCCGCGGCCGAAGTCGAAGGCGAAGCTGTTGGCGCAGTTCATCATCCAGGTGAGGGTGCAGTTGGGATACTGCCAGGTGGCCTCCTGGGTATCGGGAGCGTCGCCGTCGTCGCGAATGATGTAGCGGCCGCCGATGCAGGAGGTGACCAGCGGCACCCCCAGGTCCAGCGCCCAGATGGGCAGATCGATGATGTGCGGCGCCATGCCGGGCGTCCATCCGCGGGTGTAGTCCCAGAAGGAGCAGTGGTGGTAGCTGTCGGCGAAGAGCAGGGCGTTGAAGGGGCGGGAAGGTCCGGGGCCGAGCCACAGGTTCCAATCGAGGCCGTCGGGCGGGTCCTGGCGGGGGGCGAAGCCGATGCCTCCGGGCCCCTGGTTCATGACGTTGAAGGTGCGGACGACGCTGACCGGGCCGAGCTTGCCGGAGCGGATCCATTCCACGACGCGCCGGTAGTTGGCGCCGGCGTGAATCTGGGTGCCGACCTGGCTTATGCGCTTGTGGCGGTTCACGGCATTGCGCACCGCCAGGGTTTCGTCCGGGTAGAGGGTCATGGGCTTTTGCAGGTAGATATCTTTGCCGGCTTTGACGGCATCGATGGCCATGAGGGCGTGCCAGTGGGGTGGGGAGGCGATGATCACGGCGTCGACGTCGCTGCGCGCCAGCAGCTCGCGGTAGTCGTTGTGGCCGCGCGCGGTTTTGCGGTGGAGTTCCAGGACCTCCTCCCGCCGGGTACGGGAGACGTCGCAGACGGCGGTGACCACGACGTCGGAGTGTTTGGCACAGTTGGCGAGATTGCCGCGCCCCATCCCGTTTACCCCGATGATGCCGAGGTTAATGCGATCGCTGGGCGGCGGCTGGCCGGCTCTGCCGAGGGCGGAGGCCGGAATCACGGTAGGGGCCGCGATGGCCGCCCGCAACAGCCGGCGGCGGGAGAGTCTTTTCATTGCAGGAAAATTGTGCATGGTATCGCTCCATTCTTCCGGGGGATCAAGTGCCGGCCCGGTGGCCTACGATTGTACAATGGACGAACGAATATGAGCCGGGGAATCGACCAGGCTTCCGTGCGGAAACTCGGACGCGCCGATCTGCGGCGGAAGAACAAATGGCTGTTGCTGCACCTGATCCAGGCGCTGGGCCCGAACTCGCAAGCCGAGCTGGCGCGGCGTTCGGGCCTGAGTCCCACCACGGTTTCCGGCATTCTGCAGCCGCTGGTGGAGGCACGGGTTCTGGTCGAGGAGGGGAAGACGCTCTTCCGGCTGGGGCGGAAGGCCTCCATTCTGGCGTTCAATCCCCGCACGCTGCTGACGGCCGCGGTGGTGGTGGACCAGGAGGAATGCGAGGTGGCGCTGGTGGACCTTTCGGCCCGGGTGGTCGATCATGCCGCCTTCGGATACCCGCGCTATAGCGGGCCGATGGAGGTGGTGGAGCGGGCGGCCGCACACCTGGCGGCCATGGCGGAGCGTAACGGACTGGACCCGAAGGGGCTGCTGGGCGTGGGAGTGGCAATTCCCGGGCTGGTGGACGCGGTCTCCGGGGTGGTTCACGTAGCCGCCAACCTGGGCTGGCGCAACGTCCACCTGCGGGCGCTGTTCGAGGAGAAGACCGGGCTGCGAACCCGCATCGAGCATCTGGGGCGGGCCAAAGCGCGTGCCGAGGCCACCTGGGGCAAAGGAACGGAGCACCGGAACTTCGTGTGCCTGGAGATCGGCTCCGGGCTGGGCGCGGGCGTGATGGTGGACGGCCGCATCCTGAGCGGCGCCAGCGCCTGGGCCGGAGAGGTGGGCCATACCCCGATCGATCCGGACGGCCCCCGCTGCGCCTGCGGGAGGAACGGCTGCCTGGAGGTTTATTGCGCCACGCCGGGGATTCGCCGCTGCCTGCTGGAGTGCCTGGAGGCGGCCGGTGCCATGCGGAGCCGGCTGTCCATGGCGTCGACCCTGGCGGACCTCAGCGAGGCTTCGAGGGAAGGCGACCCGGTGGCGCAGCGCGTCCTCGAGGAGACGGCCAGACGCCTGGCGCAGGGCATCACCGGCATCATCTGGAACTTCGACCCCGAGGTGATCATTGTCTCGGGCGCCGTGGCGCGGCAGTGGCCTGAGCTGATCGAGGCGACACGCGCGGTGCTGAGCGCGGGGGTGACGGTTCGCAGCCTGGAGGTTCCGCTGGTGCCGGCATCGCAGGAGGCGGACGCGGGGGTGATCGCGGCTTCGGCCCGGGTGCTGTTCGCCGCCATCGAGGAACTGGCGGATGGCGACGCGGCGCACCCGGGGGCACAGGCGGCGGGGCGCGAGGCCAGTGCCGAAACTTCGGCAGCGGCGCTCGCGGGCGGCCCGCGCCCGGGCGGCGAGTAGCTGAAGGCGGGTGTTCAGTGCGTTTTTTCTCTTGACAGACCCCGGAGCTGTCCATAAAATTCCTCCAATGACCGAATGAAAGTGGCGCGCCTGTCGCCGCTCCCCGCGGGCGGTTGCAGCCGTCAAGATGAAACGGACAAAGGAGGGGGCCATGCAGCAGTGTATCCAAGGGCGGAGAGTGTTCTCCGCTCTGCTCGGTGTGCTCGTTCTGGCGGCGTTTGCCGCGGATCGCGCATCCGCCCAGGTGCTCTACGGTTCAGTAGTCGGCACCGTTGAAGATCAAAGCGGCGCGGTAGTCGCCGATGCCATAGTGACCACGACCAACAGGTCCACCGGCCTGGTCCGCAAGGTGTCGACAGGCACGGATGGACGATTCACCATCGCGAACCTCCTGCCGGGCAGCTATGACATCACGGTCGCTGCCACGGGCTTCCGCACCTTCACCCAGACCAGCGTGGAGCTGAGCATCAACACCGTCACCCGCGTGGATGTGAAACTGGAACTCGGACAGGTGACCGAGCAGGTGACGGTGGCGGCCGAGGCGCTGGCGTTGAAGACCGATAAATCCGACGTGGGCACCCAGGTTTCAAGCCACGCGGTAAGCAACCTGCCGCTGACCGCCTACCGCAACTTTCAGAACCTGATGAATTTGGTGCCCGGCGCTACGCCCGCCAACTTCCAGAACAGCGTGGGCTCGACGCCGGCCCGCGCCCTGACCACCAACATCAACGGCACGGCGCGCAACAACAATAACGCCCGGGTGGACGGCGCGACGAACGTCTATATCTGGCTGCCACACCACATGGTCTACGTGCCCCCTGTGGAGGCCATCGACACGGTGAACATCACCACCGGTTCTTTCGACGCCGAGCAGGGCATGGCCGGCGGGGCGGCGGTCACGGTGCTGACCAAGTCCGGCACCAACGAACTGCACGGCTCGCTGTTCCACTACCACGACAACCACCGGCTGAAGACGCGCAACTTCTTTCTGCCGGCTTCGAGCGGCAAGGCCAAATCGATCTTCAACATTTTCGGCGCCACCCTGGGCGGCCCCATTGTCAGGGACAAGCTGTTCTTCTTCGGCAGCTTCGAAGGCACCCTGGAGCGCGCCGGCATCACCCGGACCAACGATTCGGTTCCCACCGCGGCCATCCGGCAGGGCGATTTCAGCGGCCTGCCGGTGACGATTCACGACCCCTTTACGGGGAATCCGGACGGCACCGGCCGCCAGCCGTTTCCGGGCAACCGGATCCCGGACGCGCTGATTCATCCCATCAGCAAGCGCATCCAGGAGATGGCGCCGCTGCCCAACCTGCCGGGAACCTCGCAGGGCACGCTCAATAACCATTTCAGTTCCGGTACTGATAAACTGAACCGGTATAACTATGATCTCAAGATCAACTGGAATCCGCGGAGCGATTTAGCCATCTGGGGTAAGTACAGCCGCATGGATGCCATGGTGGATTCTAAGTTCGCGTTCGGGGAGTTAGGCGGGCCGGGCCTGGCGCGGGCGGGTGCGCCGGAGGTGACCCCCACCGACGTGAGCATCCCCACCTTCGGCTACACCAAGACCTTCTCCCCCACGTTCCTGCTGGACGGCACCTTCGCCATCAACCGCATGGACATGGCGGGCACCTACCCGGGATATGGAGAGAACGTGGGCTCCGAGGTGTGGGGCATTCCCAACACCAACGATCCCATCGTGGACGGAGCGGGCGCGGACCGCCTGGCGGCGGCCTGCCCGAGCATCGCGGACGGCGCCTGCTACAGCGGCATGCCTTCGCTGGCCACAGGATTCACCACCTGGGGGAACACGGCCGGATGGCAGCCGCACTTCTACAACGAGCGCACCTACACCTACACGACGAACGCCACCAAGATGAGCGGCGCGCACGAGATCCGCTTCGGTTTCGACATGGTGCGGTACCACATGGACCAGTGGCAGCCGGAGGTGAGCGGGGGGCCGCGCGGCGCCCTCAGTTTCAGCGGCGACGTGACCGGAGCCCGCGGGTATACCTCCAATTACCTGAACTCTTACGCCACTTATCTGCTGGGGTTAACCACCACCATGCAGAAAAGCGTACAGTTATTCCAGTACACGAACCGGGAGTGGCAGTTCGGCGCGTTCATCCGGGACCGCTGGCAGGTCACCCGCAAGCTGACCCTGAACCTCGGGCTGCGGTACGAGTATTTTCCGCTGATTGCGCGCAAGGACCGGGGCATCGAGCGCTGGGACCCGGAGACGAACCTGGTCTACATGGGCGGGATCGGCGATATTCCGAAAAACGTGGGGATCACGACCAGCAAGCGCCTGTTTGCGCCGCGGGTGGGCTTCGCCTACAGGGTGACGGAGAACACGGTGATGCGCAGCGGTTACGGGCTGACCTACGATCCGCTGCCGTTCTCGCGCCCGTTGCGCGGCATGTACCCGGCGACGATCGGCTCGACCTTCGTATCGGCGACGCCGTATAGCTGGATCGGCACGCTGGACCAGGGCATCCCCGCCATTCCGGTGCCCGACACCAGCACGGGCGTAATCCCGCTGCCCCCGACCGTGGACATGGGGCCGCGCAGCGCCTGGGGCGGCATGTTGCACAGGGGTTACATCCAGTCCTGGAACTTTACGCTGGAGAGGAAGCTGCCGGGAGAATTGGTGACCAGCATGGCCTACGTGGGAACCCAGACGGTGCACCAGTTGATGGACCGGGACATCAACGCGGCGCCGCCGGGCGGCGGGCCGGCCGGGCGCCCGCTGGCGGCCACGCAGAACCGCCGCATCGCCATGCTGATGTGGGATGGAATGGCCAGCGGCAACTATCACGGGCTGCAGGTGTCTCTCAACCGGCCGTTCAGCCGGGGGCTGTTGCTGAAGGGGGGCTACACGTGGTCGAAGGCCATCAACTGGACCGATGACGACGGCTGGACGGGCGCGCCCTCCTGGAACTGGGAGCCGGTGATGCACCGCAACCGCGCGCCGGCCGGCTACAACCGGACCCACATGTTCACCCTGGGCTACGTTTGGGAGATCCCCTTCGGCCCGGGGAAGAGCTGGGCCACCGCGGGGCCGGCCTCGTGGTTGTTGCGCGGGTGGCAGACCAATGGTACATTCGCTGCCTATACCGGTACGCGGTTTACGGTTTCCGCATCGGGCGCCGAGTTGAACGCGCCCGGCAATGCCCAGACGGCCGATTTGGTAACGCCGGGCAAGGTCAGAACACTGGGGGAGATCGGGGCCGGCAAGTCGTGGTTCGATCCGCTGGCCTTCCGGCAGCCGAGGGGTGTCCGCTTCGGAACCACGGGGCGGAACTCGATGATCGGGCCGGGCATGTGGGACCTGAGTATGAGCCTGTTCCGCTCCTTCTCGGTGACCGAGGGTTTGCGGGCCGAGTTCAAGGCAGAATGCTTCAACATCACCAATACGCCGAAGTTCAGCAATCCCGGAGCCAACGTCTCTTCGATGGTGCTGGAACCGGACGGCTCTATTCGCACGCTGAACAACTTCTCTTCCATCACCAGCACGCAGGCGAACGCGGCCGCTCCGTCGGAGCGCCAGTTCCGTTTCGGCCTGCGGCTGAGTTTTTGAGGGCAGGAGGATGGTATGGATCGCCGGGCATTTCTTGAAGGACTGGGCGCGGCGGCGGTGGCGGCGCCGACCGCCGCGGGCGCGGAGGCCTCTTCCGCCAGGCCCGTATCGGTCGGCCTGATCGGTTGCGGCGGCCGGGGGTCGCACCTGGGCCGCGAAGTGCTGGCCGTGAAGGAGGCGGGCCATCCGGTCGAGCTGGCGGCGGTGTGCGACATCTACCAGCCGCGGCTGGAGCGCGCCTCCACGAAGCTCAAAGCCAGGGCCTACGGTAATGCCGGCGCCCTGTTGCGGGAGGGCGGCGTGGATGCCGTGATTGTCGCCACGCCGGACCGCACCCACCTGCCCCTGGCGATCGAGGCCGTACGGGCCGGCAAGGACGTCTACTGCGAAAAGCCCCTCTGCCACTGGACGCAATTCGAGCTGCTGAAGGAGTTCGTGGCGGAGGCGAGAAAGCGCCAGGCGGTCGTCCAGGTGGGCGCCCAGTGGGTTTCGGATCCCATGTGGACTACGGCGGCGTCGCTGGTGGCCGGCGGCGGCATCGGGAAGGTGGTGCATGCCCAGACCGGTTACTTCCGGTATGGCGACGGGGGCGAGCGCGGCATGCCCGTGGAAGACCCGAACGCCGAGCCGGGCAAGGGGCTCGACTGGCTGGCCTTTCAGGGCGACGGCCAGGAGCGCCCCTTCACCGTCTCGCGGTTCTTCCAGTGGCGCCTCTACCTGGATTACGGGGGCGGACCGATTATGGACCTCTACCCCCACCCGCTGACCCGCTTGCTGAAAGCGCTGAACGTGGATATGCCGGAGCGCGTGGTGGCCACCGGCGGGCGGTTTCTTTTCGGCGGCGGCAGGGAGGTGCCGGATACCGCCGATCTGCTGATCGAGTATCCCGGGGGGCCCTGCGTTTCCGTTCTGGGGACGCAGGGCAACGCCACCGGAATCGATACCGTGATCCGCGGATCGGAAGGGACCATGACCTTCGACAAATCGTTCGGGATGGTGGTGGCGTCGCGGCCGGGCGGCAAGGGCGCCAACCGGACGCTGAACTCGCAGCAGTTCGAGCGCAATCACCTGGGCGACTGGATCGAGTGCGTCCGGACGCGCCAGAAGCCCAGGTGCGATATCGAGCTGGGTTACAGGGTGCAGGTGGCGCTGATCATGGGGATGCGCTCCCTGATGGAGAGGAAGACGGCCCTCTGGGATCCGGCTACCGAACAGATCAGGATGGGATAACGGCGTGCTGCGACGCTCCTTTCTGCAAGCGGGCATCGGCGCGGTGGCGGCGCGCGCTGCCGAAATAGCGATGGAGGATCGCGCGGGCGAGGAGGTCCGGTTCCTGGCGGGGCCGCGCCTGCTGTTCGCGTACCGCTACACGACCGCGAAGCCGAAGCCGTACATTCACCCGCTCTGCGCTCCGGACGGAGGGGTGGTGACGCGGGACGGGCCGGAGGATCACGTCCACCACAGGGGCCTGATGCTGGCGTGGTCGGGCGTGGACGGGATCGATTTCTGGGGCGAGACGAATCCGGCGCGGCACGGCCGCATTGAGCACGTGAAGTTCGAGGCCCGGGCGAAGCAAGGGGTGCGGGCGCTGAATCACTGGCGCGCGGAGGGGCGCCTGCTGGTCGTCGAAACCCGGACCATCACGGCGCCCGAGGACGCAAAGGACACCACCGTGCTCGACTGGGACTCGATATTGACGGCTCCGGCCGGCGTCCGGCTGGGCACCGCAGGACATGAATACAACGGCCTCGGGGTGCGGGTTGCGGAGAGCATGGACCTGGGGGAGGTGCTCAACTCGCGCGGCACCGCGGCCATCGAAACAGCCAATGGCGAGAGCGCTTCCTGGTGTGCTTATCAGGGCAGGACGGAGAAGGGCCGCGCCGGAGTAGCCATCTTCGACCATCCGGCGAACCCGCGGCACCCTACCCCGTTCTTTGTCATGAACCGGCCGTTCGGATACATGAGTGCAGCGCCGTCGTTCCGCGAAGACTTCGAGCTGGGGAAGGGCGAGTCGCTTCGTTTCCGCTGGCGAGTGGTGGTGTGGAACGGCACGCGCGGGCAGGACGCGATCGACCGCATGTACCGCGCCTGGTGCGGGTCTCCGCCCTAGCCGGCCACGGCGGATGCAAGGCGGCGAGTGGGTTCCGGGAGAGGCGAGTGTGAAAACCGTAATCGTTACAGGAGGCGCCGGCGCGGGCATCGGCGGAGGCATCGTGACGGCCGCGGCCGAGGCGGGCTGGAACGTTGTCATTCTCGATAAAGACCGCGCGGGCGGCGAGGCGCTCGAGGCGCGGCTGGCTTCCCAGGGCCGGTGCGTGGCCTTCCTTTGCGCCGATTTGGTGGAGGACGACTGCCCCCAAAGGGCTGTCGATTATGCCCTGCGGCGATTCGGCAGCCTGGACGCGCTGGTGAATAACGCGGGCATTGGGCTGGTGAAGGACATCGCGGAAGTGAGCGATGAAGAGTACCGGCGCATTTTTCAAGTGAACTTCGACGCCGTGTACCGCCTCTGCCGGGCCGCGGTTCCCGCCATGCCGGATACGGGCGGCGCCATCGTGAATATAGGATCGGTGCATGCGCTGGCCACCATCGCGGGGTACACGGTCTACGCCGCGACGAAGGGCGCCATCGAAGCCTTCACCCGCGCGCTGGCGGTGGATTGCGGGCCGCGGGCGATTCGGGTGAACTGTATCCATCCCGGCCTGGTGCCCAGCCCGCAAAACCGCGAGTTGATCGAACGCTTCGCCGGGGACGCGGATGCGTGGCTGGAGTCCTACACGCGGCGCAAGCAACTGCTGCCGTGGCTGCCCTCGGCGCGGCAGATCGGCGAATTGGTGATGTTCTTTCTCAGCGACGCGGCGGCCATGATCACCGGGCAGGCGATTGCCGCCGACGCCGGCTCTTCGATTATGCTGTATGAACGCTGAGGGGATGGCGATGCACGACGAACAGTACATCCAGGAGATGCTGGTTACGCGGGACACCGAGGCGTTTTGCGCGGGCGACTGGGAGCGGGTGGCGGAGGATTTCGACGAGGGGGCGTTTCTGGGCATCCGGGGCGGCGCCACTCCCGCCGACTGGCGCCCCGAGTTTTCCAGCCTGGCGGCCTATAGGGATTCCTGGCTGGATCAGTCGCGGGAGTTGCGCGGGGTGGAACTGCGCGGCGAATCGCTGGGCGATTTTCTGCTGCGGGCCAGCCGGATCGAGCGGATCGAGATGGAGGGCGACCGGGCGCTCGCCTTGAAGGTATTCGACGGGCGGGCCTCGACCATCAGCGGCGAAGAGCTGCATCTCTCGTGGCAGACCGTCTACCTGCTGCGCCGCTGCGGCGAGCGGTGGAAGATTACGGGTTTTATCGGCTATCTTCCGCACCCCGGGCGGCGCATTCACCGGCCCGGCTCCGAGCAACACCGCACGGCGGGGCCTTACTCGCCGGTGCTGCAGGTGGATGCCGGGCCGCTGGTGGCGATCAGCGGGCACGGCCCCATCGACGGCGAAGGCCGTATCGTCGGGCAAACGATCGAGGAGCAGGCGCGCTTCACGCTCGAGAACTGCCACCGCCAGCTTGCCGCGGCGGGCTGCGGCTTTGCGGACGTCTTCAAGGTGAACGTGTATCTCAAGGATATGGCAGACTGGGAACGGTTCAACGCGGTCTACCGGGAGTTCTTCCGCGAGCCGTACCCGGCCCGCACGGCGATTCAGGCGGTGCTGTGGGGCGGCATTCTGGTGGAGGTCGAGATGCTGGCGGCGCCGCGGGCGGCGAGCGCCGGCGCATAAGAGGTGGGAAGCCGGGAAAGGAGAGTCGATGGAGAGGAAACTGGGAGCGGCCATCCTGGGCACGGGCGACGTTTCGGGCGAGCACATACGGGCCTTTCAGCAGAATCCCCATACGGAGGTGCGGGCGTTGTTGAGCCGGGACCGCGCCAGGGCCGAGGCCAAGGCGCGCGCCTACGGAGTGGAGAACTGCCGCGCCTACACGGATCTGGACGAGCTGCTGCGGGCCGACGATATCGACGTGGTCTCGATCTGCACGCCGCATCATCTGCACGTGGAGCAGGGCGTCGCCTGCGCGCAGGCGGGCAAGCACATCGTGGTGGAAAAGCCCATCGCCCTGGACCTCGAGAGCCTGCGCAAGCTGGATACCGCCGTGCGGCAGTGTAAGGTCCGCAGCGTGGTGAGCTTCGTCCTGCGCTGGAATCCGCTGTTCGAAACCATCAAAGCGCTGCTGGCGGATGGGATGATCGGGGACGTGTTCCACGGCGAGGTCGATTACCTGCACGGGGTGGGCGAGGATATCACCCTGTATGCCTGGGCCAGGCTGCGGGAGTTCGGCGGAACGGCGCTGCTCACCGGCGGCTGCCACGCCGTGGACGGCCTGCGCTGGTTCATGCAGAAGGAAGCCGTCGAGGTCTTCGGCTACGCCACCTTCAGCAAGGGCAACCCGCTCCATTACGAGTACGAGCCCAGCAGCGTGACGCTGGTCCGCTTCGCCGACGGGAGCATGGGCAAAGTGGCGACGTCGCTCGAGTACCAGGCGCCCTACACCTTCCCCATCGTGCTGATGGGCAACGCCGGCACCATCCGGGACAACCGGCTGTTCACGCGGCGCTGGCCCGGCCAGACGGGATGGGCGGCGATTCCGAGCATCCTGCCCGACAGCGGCGCGGTAACGCATCATCCGTTCGTTCCGCAGATCGCCCATTTCGTGGAGTGCGTGCTGTGCGGCCGGGAGTCGCACTGTAACGTGGCCGATGCCGTCAAGACGCATGAGATCTGCATTGCCAGCGAGCAGTCGCGCCTGGAAGGCCGGCCAGTGAGGTTGCCGCTGCCATGAGGCGCCTGGGATGGCTTTTGGTGCCGCTCTGCGCGGCGCTGGCCGCGGGAGCCGATATCCGGCTGGGGCTGGTAGGCACCGATACCTCGCACGTGACGGCGTTCGCCGCGCTGCTGAACGACCCCTCTTCGGCGCAGCACGTTCCGGGAGCGCGCATCGTAGCCGCTTACAAGGGCGGCATGCCGGATAACGCCTCGAGCGCGAAGTACATCGACCGCTACACCGAGGAGCTACGTACGAAGTGGGGGGTGGAGATCGTGCCCGATATCCCCACGCTGTGCTCGAAGGTGGACGGCGTGCTGCTCACCAGCGTGGATGGCCGCGCGCACCTGGCGGAAGCCCGCCAGATCTTTGCGTCGCGGAAACCCGTGTGGATCGACAAGCCGCTGGCCGCAACGCTCGAGGACGCCCGTGAGATCGCGCGCCTGGCCGAGAAGGCGGGGGTGCCGTGGTGGACCAGTTCCAGTCTGCGGTTCAGCGAGTTGATTACGGAGCTGAAGGGGGAGGGCATTTCGGGAGCCATCACCTGGGG
>JAWLGN010000419.1:0-3444 GCA_041685075.1 Bryobacteraceae bacterium
GGACTGCCGCGCCAGGCCCCGCCCGGGCTGCGGGGTGGTGTGGCGCGCCGACTACGACCGCGGCGAGATCGTCAACAGCTCCCTGATTGCCGACGCGCGTTTCTCCAACTTCTTCGTCTCGGCGGGCCACAGCCAGGTGCATTCGCCGGCAGTGCTGACCCCCAGCGCCAGCCAGTTCCGCGGCTCGTTCGGCTTCGGCCACGGCAACCGCCGCGGATGGAACGCCGCCTTCACCGCCATCTACGACTACCGCGGCGGCTTCATGCAGCACGCCATCACCCAGGTGACCTACAACACCGACTGTTGCGGCTTCAGCGTCCAGCACATCCGTTTCGGCATCGGCCGCAGCGAAAACCAGTTCCGCCTGGCATTCTCGGTGGCCAACATCGGCAGCTTCGGCACCTTGAGGCCGCAGGAACGGATCTTCTAACTGCTTAGCGCCGGCTGCCGCATCAAGAGGCCGTGTGCTTCCCGACCGTGAAGGGGTCGCCGATGAGCCAGCGCCAGCTCCCGTCGGGCTGCCGGCGCGCGACCTCGATGGCATACACGGCGATCGGCTCGGGCGAGGAGACCTGCCACCTGGTATGCATCAGGGCGATTTCTCCGGCCCGGATCACCTGCTTGATGTCGAAGTCGAACACCGCACGGGCGGCCGCCAATGGCGCGAGTTCCGTTCTCAGCGCCTGCTGGCCCTGGACGCTTTCGCCCCGCCTGTTCAGGAAGACGACTTCGGGGTCGTAGAGCCCCACGACCGCGTCAATGTCGCCTTCCGCCATGTAGTGCTTGAACAGCCGGCAGATCTCCTCGGGAGTGTTGGCCCGCATGGCGTCCTCAATCCCCCACGGGCTGGCCGGCGTCTTCCCTCGGCTGGCGGATCTCCTGGTCCTTGTACTGCAACTGGTACAGCTTCCAGTAGATGCCCCGCTGCGCCAGCAGTTCCTGGTGCGTGCCGGATTCGCGCAGCCGTCCCTTGTGCATTACCAGGATGCGGTCGGCGCGCTGGATCGTCGAGAGCCGGTGGGCGATGATGATCGAGGTGCGCCCCTCCACCATGCGCGCCAGCGCGTCCCGCACCCGGAACTCGGTCTCGGTATCGACGCTCGAGGTGGCCTCGTCCAGAATCAGAAACCGCGGGTTGTGCGCCAGCGCGCGGGCAAAGCTGATGAGCTGCTTCTGCCCGGTGGAGAGGCCGCTGCCCCGCTCCCGGATGGACTGGTTGAACCCATCCGGCAGCCCCCGCACGAACTCGAGAAGGTTCACCTGCCCGGCGGCTTCCTCCACCTCTTCGCGGCCGATATCCGGCGTCCCCAGCCGGATGTTTTCTTCGAGCGTGCCGGTGAACAGGTGAGGATCCTGCAGCACCACGCCGAACTGCCTCCGCAGCTCGCGCGGGTCCATCTGCCGCACGTCCACGCCGCCGACCCGGATGCTGCCCCGCTGCACGTCGTAGAAGCGCAGCAGCAGGCTGATGATGGTGGTCTTGCCCGCGCCGGTGTGGCCCACTACCGCGATGGTCTCGCCCGGCTCGATCGCGAAGCTCACGTCGCGCAACACCCACTCTTCTTCCTTGTAGGCGAACCACACGTGGTCGAACTCGATGCGCGCGGCCGCGGGCGCCGGCAGCGGCTCGGCCGGCGGCACAATCGAAGCGTCGGTATCGAGCAGCTTGAAAATGCGCTCCGAAGACGCCATGGCGGCCTGCAGGATGTTGTACTTTTCGCTCAGGTCCTGAATCGGCCGGAAGAACCGCAGCCCGTATTGCAGGAACGCCACCACCACGCCCAGCGTCAGGCCGCCGCGCTCCACCGCGAAACCGCCGTAGACCAGAATCGCCGCCAGCGCCAGCATGGAAAGGAACTCCACCGCCGGATAGAACCAGCCGTAGGCCGAAATGGTGTCCTTGTAGGCGTCCATGTGCTCGCGGTTCACGGCGTCGAACTCGCGGCCGCTGGCCCGCTCCCGGTTGAACAGTTGCAGCACCGCGATGCCGGTGACGTGCTCCTGCAGATAGCTGTTGATGCGCGCCAGCGCCACCCGAATGCGCCGGTAGCTCTGGGTCACCACGCGGCGAAACAGCACCGTGGCCAGCAGGACGAACGGCATGGCCGCCAGCATCAGCAGCGTCAGGGTGGCGCTCAACCGGAACATGATCGCCAGGATGAAGGACAGCACCAGGATGTCCCCCAGGATGGTGACCAGCCCCGAGGAGAAGAGTTCGTTGAGCACATCCACGTCGTTGGTGACGCGCGTGACCAGGCGGCCCACAGGGTTGCGGTCGAAGAAGGCCACGTCCAGCTTTTGCAGCTTCGCCATGAGCTGCCGCCGCAGATCGAACATGGCAAGCTGGCCGGTGTACTGCATAAGGTAGACTTGTGCGAATTCGAACACCAGGGTGCCGATCAGCACCCCCAGGTACATCAGCCCCACCGCCGCCAGGCCCGTCCACGGGTCCGCCGGCAGCCACCGGTCGAACAGCGCTATGGGCTGTGCGGGGTCCGGCTCGAGATAGCGGTCCACCGCCAGCTTGGTGAGCAGGGGACCCAGCACCTGCAGCACCGAATGCACCAGCAGGAACAACAGCGAAAGCGCCACCAGCTTGCGGTACGGGCGCATGTAGCCCAGCAGGCGGCGCATCAGTCGGCTGTCGTAGGCTTTCCCGAGGACCTCTTCTTCCACTTATCCCAGTGTAGCGGCACCCGCCGCCGTACAATCAAGGTATATGCGCATTTTGCTGTTTAGCGGCAAGGGGGGCGTGGGGAAAACCAGTCTGGCGGCCGCCACAGGCTTGCGGCTGGCCGCTTTGGGTTACCGCACCCTGGTGATGAGCGTGGACCCGGCACACAGCCTGGCCGATTCCTTCGATCTGGAGACGGGACTGTTCCACAGCGCCACCAGCGAGCCGCTTCCGATTAACGACAATCTCTCCATCCACGAGGTCAATATCCAACGGGAGATCAAGCGCCACTGGCGTGAAATCTCCTCCTACGTCGTGGCGGTGCTGCGCACCACCGGCATCGACGACGTGGAGGCCGAAGAACTCGCCATCCTGCCCGGCATGGAAGAGTTGAGCGCCATGATGTACATCAACCAGTTCCGGCGCGAGGGGCGCTACGACGCCATCGTGCTGGACGCCGCGCCCACCGCCGAATCCATGCGTTTCGTGAGCATGCCGACCACGCTGGAGTGGTACATGAAGCATATCTTCCCGTTCCAGCGCGGGCTGCTGCGCGCCATCCGGCCGGTGGCGAACCGGGTGTCGCCGGTCGAGCTGCCCACCGATCGCTACTTCGCTAACATCCAGGATCTGTTTGCACGCCTGGACGGGGTCGGCGAGCTGCTCGAAGATCCGCGGGTCACCAGCGTGCGGCTGGTCACCAACCCCGAAAAGATGGTGCTGCGAGAGACGCAGCGCGCCTTCGTTTACTTCTCCCTGCACGGGCTGAC
>JAWLGN010000420.1:0-3442 GCA_041685075.1 Bryobacteraceae bacterium
TCTACGACGGAGCGATTCGCAACAACTTCATCGTGATGACGCCGGGCCCGCACGCCCGCCACTCGAAGGGAATCGAGATCGTGTGGACCGACAACGTGCGGGTGTATCACAATACCATCTGGGCGGCCGAACCCAATTGGCGCGCGATCCACTACTTTCAGAAAATACATCGCCTGCACGTGGCCAATAACCTGGTACGGAGCCGCATCCAAGGCGAGGGCGATGTGCGCGCCGAGGGGAACGTGGTGGGCGAGTTGGAGGGCTACTTCGTCAATCCGCTGCAAGGGGATCTCCATCTGACCGCACGAGGCGCGGATGCGCTGAACAAAGGCATTGTGCTGCCGGCGGTGACTGACGACTTCGATGGTCAGGAGCGGGACCAACCGCCCGACGTGGGAGCCGATGAGCGGCCTTCGCGGCCTCAGGCCCGGCGATAGAGGACGCGCCGATCCCCGGGAGTACTTCGTTTTCACGGAGCGGCTTCGCTTATGATGCTACGCCTGCCATGTTGTTTGTTTATCCCGTTGCTGGTTTCGCTGGGAGCGGACCTGCCGCGCTCGTCAGCGCCGCTGGTGATCGACGGAAGGCTGGACGATGCCTTTTGGCAATCCGCGGCGCCGGCGGCACTAGCGCCCGCCGCGGCCGGCGTTCCGGCTGCCATGGGCGGTGAAGTGCGCGTCGCGCTGCGGGGCAACTACCTGTGTTTTGCCGGTTTCTTCCGCGAGCCCGGTGGGAAGGTTCTGGCCCGATCCTTCGGCCGGAATCCGATTTGGGACAGGGACCTGGCGGGATCGCCCGAAGTGGAAGATCGCGTGGTTCTTGGCATGCGATACACGAGCGCCGGCGGGGCCGTGCGCAACGTGAGCCTGGCGCTCAACCCCTGGGGGGCGTACCGCATCGAGGAGCACGGAGAAGTACTGGCGTCGCTCGATATCCTGCGCGCCGCACAGGTGACCCCGGATGGGTGGTCGGTGGAGACGGCGATCCCTCTGGCGGCGCTTGAAGTGGGCAACGGGGCGATCCGCGTTCGCGCCGAACGGATTCGTTCGCGACGGGCGCTGGCGCCGGAGTTTCGGTGGTGGTGGCCGGCGGGTGGGGAGTACGCGTCATATCGGGTGCAGGAAGTTCAGGGGCAGCAACTCGCCGCGCCCGAGGTCCGTCCTCCGGCGCTCGGCAATACGGACCCGCCGCTCGAGATCGGCCGCGTTCTCAGGCTCCCGCCGGTGGTGGCCCAGTGGGACCACCCCGCGTGGCGCGGCGTGCCGGAATTCGATCTGCCGCGCAACGAGCCGTATCCGCGCGCGCCGCGTTATCCAACCAAAGTGAAATGGGTCCACGATGGACGAAAGCTTGCGTTGCTCCTGCGCATGGAGGAGCCGGAACCCGTCGTGGCGGAGGCGGGCGGGCGCGACAGCAGCGTGACTGCAGACGACCACGTGGCGATCTATCTCGCCACCAACGGATCGGCCTACCTGCAGATCGCCGTCAACAGCGTCGGCGCCATCGCCGACGCGCGCGGCACCGGCCCGTTCCGCTTGAATCCGCAGGCTTCCTGGAACGCGGCGGTCGAGCGGGAAACCGAGATCCGCCACGGATACTGGGTTGCTCGCATCAATATCCCGCTCGACGAGTGTGCGGCGGGGATCGGCGAAGCCGGCATTCCTCGTGATTGGCGCGTCCTGATCTCACGGTTCCGCGCGGCCCGGCCGGGAGAAGCGGCGGAACAGAGTTCCCTGCCCGTCATCGGAGCCGCATCTACTTTCCACGGCCCGGTCCGGTACCGCCGCGCCGTTTTGAGCGACCTGGATCCCACGCGCGTGGCGCGCGTCGAGCGTGCGTACTTGTCTCCCCCTGCCTCGGGTCTGGCCGGCGAGCTCGCCGCGCTGGAACCGAACGTGTGGCCGAGGGAATACCGCCGCTACCATGCCGTCAGGAACATGGCTCGTCGCTACCTGGAAAAGCAGGTCGAACGAGCAGTATTGGCCGAGAGGCGCGCGTGGCAGGAGGTCGGCACCCGCGCCGACTGGGAGCAGTTTCGGGACACCCGCATGCGGACGCTGCGTGAATCGGTGGGGGTGTTCCCGCCGGAGCGGCCCGCGCTGGATGCCCGGGTGAGCGCGCGGCACGAGGGCGATGGTTATCGATTGGAGAACGTCGTGTTTCAGGTCCGGCCGGGTTACTGGATGCCGGCCAACCTGTACCTGCCGGCACGCGCTAAGGGCAAAGTTCCCGGCATGATTATCGTGCACAGCCAGCACTATCCGAAGACGCAGGGGGAGCTGCACGATATGGGAGAACTCTGGGCCTGCGCGGGCGCGGCGGTGCTGATCATGGAGCGCCCGGGCTATGGTGAGCGCGTGGAGACTACGCCGTGGTATCGGCAGGCGTACGGTTCGCGGCACACGTTCACCAAGCAGCTCTTTGTGGTTGGGGAAAGCTATTCGGGGTGGGCTGCGTGGGACATCATCCGCTCGGTCGATTACCTCCTCGAACGCCCGGAAATCGACGGCCGGAAGATTCTGCTGCTGGGCTCGGTGGCGGGAGGCGGGGAACCGGCGGGTGTCGCCGCTGCACTCGACCCTCGTATCGCGGCAGTCGTGCCGTTCAATTACGACCAGGGCCACGTGCGCGTGCACGGCGATTCGCCCGGCCAGATCGCCAAACAGTTTTCCCCGTGGCTGGTGGCCGCCTCGGTTGCGCCGCGCCGGTTTGTGCGCGCGTTCGAGTTCGGCTGGGAAGGCGCGGAACCGGCGGATTATCCCGGATTGTGGTTCGACGGCTTGGAGCGTTCTCGCAAAGTCTGGGGCTTCTACAATGCCCTGGAGAACCTCGCGACATCGCAAGGATACGGACTGATCCGCCTCAGCATGGAGCGCGTCAGCCATTGTTTCAGCATCGGGCCGCAGCAGCGCCTGGAGCTGTACCCGATCTTCCAGCGCTGGTTTGGCATCGCGCCGCCTTCGGCCAAGGACCTGGCGATCCTTCCGGACTCGCAGCTTAGCGTCAATCCGCTGCGCGAAGAAGCGCGCCGCCAGGAAGCCCAGCGGCGCCGGCCGCACGCGGACCTCCTCAGCATCACGCCGGAGCTGTCCGCGCAACTGGAGCGCAGAAAGATGCACCAGATCGCCTATGAGATGGGCGAGCGCTACGTGCGGGCAGCACGGGAAAAACTGCAGTCACTCAGTCCTGACCAGAGGGCCGCACACCTGCGCGAACAGTTGAAGCCCATGCTCGGCGATATCGAGCCTGCCGCGTCACCCGGCGGGCAGGTCCACTGGCGGCGCTCGCTATCGGCGGCCGAAGTCGAGGCCATCAGTCTGTCGATCGAGGATGGCATCGATGTACCTGTGCTGCTGGTGATGCCCAAAGGAGCCAGGGAGGCCCCGGTTGTTGTTGCTGTCAGCCAGGGCGGGAAAGAGCGCTTCCTCGACAACCGGAGCGG
>JAWLGN010000421.1:0-3437 GCA_041685075.1 Bryobacteraceae bacterium
GTCTCGACGCCCGCGAGAGCGCTCTTCAGCTCTTCGTTCACCCGCTGCCCGATGGCTTCAATCACCCAATCGGCCGGGATGACGTGCTCGCTTCCGGCCACCGCCTGCGGCTGCCGCCGGCCGTCGGGACCGGGCGCCGAAAGGCGCGTCCGCACTACCTTGAGGCCGGTCAGGCGGCCGTCCTCGCCGGCCACGTATCCCACCGGCTGGGTGAGGATCAAGAAGTGAACGCCCTCGCGAATGGCCTCTTCGCGCTCGTTGGGCCAGGCGGGCATCTCGGCGAACGATCTGCGGTAAACGATCGCCACATCGCCCGCGCCGCAGCGTTTGGCTGCCACCGCGGCGTCGATGGCGGTATTGCCGCCGCCGATCACCAGCACGGTGGATTCGGCCGGCAGCCGCACCTCACCCCGCTTGCTGCGCGCCAGGAATTCGAGCGCGCCGGTCACTCCGGAGGCGGGCCGTTCGGCGTCCAGCGCCACGGAGCCGTTCAGCCCCAGAGTGATGAGCGCCGCGTCATACCCCTCGGCCATGAGGGCATCGAGCGTGAGATCCGGGCCGATTTCGCCCTCGCGGCGGACCAGCAGTTCGCCGCCCGAGGTCAGCACGGCCTGAATCTCCCGCTGCAACATATCGTCCGGCATGCGCTCGGCGGGAATGGTCTCCCGGACCATGCCGCCGGAGGAGGCGGCGCGGTCGATGAGGGTCACCTGGTGGCCCGCCGAGGTGAGCTGCACGGCGGCGGCGATTCCCGCCGGCCCCGCGCCCAGCACGGCCACGCGCTTGCCCGTCGCCCGCGCGTGCCCCCGCGGCTCCGCTGCCCAGCCTTCCTCCACCGCCTTCCGGCTCACCCACCGCTGCAGGTGGCGGATGGGCACCGGACCGTCGTAGTGCCGGTTGATGCACTCGGATTCGCACAGCGTCTCGGCCGGGCAGACGTAGCCGCAGGCGGCGGCCAGCACGTTGGCGCTGCGGATCACCTCGTAGGCTTCGCGGAAGCGCTTGTTGGCGATGTGGTCGATGAACAGCGGCACGTTCACCTGCGCCGGGCATTGGGTGACGCAGGTGGGGTCGTTGCACTGCCGGCAGGTTCGGGCCATCGCCAGGATAGTGTCCAGCGCTTCGGCGCGTCCGGCTTTGTAGATCGGTTCGTAGATTTCGGCGTCGCGCGGCACGCAGCCGGTCTTGCCGCCGTCGCGCATGATCTGGGTGCAGGCCGAGCAGGCGACGCAGGCCTTCTCGCCTTCCAGCCGGCCCTTTTCGGCGATGTCGCGGGCGAAGTCGGGATAGGCGAAGGCCATGCGCCCGGCGCCCACCAGCGTCACCCAACCGTTGCGCACGTGCGCCGCGGCCACGTGGGGGAAGAAGTGCCGCAGCCAGGAGTAGCCGCCGCCAATCAGCGCCATATCCGGCACCGCCTGCTGCATTTGCCGTACGATTTCGGTGAAACGCGCCACGCCGATCAACGGGTGTTCGGGCGGAATGGGCGCGCCGGCCACCGGCAGTTCGAACGGCCGGTTCACGTGCGGATTGAAATACGGGTTGCCGATCGTGATGTTCACCAGCGGCGCGCCGTGGTCGCGGAAGAACCGCACCAGCTCGATGGGCTCCTCCAGCGCCGGGGTGGCCGGGTCCTCCCGGGAGACGCCGAAGCCGTAGGGGTAGGCCATGGCATCGTAGGCGTTCATGCGGGTGGTCACCAGGAAGTCCGGCGCGGCGTCCCGGATCTTCGCCACGACGTTGCGGATGAAGCGCGAGCGGTTCTCGAACGCGGGACCGCCGTAGATGCTGTTCTCGCGCGTGAAGGAGGCGTGAAGCTCCGAGACCAGGTAACGGTGGCAGGCCTTCACATCCACGCCGTCGAAGCCCGCCTCGCGGGCGCACAGCGCGGCCTCCACGTAGCGGTCTTCCAGGCGCTTCAGCTCGTCGTCGGAGATCAGCGGGTAGTCCGGCGGCAGGTTGTGGATGGGGTCGAGATAGGTGGAATGGTGGGCGATGATGGGGGCGGGGTTGCGGACCGGGCGGCTGTAGCGTCCCGAGTGCGTGAGCTGCACGATCATGAGCGGGCGGTGCGAGGGGCCGAAGACCTCGGCGGCGGCGGCGCGGCTTTCTTCGGCCAGCCGCGCAAAGGCCGGCACGCTGCCCGGGTGCAGCCAGATCTGCCGCGGATTGGCGCGGCCCTCGGGCACCACGGCGGTGGCTTCCAGCCACAGGAGACCGGCGCCGCCCGCGGCGAAGCGGCGGTAGCGCCGGAACGTCAGCTCGTCGGGCGCGCCGTCCGCGGTGCCGTCGCAGCCCTCCATGGGCAGCACCACCAGGCGGTTCGGCAGCCTGTACGGGCCCGCCTGCAGCGGCTCCAGCAGCGGGCTGAGGTCTTCACTGACCTCCAGGGGCAATCCTAACTCGTCGATGCGCCGGCGCAGCTCGTCGAGTGAATGGAATTGAAACGGCTCGTGTCCCGGCATGGTTTCAGGCTTAGCATAACACCGGGCCTCCCGAGCCGGAAAACGCCGCCGCCACAGCGCCCTACAGCACCAGCGCTTCTTCGCGGTGGATTTCGCCCGTCACCTGCCGGGTGTGCCGCTGGTCGAGGAACTGGCGCATTTTCGGGAACTGCACTTCCTCTTCATCGCGGACGTGCCCCTCGATCAGATCGCTCAGCATCTGGACGCGCTCGCTCCAGTTGGCGTTCTTCTTGAGGAGCTGCTCGAGTTCGTAGAGGTGAATTTTGATATCGGCGTGTTCGTCGTAGAGGTGCTTGCTGTGTTCGGGCTCGCCTACGGGGCCATGCAACAGGGGATAGACCACGTCCTCTTCGGCCATGGCGTGCTTGGCCAGAGTACGTTTCAACTGGAGGTAGAGCTTGAGCCGCCGGGGATGGGATCCCTCGGGAACGCGAGCCATCTCCTTCAGCAGGGAACTGATGTGGCGATGGTCGCGAATCAGGAGATCGAAGGGGTCCCTGCCGACGCGCGCGCGAGCGGAGCCGCTGGCCTGCGCCATCAGCGGCGGCAGCAGCCGGCTGGCGATGACCCCCACGGCGAGTCCCCCCGCGGCCGCCGCAATCTGAGTCCAGACGACGTTGTTTCTGTGGTTTCGTGCCATTTCCCTCTCCTCCACACCGGGTTGTTTGCCCCGCTATCTGCATGGTACCCGCGCCGCGACGGGAGGAGAGGCGGATAGCGCACATGCCTCCGGCCGAGCGTGGAGGCATGTACACGCTCTATTCGAGCACCGGGAGATTCGGCTCGCGCTTCACGACTCCGGCCTGTGCTTCCTCGATCGAGACGCCGTGGATGTCGAGCACGCGGCCGAGCACCACTTCGAGATTCGTGCGGGCGCGGCGGTAGGCGCTGAGCGCCTGCACTTCGGCGGCCTGCCGGGCCACCGCGTCGCGCTGCACCAGCACCACGTTCAGGAAGCTGGAGGTGCCCAGC
>JAWLGN010000422.1:0-3432 GCA_041685075.1 Bryobacteraceae bacterium
CTCAGCAACAGGCGCGCCGCGGGGCGGGATTGCGAGGCTGCCCTTACCGTGGGGCGAAGGCCGGCGCGCGGGGCGGGTTCAGCCGCGCTCAGCAGTGCAGCAGGCGCGCCGCGGGGCGGGATTGCGAGGCTGCCCTTACCGTGGGGCGAAGGCCGGCGCGCGGGGCGGGTTCAGCCGCGCTCAGCAGTGCAACAGGCGCGCCGCGGGTTTGGCGAAGTAGGTGAGAATCATCCCGGCTCCGGCGCGGCGGATGGCGATGAGCGATTCCATCATGGCGCGGTCGTGGTCCAGCCAGCCGTTGCGCGCGGCGGCTTCGATCATGGAGAACTCTCCGCTTACCTGGTAGGCGGCGATGGGAGCGTCGAAGCGCTGGCGCGCCTGCCAGATGAGATCGAGATAGGGCATGGCGGGCTTGATCATGATCATGTCGGCGCCTTCTTCCAGGTCCAGTTCGATCTCGCGCATGGCTTCGCGGCCGTTGGCGGGGTCCATCTGGTAGCTGCGGCGATCGCCGAACTGCGGCGCCGATTCGGCGGCTTCGCGGAAGGGACCGTAGAAGACCGAGGCGAACTTGGCGGCGTAGGAAAGGATGGGGGTGCGGCTGTAGCCGTTGGCGTCGAGCGCGGAGCGGATGGCGGCCACGCGGCCGTCCATCATGTCGGAGGGGGCCACGATGTCGGCGCCGGCGCGCGCGTGGGAGAGCGCCGCGCGGGCCAGCCAGTCGAGGGTGGCGTCGTTGTCCACCTCGCCCTCCACAATCTTGCCGCAGTGGCCGTGGCTGGTGTACTCGCAGTTGCAGACGTCGGTGATGACCAGCAGCCCGGAGACTTCCCGCTTGATGGCGCGGATGGCACGCTGCACGATACCGTCCTCGGCGTAAGCGCCGGAGGCGAACTCGTCCTTGCTCTCCGGGAGGCCGAACAGGATCACGCCGCCGATGCCCAGCGAATGCACCTCGGCGCACTCCTTCACCACTTCGTCCACCGACATCTGGCAGTGGCCCGGCATCGCTCCGATGGGACGGCGCACCCCCTCCCCGGGACAGACGAACAGCGGGAGGATGAAGCCCGAGGGTTCCAGGCGCGTCTCCCTTACCAGGTTGCGAAGCGGTTCGGAGCCGCGCAGGCGGCGCATGCGGTGTGTGGGAAACGGCATGACTCTACGATTGTATCGCCGAACCCGTGCCCTCCAGTACGGTCGAAAAAACGCGCCGCGGGGCTCTTGACTTCGGAGGCAGCCTCATTAGAATAGATCCTGTCTCGTCTCGTTATGCAACCGCATTGCGATCATCCCCGCACGGAACTTATCGCCCGCCGTGACGGCGTCGATTACGTGGAGTGCCTCGACTGCCGCCAGATCTTCGAAGCCGAAGACCTGGAACAGCAAAGCCTGGAAGAAGCGGAAGAAGAATAACGCCGGATCGCCTGAGGTCCGAGCGGCCTGCGTTGGCGTTAGCATGAAAGAATGCACGATCTGGCATTCTTTCGAGCGAACTTCGACAGTATCGCCGCACGCCTGGCCACCCGTGGAGCATCTGCGAACCTGGAGCAGTTCCGGGAACTCGACCAGCGGCGGCGCGCTGCCATTGCCGAATCGGAAGGACTGAAGGCGCGGCGCAACGCCGAAACCGCCGAGATCGGCAAGCTGCGCCGCCAGGGGGCCGACACCACCGCCCGCCAGCAGCAGGTGCGCGAGCTGGCCGGCCAGATTGCCGCGCTCGACGAGCAGGTGAAGGCGCTCGATGAATCCTTTCGTGAACTGCTGGCCGGCATCCCCAACGTGCCGCACAGATCGGTGCCGGAGGGCCGCGGGGAGGAGGATAACGCCGAGGTCCGGCGCTTCGGCGAACCGCCGCGCTTCGATTTCGAGCCCAAGGCGCACTGGGACCTGGGGCCGGAACTGGGGATTCTGGACCTGGAGCGCGCCGCCAAGCTGACCGGAGCGCGCTTTGCCGTCTACTGGGGAATGGGGGCGAAGCTCGAGCGCGCCCTCATCAACTTCATGCTCGACGTGCACACCCGCGAGCACGGCTACACCGAGGTGCTGCCGCCGTTTCTGGTGAACTCCGCCAGCCTGTTCGGCACCGGCCAGTTGCCCAAGTTCGCCGAGGACCTGTTCCACTGCGAGGGCACGGATTTCTGGCTGATTCCCACGGCCGAGGTGCCGGTGACTAATCTCTATCGCGACGAGGCGATCGATGCCGCGCGGCTGCCCGTCAGCCTGTGCGCCTACACCCCCTGCTTCCGCAGCGAGGCCGGCTCCTACGGGCGCGATGTGCGGGGCATCATCCGGCAGCACCAGTTCCAGAAGGTGGAGCTGGTGAAGTTCACCCCGCCCGAGCAAAGCTACGACGAGCTGGAGAAGCTCACCGCCGATGCCGAGGACATCCTGCGCCGCCTGGGGCTGCCCTTCCGCACGGTAGTGCTGTGCACCGGGGACATGGGGTTTTCCGCCGCCAAGACCTACGACATCGAGGTCTGGCTGCCGGGGCAGAACGGCTATAAGGAAATCTCCTCCTGCTCAAACTTCGAGGCATTCCAGGCGCGGCGGGCCAACATCCGGTTCCGGCAGCCGGGGCAGAAGAAGGCCGAGTTCGTCCACACCCTGAATGGAAGCGGCCTGGCGGTGGGCCGTACCTGGGTAGCGATCATCGAGAACTGCCAGCAGAAAGACGGCTCCGTGGTGATCCCCGAAGCCCTGCGGCCCTATATGAACGCAGAGGTCATCCGGCCGGATTGTTGAGGGCGGCGGCCAGTGCCGCTTCGGCGGCCGGGCGCGCGGCATCGCCGCCCCGGTAGCCTTCGGCGCGGAGGGCCTGTTCGAGCGCCTCGAGCAGGAGGAGCACGTTCTCTTCGGTCGAGGATGAGCCCATCAGCCCGATGCGGAAGACCTTGCCGGCCAGCGGGCCGAAGCCGCCGGCGATCTCGATATTGTGTTCCTCGAAGAGGCGCTTGCGCACGCGGGCGTCGTCGATGCCCTCGGGAACCCGCGGGGTGTTCAAGGTCCAGAGCCGGCGGTTCTCGGCAACGAGCATGGCGAGTCCCAGGGCCTCGATGCCGGCGACGAAGGCTTGGTGGTTGCGCCGGTGCCGCGCCCAGCGCGCTTCCATCCCCTCTTCCACCGCGATGGCCAAACCTTCCCGCAGCGCATAGAGCATGTTGGCCGAGGCGGTGTGGTGATACTTGTGCCCGCTCCAGTAGTCCTCGAGCAGCGCGAGATCCAGGTAGAAGGTGGGGGGCGGGGCTTTGCGCGCGCGCAGCCGCTCGACGGCGCGCGGCGAAAGCGTAATCGGCGAAGCGCCGGGCGGGCAGCTCAGGCCCTTCTGGCTGCAACTGTAGGCCACGTCGATGCCGGTGTCGTCCACCAGCACGGGCATGCCGCCAAGGGAGGTGACGCAGTCGGCGATCACCACGGCGTCCACTTCGTGCGCGG
>JAWLGN010000080.1:0-19299 GCA_041685075.1 Bryobacteraceae bacterium
TCACGCCCCCCGGGTCCACGCTCTCCAGCCGCCGGTCCGCCAGGTACCACCACGGGATGCCGTTCTGCAAGGTCACCACCGTGGTGTCCGGTCCCAGCAGTGGACCCAGCGTGGGGGCCAGCGCCGTCAGGCTGTGCGCCTTCACGGCCACGAGCAGCGTATCCACGGGGCCTATGCGCGCCGGATCGTCCTCTACCGCCGGACGCGCGATCAGCTCACCCTCGGCTCCGGCGACCCGCACTCCATCGCGCGCGATGGTTTCCTTGTGCCGCCCGCGCGCCAGCAGCGTGACGTCCTGGCCGGCACGGGCCATCAGCGCCCCGATGTAGGCCCCTACCGCGCCCGCGCCCGCGATGGCAAACCTCACCCCGCGGCTCCCAGCAGCGACTTCGCCACGTTCAGCCGCTGGATCTTCCCGCTGGCGGTGCGCGGCACGGCCTGAAGGATGAAGAACTTCGTGGGGCACTTGAAATCCGCCAGGCGCTCCCGGCAGAAGGCCGCCAGTTCCGCTTCATTCGCCGCCGCGCCTTCCTCGAGCACCACCGCCGTTGCCGGCACTTCGCCCCAGGTGGCGTGCGGCGCGCCGAAGGCCACCGCCTCCTTCACCGCCGGGTGCTGCAACAGCACTTCATCGATCTCGCGCGGCGAAATCTTCTCACCCCCGCGGTTGATCAGCTCCTTCAACCTGCCGGTGAGTCGCAGGTAACCGTCGCGGTCGAGCACCCCCTGGTCGCCCGTGCGGAACCAGTCGCCGAAAAACGAGGAGGCGGTGGCTTCGGGGTTGTTCTCGTACTCCGTTATCACGTTGGGGCCGCGGATCACCACCTCGCCGGCGCTGCCTTCGGGCAGCGTGCAGCCCGCTTCATCGACGATCCGGATCTCAACGCCCGTTCCCAACCCCACCGATCCGGGCTTCCGCACCGCCGGCGGCAACGGGTTCGATGCCATCTGGTGCGAAGCTTCCGTCATCCCGTAGGCCTCCAGGACGGGCGCGCGGAAGTGCTCCTCCATGCGGGCCATCAGCTCCGGCGCGAGCGATGCGCTGCACGAGCGCACGAAGCGCAGCCCCGCGCCTTCGGCCGGCACCGCCGATTTGCGCGCCAGGATGAGCTGGTGAATGGAAGGCACCGCCGAATACCAGGTTACCCCGTACTCCCGCACCAGGCGCCAGAAGGCCAGCGGGTTGAAGCGCGCCGGAGCGACCAGCGTTCCGCCCGAGGCCAGGGTGGCGATGGCGGAAGCCATCAGGCCGTGCACGTGGAACAGCGGCATCAGGCACAGCGAGACGTCCTCCGGACCGAGCGCGTAGGTGCGCACGATGTTGCGGACCGAGACCGCGAGATTGCGATGCCGTAGCGGCACGCGCTTGGGCCGCCCCGTGCTGCCGCTGGTGTGAAGCACCAGGGCGATGTCATCGGGCGCGGGCTCGGGGAGCGGTCCGGCGGCCGCCAGGTCCGGCCCCACGACCGCGATCCCGCGCGCCTCCGCCGCGCGACGGGCCTCCTCCACCGCATCGGTGATGAGCAGCCGGGCGTCCGTATCGGCAAGGTAGAAATCGAACTCCTCGCGCCGGTACGCGGGGTTGAGGGGCGCGGCGGTCCCGGCCAGCGAAGCCGCCAGAAAGGAAACGATGGCCGGCAGACCGTTGGGAAGCGCAATGGCCACACGGTCGCCCGGCCCGATGCCCCGCGCGCGCAGGGCCGCCGCCATGGCGCGCACGCGCTCCCGCAATTCATCGTACGTTACGCTCGCGCCTGTATCCGGGAGGACGACGGCGGCGCGCCGTCCATCTCCGGTTGCGTCGAGTGCTCGAAGCAGGGTTTCGCCGGTCATCTCCCCACCAGTGTAGAGCCTGCTCCGTACCCTGTGCGACACCGCGCCGTTGACAGCGGCAGGCCGCCGCCCCTACCCTCGGGTCAGGCGGGGTTGATGCACGGCGAAGCGGAGCGCATTGCGGCGCGCTATGCCCGGCGCCGCCGGGAACAGCGCGACCTCCGCACCAGCGATCCGCTGGCGCCCCATGTCTGGATGATGCGGCAGGAGAAGGAGCGCGCGCTGGTGCGCTGGATCCGCCGCTGCGGGTTGGCGCCGCCCTCGACGCGGCTGCTCGAGATCGGCTGCGGCCGAGGGCGCAATCTCCAGGACTTCCTGCGGCTGGGCTTTCGCCCGGAGAACCTCGCCGGCGTCGAGTTGCTCCCCGAAAGCGCCCGCGCCGCGCGCCGCCTGCTGCCCGCCGCCATTGCCATCTACGAGGGCAACGCGCTGGAACTGGACTTCGCCCCCGCATCCTTCCAGGTGGTCTGCCAGTTCACCGTGTTTACTTCCATTCTGGATGCGCGGTTCCAGGAAGAACTGGCCCGCCGCATGTGGAGTTGGGCGGCGCCCGGGGGCGGCGTCCTGTGGTACGACTTCACCTGGGACAACCCGCGCAACCCGGACGTCGAGGGCGTGCCGCCTGGACGCATCCGCGAGTTGTTTCCCCACGGCCGCCTGGCGAGCCGGCGCGTGACCCTGGCTCCACCGCTCGCCCGCGCGGTCACGCGCCTCCACCCCGCCCTTTACACGCTGCTGAACATGCTGCCGCCGCTCCGTACCCACCTGCTCTGCTGGATCGCCAAGCCGTGACTACGCCAGCGCCGCGTCGATTTTTTCGGTATCGACGCCCAGCTCGCCGAAGGCGGCTACGGCGCGCTCCATGTCGAAGCGCCCGTCGCGCGCCAGCCGCGAGAGGGCCGTGACCACGATCGATTCGGCGTTGACTTCGAAATGCCGGCGCAGGTACTCGCGGTTATCGCTGCGGCCGAAGCCATCGGTGCCCAGCGTTTCCAGGCGGCCCGGCAGCCACGGGGCAACCTGGTCGGGAACGCTCTTCATGTAGTCGGTGGCCGCCACGATGGGGCCCTCGGCGCCTTCGAGCGCTTCCAGAAGATAGGGCCGGCGCGGCGGTTCGTTGGGATGCAGGCGGTTCCAGCGCTCCACCCGCAGGGCCTCGCGGCGCAGTTCGTTGTAGCTGGTGACGCTCCACACGTCGGCCGCCACGCCGTAGCGTTCGGCCAGGATGCTCTGCGCGCGCAGGGCTTCGTTCAGGATCGGGCCGCTGCCGAACAACTGCACCGAAGCGTCGCCATTTTGCGCCTTTTTGTAGCGATAAATGCCCTTAATGATGCCATTTTGCACATTTCCGGGCATGGGCGGCATGGCGTAGTTCTCGTTGTACATGGTCAGGTAGTAGAAGCCGTCCTCGTGCTCCTGGTACATGCGCCGGATGCCGTCCTGGATGATGACCGCGATCTCGTAGGCGAAGGCGGGGTCGTAGGCGTGGCAGGTGGGCACGGTGCTGGCCAGCACGTGGCTGTGTCCGTCCTGGTGTTGCAGCCCTTCGCCGGCGAGCGTGGTGCGTCCGGCCGTGCCGCCCATCAGGAAGCCCCTGCCGCGCGCGTCGGCGAAGGCCCAGATCAGATCGCCCACGCGCTGGAAGCCGAACATCGAGTAGTAGCAGAAGAACGGGATCATGGGCATGCAGTAGTTCACGTAGGCCGTTCCGGCGGCGGTGAACGAGGCCATGGAACCCGCTTCGGTGATGCCCTCTTCCAGAATCTGGCCGTCGCGCGCTTCCTTGTAGTAGAGGAACATCTCGGCGTCGTGCGGGCGGTAGAGCTGGCCGCGGCTGGCGTAGATGCCGAACTGGCGGAACATGCTTTCCATGCCGAAGGTGCGGGCCTCGTCCGGAATGATGGGCACCACGTGGCGGCCGATCTCCTGGTGCTTCATGAGCAGGGTGAGAATGCGGACGAAGGCCATGGTGCTGGAGACTTCGCGGCCCCTGGACCCTTCGAGCGATTCGTTCAGGTAGTCCAGCGGAGGCGCCTCGATGCGCGGGGCGCAGGGGCGGCGCGTCGGAAGGTAGCCGCCCAACTGGCGCCGGCGCTCGTGCAGATAGGCCATTTCGGGACTATCGTTCGGCGGGCGGTAGAAAGCCGCTTCGCGCGCCTGCTCGTCCGGGATGGGGATTTCGAAGCGGGAGCGGAACTGCTCGATTTCCTGCTCGTTGAGCTTTTTCTGCTGGTGGGTAATGTTGCGGCCCTCGCCGGCTTCGCCCAGCCCGTAGCCCTTGATGGTCTTGGCGAGGATGACGGTGGGGGTGCCGGTGTGCTGCACGGCGGCGAGATAGGCGTTGTAGACCTTCTTGGGGTCATGGCCGCCGCGGCGCAGCTTGAAGAGCTGCTCGTCGCTGAGGTGCGAGACCAGGTCGAGCAGTTCGGGGTAGCGGCCGAAGAAATCCTGCCGGATGTAAGCGCCGTCCTTGGTGACGTAGGTCTGGTATTCGCCGTCCACGGCCTCGTTCATGCGTTTTTCGAGCAGGCCGGTCCGGTCGCGGGCCAGCAGGTCGTCCCAGTCCTCGCCCCAAATCACCTTGATGACGTTCCAGCCGGCGCCGCGGAAGGCGGCCTCGAGTTCCTGGATCACCTTGGAATTGCCGCGCACGGGCCCGTCCAGCCGCTGGAGATTGCAGTTGATCACGAAGATCAGGTTGTCCAGCCCTTCGCGCGGGGGCAGGGTGATGGAGCCCATGGATTCCGGCTCGTCCATCTCGCCGTCGCCCAGGAAGGCCCATACCTTGCGGTCGGAGGGTTCAATCAGCCCGCGGTTTTCCAGGTAGCGCATGAAGCGCGCCTGGTAGATGGCGTTGATGGGGCCGATGCCCATGGAAACGGTGGGGTAGCGCCAGAAATCGGGCATCAGCCAGGGGTGGGGATAGGAGGGCAGGCCCGGCGTGTCGCGCAGCTCGTGCCGGAAATTCTTCAGTTGCTCCTCGGTGAGGCGGCCTTCCAGAAATGCCCGGGCGTAGATGCCCGGCGAGGCGTGTCCCTGGAAGTAGACCAGGTCTCCGGGCCGGCCGTCGATGGTGGCGCGGAAGAAATGGTTGTACCCCACCTCGAGCAGGGTGGCCAGCGAGGCATAGGTGGAGATGTGCCCGCCGATGCCCGGGTCGTGCTTGTTCTGCCGCACCACCATGGCCATGGCGTTCCAACGCAGCAGACTCTTGATGCGCCGCTCCAGGGCGCGGTCGCCCGGATAGGGAGCTTCGTCCTCCGGGCGGATGGTGTTCACATACGGCGTGTTGAGCTGGATGGGCAGGTCGGCGCCGCTTTGCTGAGCCCGCCTGGTCAGATGCTCGAGCAGGAACGCGGCGCGATCCGGACCCTTCTCATCCAGAACCTGGTCCAACGCCTCCAGCCACTCCGATGTCTCCTGTGGATCACGGTCCACCACGCGTTCATTCAGTTTTTGATGCATCTCAATTACTTTGATTATCTTAAAGGGCTTCTGGTCACCGCACATTGGGCAAAATAATCCCCTTAAGATGAGAGGCTTAGCGGGCAGAGGGGCCGGATGGCGTGGGGACGGCGTGGAGAATGGAGGTGCTATGACGACTATTGGCGCCGTCGAGAGCCGGCAGAAGATCGCGCTGGTATGGGCCGCTCGCCGCGAACGGATCGTCGCCGTACGGGTCTACTACGATGTCGCGGTGGAGCGCGGATGCAGGATCTACGCCTTGAACCGCATCCAGGAGATCGGTGCGGACGGTGCATAACGGGTTCTAGTACCCCGCGAGCCGATCAAAATTGCGCCAACCACTGCAAGGATCGTAGATTCACATGTAGGTGGAACAGAGAAAGGCGCAACGATTCACGCTGCAACTGCCGATGGCGGTGTTGCGAGCGGGCTCAGAGCGAATCGCCCAGCCCGGCATCACACAGAACATCAGCTCGGCGGGTGTCCTGTTCACCTCCGAACAGCAACAGGACGCCGGCGAAACGATTGAATACGTCATCACGCTCTCCGGTGGCGGCCGCAAGACGGTGAAGCTGCGCTGCCTGGGCAAGGTGACCCGCTGCGAACATTCTGCCAACCGTCGTTTTCAGGTGGCGGCCACGCTGGCACGGTACGAATTCATACGCACCAGGTGAGCGGGATCCGGCGAGGCTCTCTGGTTGTCAGGGCAGCGCCTTTTCGGTTACGCTAGCAAAGAAAAGGCGAAGCGAATGGACGCAACCCCCGGTTTCCCCCAATTCACCCAGGAGCTGATGGTGGGCCGCGAGGCGGGCCTGACCTCCGCGCTTACACGGTTTCAGGAGATTGTGGCGCAGCCGGAGTCGCCCGTACGCGCCATCCGGCACGAGCCCGCGGTGGAAGGCGAGTTTCGCGACCTGCCGGAGACGGTGCACCCGGCCTTGAAACAGGCCCTGGAGCGGCGCGGCATCCGGAAGCTGTACAGCCACCAGGCGGAGGCCTTCGAGGCCATTCGGGCGGGGCGCAACGTGGTGATCGTCACTCCCACGGCCAGCGGCAAAACGCTCTGCTATAACCTGCCGGTTCTGGACCTGATGCTGCGCGATCCGGGCGCGCGGGCCATGTACCTGTTTCCCACCAAAGCGCTCTCCGAAGACCAGTTGCACGAGCTACAGAGCGCCGTGGACGAGACGGGTTCCGAAGTGCGCGCCTTTACCTACGACGGCGACACCCCGCAGGACGCCCGCAAGGCCATCCGGCAGCGCGCCAACATCGTCCTGACCAACCCCGACATGCTCCACGCCGGCATCCTGCCGCACCATACCCGCTGGACCAAGCTGTTCGAGAACCTGCGCTACGTGGTGATCGACGAGCTGCACTACTACCGCGGGGTCTACGGCAGCCACCTGGCGAACCTGCTGCGGCGGCTGGCGCGGATTACCGAGTTCTACGGCTCGAAGCCGCGGTTCATCTGCTGCTCCGCGACCATCGCCAACCCGGGAGAACTGGCGCGGCAGTTGACCGGCGAGCCGTTTGAAACCCTGGACCGCAACGGCGCGCCGCGCGGCGAGAAATACTTCATCTTCTACAATCCCCCGGTGGTGAACCGGCAGTTGGGCATCCGGCGCAGCTACATCAACGAAACGCGCCGCATGGCCATGGAGTTCATCGACCGCGGACTGCAGACCCTGGTCTTCGCCAATAACCGGCTGGCCACGGAGGTGCTGGTTACCTACCTGAAGGACGCCTGCGAGCGCGGTCCGCTGCCGGCGGACACGGTGCGGGGCTACCGCGGTGGATATCTTCCGCGCGAGCGCCGGGAGATCGAGCGGCGCCTGAGGGATGGGCAGATCCGCGCGGTGGTGGCGACCAACGCGCTGGAGCTGGGGATCGACATCGGCTCGCTGGACGCGGTGGTGATGGCGGGATATCCCGGGACGATCGCCTCGACCTGGCAGCGCGCCGGGCGCGCCGGGCGGCGGCAGTCCACCTCCGCGGCCGTGATGGTGGCCTCCAGCGCCCCGCTCGATCAGTACATCGTGGAGCACCCGGACTACTTCTTCGGCCGCTCCCCGGAGCACGCCTATATCAACCCGGAGAACCTGGAGATTCTGCTGGCGCACCTGAAATGCGCGGCCTTCGAGCTGCCCATCCGCGACGGCGAGAAGTTCGGCCCGCACGAGACCGGCGAGATGTGCCGGTTTCTCCAGGAGGCCGGCTTCCTGCACCACTCGGCGGGCGCTTGGCACTGGACGTCGGAGACCTACCCGGCCGACGCCACCAGCCTGCGCGCCGTGACCAGCGACAATTTTGTGGTGGTGGACACGACCGGGGAGCCGCAGGTGATTGCGGAAGTCTCCTTCACCGCGGCCCTCACCACCCTGCACGAGAAGGCGATCTACCTGCACGAAGCGCGGCAGTACCACGTGGAGCGCTTCGATTACGCCGAGCGCAAAGCCTACGTCAAGCGCGTGGAGTGCGACTACTACACGGACGCCATCGACTACACGCAGGTGAAGGTGCTGGAGGAGTTCGAGCGCGACGCGGTGGGGGCGGCCTTCAAAGCGCACGGCGATGTGCGGGTGAACCGGCAGATCGTGGGGTTCAAGAAGATCAAGTTCTACACCAATGAGAACGTGGGGGCGGGGAACCTCGCGATGCCGGAGCAGGAGATGCACACCACCGCGTTCTGGCTGCACTTTCCGGCGGCGTTTCTGGCGCGTTTCGCCGATTTGACCCCCACGGAGAAACAGAACGGCATCGCCGGGCTGGGCAACGCGCTGCGCACGGTGGCGGCGCTGCTGCTGATGTGCGACCCGCGCGACCTGGGGATCTCGTTGAGCGAACAGGTGGGCAGCGGGCTGGAGAGCTTCGAGCCGAACCTCTACCTGTTCGACAACTATCCCGGGGGCATCGGGCAGAGCGGGCCGCTCTACCGCATGGCGGTGCGGTTGCTGGTCCAGACCGCGGAACTGCTGGCGGGGTGCCCCTGCGAGGAGGGCTGCCCGTCATGCGTGGGGCCCGCGGGCGAGATCGGGGAGCGCGGCAAGGAAGCGGCCGCGCGCATCCTGCAAGAAATGATGGGGCCGGAGCCGGTTACTTCTTCCTGACCTGCTCCGGGAAAACCGCGTAGCCTTCCGGCGGCGGGTAGATCTCTTCCAGCAGTTCCAGCCGGCGGCGCAGGAAACGGCTGGGCATCTGGCGGGGGCCCATCTCCACGTCGATATCGCAGCAGATGCCGTGCAGGTAGAGCGTCACGGTGTCCTCGAAGGACTGGCGGGCGTAGTCGCGGAAGAGCTTGGTGTCCTTGCGGGTATTGCTCTGGCGGCGGAGGAGGCCCTGCTTGAGATGCCAGCTCCGGTCGTCCACTTCGCCGCGAACCTCCGCGCCGAGTTCCTCGCGCAGCACCCGGAGATAGCGCTCCCGGGGCTCGCCCTCCCACCGGTCGCCCAGGAGATTGCCGATGGCGTTGTAGAAAAAGTAGTGGTACTCGGACATGTCCAGGTCCTTGATACCGAACAGGAGGATGGTCGTGTCCTGGGCGGTGGTGCGGGTCCAGAAGACGCGGCGGCTTTCGGGCGGCGGCTCGAATTCCACAAAAGTGGGCCCCTGGCCGTTGGAGCGTTCCAAGAAGGGCACCAGCACGACGCCGGGCTTGCCGAGTTGCGCGAGGACCAGGGGCGGGAGCGCGGCGATAGGATCGTGGAGATACTGGCGCAGATCTTCCTCGGCGACCGGAAGGGTCGAGAAGTAAGCAAAAACGCTGCTGACGGGGATCATCTCCGCGCGGGCGCGCGCGGCCAGTTCCTCCACCGGCAGCCTGGACCGTTCGGTTTCGGTGGACATCCCGGTGATTCGATTGTAGCAGAGGGCCGCGGCGAAGCCCCCACCGGCCGCAGGCGGCGCCTGAGGGACTGGTAGACTGGGACTTAGATGAAGATCCTGGTGTCGGCCGGGGAGGCGTCGGGCGATGTGTATGCAGCGCTGCTGGTGGAGGAGTTGCGCCGGCGGTGGCCCGGAGCGGAGTTTTTCGGCTGCACCGGTCCGCGACTGCGGGCCGCGGGGGTCCGTACCGTGGTGGACGCCGCCAGCCTGGCGGTGGTGGGACTCGCCGAGGTGATCTGGCAGATCCCGCGTATCTGGTTTGAATTTAAGAAGTTATGTGCAGCGGCGCGGGAGGTTCGGCCGGACTTGGCGATTCTGACGGATTCCCCGGATTTTCACCTCCGGCTGGCCCGGAAGCTGCGGCGGCAGGGGGTCCCAGTGGCCTACCTGGTGGCGCCGCAGGTGTGGGCCTGGCGCAGAGGGCGCCTGGGCGCCATGCGGCGCGACCTGCGCCACCTGCTCTGCATCTTCCCGTTCGAGGAAGCGTTTTTCCGGCGGGAAGGGCTGCCGGCTACCTATATCGGACACCCGCTGGCGGGTTTCGTACGGCCGCAGCTCGGCCGGGAAGAGTTTTTCCGGAAACACGGGCTGTCCCTGAGCCGTCAACTGATTACAGTAATGCCAGGCAGCCGTCGGGGAGAATCGGCGCGCCACCTGCCCTATCTTTTGGACGCGGTGGAACGTCTCGGGCGGGCGGGCGCGGTGCAGTTTCTGCTGCCGGCTTCGCCCACCACCGGCGCCGCGTTTTACCGGGAACGGATCGGCGGGGCGCCCATCCAGGTGATCGACGGGGAGAACTGGGACGCCATGGCGCATGCCACGGTGGTGCTGGCCGCCAGCGGCACCGTGACCATCGAAGCCGCGCTGCTGGGCGCCCCCATGGTGACCTATTACCGGGTGACCGGGGCGACCTGGCTGGCCAGGCCGCTGGTGGACGTTCCGTTCTACACGATGGTGAACCTGGTGGCGGGACGGCGGATCGTCCCCGAGTTGATCCAGGGAGAGATGACCGGCGAGCGCATCGCCGCCGAGGCGCGCCGGCTGTTGGAAGACTCGGCCGCGCGGGAGCGCATGCGGGCGGACCTGGCCGAAACCGCACAGCGGCTCTCGCTCCCCGGCGCCCGGCCCATGGAACGGGCCGCGTCGGTAGTAACAAGCCTGATGGAAGGACAAGTTGCCCATGTCTCGTAATCTCCGGATCGGGGTGGCGCTGGCAATCGCGGCGGCCGCCGCAGTACCCGCTCTAGCCCAGCGCCGCGGCCGAATCGACGTTCAGCACTATGCCATCGAGGCGGAGGTGAACCCCAACACGCAGTCGCTTTCCGCCAAGGCCACCGTGCGCTTCGTCCCCGAGGACGACAACCTTAACGCCGCCTCCTTCGAACTGAACAACGCGCTGAACGTGTCGCGCGTGGAGGATGGAAACGGCCGGCAGGTGCCCGCCTCGCGCTCGCGGCAGGACTTTTCCGTGCGGTTGAGCTTCGATCCGCCGCTGGAGCGCGGCAAGCCGGTCAGCCTGACCTTCCACTACGACGGCCAGCTCACCGGCAGCATTGAAGATTCGCCGGTTTACGGCATCAAGTTCGCGGCGGTGCATCCCGAATTCGCCTACCTGTTGTACCCGGCGCGCTGGTTCCCTGTCTCCGGCTACACCACGGACCGCTATTCGGCGGATATCAGCGTTTCGGTGCCGGCGGGCTACAAGGTGCTGGGCAGCGGGCTGGACAGCTCGGCAGCCGCGGGCGAGCGCATGATCCACAAGTTCCAGTTCGACCGGCAGTCGTTCCCGGGCAGCATCGCGGTGGTCAAGGGGCAGGGAAACGCGATCACCTCGGCGGGCGCCACCACCACGCTCTACTTCCGGGGTCCGGAGCAGGAGATGGCGGGGGCCTACGGGGAGGAAATCGGCCGGATCGTCACGCACTTTTCCAGCCTCTTCGGCCTGGCGCCGTACGCCAACCTGACGGTGGTTCAGACCGAGGACGGCGCGCCGAACGGCTATGCCGCTCCGGGGCTGATCTTCCTGAGCCCGCGGGCCATCGGCAAGCAGGTGGCCTCCCGGCTGCTGGCCAACCAGATTGCGCGGCAGTGGTGGCAGGTGCAGGTCTCTCCGGCCACCCGCAACCACATCTGGCTGACCAACGGTTTCGCCACCTACGCGGAGTTGCTGTGGACCGAGCACGTCAATAGCGGAGCGGTGGAGCAGCAGTACCGCGACCTGCGGGTGGAAGCCCTGACCATCGACAACGTGCCGGTGATCCAGTCCGCGCGGTTGGAGGACTACTCGCCGGAGTTGTGGGCGCTGTCGGGCAGCAAGGGCGCGACGGTGTTGCACATGCTGCGCTACGTCATCGGCGACGAGAAGTTCTTCGCGACGCTGAAGCAGTTCGGCCAGCAGTTCAACGGCAAGTCCGTCACCACGGCGGACTTCCGCACGGTAGCCGAGCAGGTCTCCGGGCAGGACCTGGACTACTTTTTCATCCAGTGGATCGAATCGAGCGGCGCGCCCGAGTTCAAGCTGGAGTACACGGTCTTCCGCACCCAGAAGGGCTTCCGGGTGATGGGCAAAGTGGCCCAGGACCTGGACACCTTCCGGATGCCCGTGGACCTGAACATCGAAACCGAGGGCAACCCGGAGAGCAAGCGCATCGAAGTGGTGGGGACTTCTTCGGAGTTCTCCGTGGAGACCTTCGGCAAGCCGTTGAACATCACCATCGACCCGGACGGCCGCGTGCTGCGCTATAGCGACCAGATGCGGGTGGCGGTGGCCATCCGGCGCGGCGAGCAGTTTGCCGAGCTGAGCGAGTTCGGCGAGGCCCTGAAGGAGTACCAGCGGGCGCTCGAAACCAACCGCAACAGCTCGCTGGCGCACTACCGCATCGCGGAGATTTTCTTCCTCCAGAACAACTTCCAGTCGGCGGCCAACGAGTTCCGCGAGGCGTTGAACGGCGATTTGGAGCCCCGTTGGACCGAGGTGTGGAGCCACATCAACCTGGGCAAGATCTTCGACATCACCGGGCAGCGCGACCGCGCGGTGAACGAGTATACCCTGGCGCAGCGCACCAAGGACAACACGCAGGGCGCGCTGGAGGAAGCGGCGAAATACCTCAAGGCGCCCTACGAGCGGCAGCGGCGCCCGGACGTATAGGCGGCCAGGCCGCTACTCCGCCTTGTCCCAATCCGGGCGGGTGATGCCGTTGAGGTCCCAGACGACCCGCCCGTCCCGCAGGGTCAGCTCGCATTCCAGCTTGCGGCCGCCGCGCAGGCGCCCGCCATCCACATCCACGAAACCGAACTCGCCGGTGCGCAGCCGCAGCACCGCCACGTCCGCGGGCGCGCCGGGGCTGAGATGGCCGAGTTCCTCCCGGCGGATTTCGCGGGCCGGGTTCCAGGTGGAGCGCAGGATCACGTCGTCGAGCGCCATCCCCATGTTCAGGAACTTGGACATGACGTTGAGCATGTCCTTCATCCCGGCGTTCATGCTGCCGATGTGGAGGTCGGTGGAGATGGAGTCCGGAATGAAGCCCTGGCGCATGGCGGGCACCGCCTGGCGGAAGAGGAAGCTGCCGCCGCCGTGGCCCACGTCGAAGATGACGCCGCGCTTGCGCGCTTCGAACAGGTAGGGGCGCACGCGGCCCTCATCGTCGAGCATGGGAACGCGGGAGAGGTACTGGTGGGTGTAGATGTCGCCGGGGCGAAGCTTCTTGAGCACCAGGTCCTGGAAGGGGCGCTCGGGCTTGAAGATGCCGAAGTCCACCATGACGGGCATGTTGGCCAGGGTGCCGGCTTCGACGGCGCGCTCGACGGGCAGCCATTCGGGCCCGGCGTAGTGGGCGGTCTTGATGCCCACGACGACGTCTTTGTTGCGGAGGGCGTGCTCGGCGGTGGTTTTGGCGTCCATGTCGTCCAGGTCCTGTTCGATGGCGCCGCCGCGCATGCCCCGGCCCACGATATTGAGGAAGGCCAGCACGCGGGTGCGGGAGCGGTTGATGATGCGCTCCTTGAAATCCGGGAAGTTGCGCCAGCCCGCGCAGCCGGCATCGGCCACGGTGGTGACGCCGGCGCGGAAGGTAAAGCCGTCCGGGTAGACGCTGTTGTCCCCGGCGTAGGAGTCCGGCTCACCGGTGCCGGCGAAGACGTGGACGTGAATATCGACCAGGCCGGGGACGACGTAGAGCCCGGCGGCGTTCACGGTTCGGGCGGCGGCGGAGGCGGGGATATTGGCCGAAACGGCGGCGATGCGGCCGTCTTTGATGGCCACATCCCGCACGCCGCTGATGCGGTTCCTGGGATCGATGACGTGCCCGCCCTTGAGCAGCAGGTCGTACTGCGGCTGGGCCAGGGCCGCGCCGATGAGGATGGCGGCCAGGAGGAGCATTTTCATGGGGTACATTGTACCCGGCGCGGCCGTGGAGGCCAGTGTTAAATGTTACAAGGCCCGGCCGGGGCGCCGCCGCGCAGCCACTCCAAGAACCCCGGGTTTCGCTCCCATGCCGGCGCCAGCTCCCGGGCTACAACCTGCCCTTCATCGTCACCGCCCGGTTGATAATACTCGGGCGGCAGCGTGGGAAGCCAGCGGCTGCCGCTGATGTAGCGCTCGGCATAGCGATTGAGGAGCCTGGCCCGGGCCAATGCCGCCCGGGCTTCCTCGAGATCGCCCACCAGCCAGCGCTCCAGAACCCGGCCCCAGGCAAATAAGGGCGAGGACTGTTCTTCGTCGGGATAGCGGGTCATCAGCCGGCGCGCTTTTTCCGACTCCCGGAGAGCCAGGTAGAGGCCCAGCAGCCGATAGCGCATGCCCTGGTTGTCGTCCGGGTTCAGCTCCAGCATGCGTTCAAACACCGCGGCGGCCTCCGGAAGCCGGCCGGTCTCGGTGAGCAACTCTCCCAGGTGTTGCCTGGCGCGCATGTAGGGCCGGGTGGAGACCACGCCCCAGAAATGGCCGGCATGTTTCCGAAAGAAATCCTCTCCGAGATTGCGTTCCGTCTTTTCGACCAATTCCTGCATGAGGCACAGCTTGTTCTCGGCAGTGGGAGCCGCCACTGAAACCAGTAGTCGCTGTGCATCGGTACAGTCCGGATCCAGCTTGATGGCTTCATGGATCAGCAGGAGGACTTCTTCCAGGTTGTCGGCTTCCAGGGCATCGTAGGCGATCTCCTGGGCGCGCCACTTGGGGTCGTCCTGCTTCCAGGCGGCGGCCAGTTCGGCCAGCCGGCCATCGCGGGTGATCTCCGCGAGCCAGGCATTGGCCTCCTCGATGCTTTCGAACTTCTGGCCTTCGAGCAGCGTCTGGATATGCCACATGGCGCGCTCGGCGGCGAAGGGATGTTCGAGGCCGGGCTCCGGCGCCGCTACGGGTCCGTGCCCGGCATGCTTTTCGCGGCGGATGCGATCCCGGCGGAGCCTGGCCTTGTGGGGGTGGTTGCGCTTGCGGCTCATTTCCGGGCCAGTATAGCGCCTTGCCTGCTTTGCCCGGGGGCGGCGGTGGTTTCATCCGCAAGCCCGGCCCGCGCGATTTCACTTGACATTCGATATACGAAGTGTTGGAATCAAGCAGTAAGTTAAGAAAATTTATAAACCGCCTGATCCGCGCCGCAAGCGAACCGGATCGGATCACCGAGGGGTTGGCCTCGGCGAAGGGGTGAGCTATCGCCGGCGACGCGCCGACGGGCGGTTGGCCGGGTAGAAGGGCCTGGAGAATCATTATCCCCGCGTGAACCAGCACCCGGGCAGGGCTAGCGACTTGCCCGGATCGCATGCACTACACACCAGGTGAACACATGAGAAAGGATTTGCTACGTCTACTTGCGCCCGTGATGGCGCTATTCGCCGCGACTGCAGCAGCCCAGACCAGCGGCACAATCAGCGGCTTGGTACGCGACCCAAGCGGCGCCGTGGTTCCCGCGGCCCGCATCGATGTGATCAATGAAGGCACGGGAGCGACACGGACCGCGACCAGCGGCGAAGATGGTTTCTACCAGGTCCTCGGTCTGACCTCCGGCCAGTACACCATTCAGGCGGAGGCAGCCGGATTCCGGCCGTTCCGCAATAGCGGCGTGGCCCTGAGCGTCGACCAGAACGTGCGCGCCGACGTAACGCTCGAGATCGGGCGGGTCGCTGAGACGTTGGAGGTATTTGCGCAGGCGGCCCTCATCGATACGCGTTCGTCGCAGGCTTCCACCGTGATCGACGACCGGCGCATGATCGATCTGCCGCTGGGCAACCGCAACGTTTTCGCGTTGGCCACGACGGTTCCCGGCGTGCTGAACGTGAAGGCTCCGGACAACACCGCGGTGACCACTGCCCGCGGCGGTCCCATGATGAACGTGCACGGCGGGCGCGCCAACATGAACTACAACACCTTCAACGGCGCGTATTTCATGAACCCGTCGCGCAACACCGGCCTCAACGCGCCGCCTCCCGACGCGGTACAGGAACTGAAGATTCAGACCAGCAACTTCACGGCCGACAGCGGGCGCAACCCGGGCGCCAACATCACCATCGTGAGCCGCCAGGGCACCAACGAACTGCACGGTTCCGCCTGGGAGTTCCACCGGAACGACAATCTCAACGCCCGCAGTTTCTTTCAGGGCGTCAAGCCGGAACTGATCCGCAACCAGTACGGCGCCGCCGCCGGCGGTCCGATCAAGAAAGACAAGCTGTTTGTGTTCGGCACCTTTGAAATCAACACCGACCGGACGCAGCCCTCGGTGACCGAGACCACTCCGCCGTCCGATACCGAGATCAACGGGGATTTCTCGCATCTTACCGGCAAGCAGCTCGTCAACCCGTTTAACGGGCAGCCATTCCCGAACAACCAGATCCCCCGTTCGTTGTTCAACAGCGCCTCGCAGAGACTGCTGGAGTTCGTCCCCACCGTGCCGGTGACGGGACAGACGCTGCAGACCCTGGGCTCCAGCCCGACCGACTCCAAGCTGTTCATGATCCGCTCGGACTACAACGTGGCGAACCGGCACAACCTCTTCGTCACCTATTACCTGAGCCAGACCGAAAGCGGATACGACGGCGTGGGGGCGTACGAGACTCCGTTCGCCGGGTGGACCGGGCAGGACAGCCGGAACCGGGTGCAGACCGTAAGCCTCAACAACGTCTCCACCCTCTCTCCCACGCTGCTGAACCAGCTCACCCTGGGCTTTACGCGTTCCTTCTCCTGGAGCGGCCCGACGGTAACCCGGACGCCCGACACGCTCGGTATTCAGGGTATGCCGGTATACACGGACGCCGGATCGCCGCGGTTCATCACCACCGGGCGCTGGACCTTGGGTTCCGGTTCGAGCGACAAGTTCGTCTCCAACAGCTACCAGATCAAGAACGATCTGAACCTGATCCGCGGCCGCCATACCTGGAAGTTCGGCGGCGAGTTTCTGGACCTCAGTTGGTTTCAGGCGTGGCTTTCGCCGCCGTCGTTCACCTTCGACGGCTCGCGCACCGGAGCCGGAGCGGGCCCCAACGGAGATCCGCTGGCCGATTTGCTTCTGGGCGCTTACTCGACTCTGAACGTCGAGGCGGGTGTGCGGCAGAATGACGACCACTCGAAATTCATGGCCTTCTACGCTCAGGACGACTTCAAGGTAACGCCGCGGCTGACCCTGAACCTGGGCGTGCGGTGGGAACTGCCGTGGCCCTGGGTCGAGAAGTATGACCGGCTGAACACGGTGGTGATGGACGCCAACATTCGTTCCGACCGGTTTCCCCAGGCGCCTCCGGGAATGCTCTTCCCCGGCGACAGGCTGCCGAACGGAAAGAAGATGCCCCGGGGCTTGGTCAACCGGGACAACAACAACCTGGCGCCGCGAGTCGGGCTGGCGTGGGACATTTTCGGCGACGGGCGGACCGCGCTCCGCGCCGCCTACGGCGTGTTCTACGAGACCATGAACGCCGATACGCTCGCGCAGACCAATCCGCCGTACGTGGTGGGAACCGAGAACTATCGCGACGGGCTCCTGTCCAACCCCTTCGGTTCGATCGGCGCAACGCCTCTACCGACGGTTGCGGATCCCAGAAGCAGCGAGTTCATTCTGCCCCTGGGCGGACTGTGGGGACCCCAGACGACGGACTTCGCCACGCCCTACGTGCAGAACTGGAGCCTGTTCATCGACCGGCAGCTCTCGCGCGATTACGCTCTCACGGTGGGCTACATCGGCAAGAAGGGCCACAACCTGCTGGCTTTCCGGCCCTTCAATTCGGCCCACTTCATTCCCGGCACCGACGCGGAGGGCAGGCCGTTGTCCACCCGCGCCAACATCAACGAGCGCGTGCCGTTCCTGCCCGGCGTTTACAACGCCGCGGGCTATTACCTCGACAACGTCTTCCGGAACAACTATCATTCGTTCCAGATCGAGCTGAAGAAGCGCTTCGCGCACGGCTTCCAGTTCGAGACCTCCTACGTTCTCTCGAAATCGCTGGACAACAGCTCCACCGCCACCCTGGGCGGCGATCTCACCGATCCCTACAGGCCGGACCACGATTATGGCCGGTCGGACTGGGACCGGCGGCACGCTTACGTCGTCTCGGGAGTGTGGAACCTGCCGTTTTTCTCCGGCCGAAGCGGCGTGGCCGCAAGCCTGCTGGGCGGCTGGACCCTGAGCGGCATCACCAGCATCTATAGCGGCGCACCGCTCAGCTTCATGGCCGGGGAGGACACCGGTCTGAACGGCGCCGGCGGGGCGCGTAGCGACGTGATCGGCGATCCGGAGCGCAGCCACTCCTCGCGCGACGATATGATCGCCCGGTTCTTCAACACCGCTGCCTTCGCCAGGCCGGCGGACGGAACGGTGGGGACCTCCGGACGGGGCATCCTCTCCGGGCCGGCGCAGTTCAGCACGGACCTGGCGGTCCTGAAGGGCTTCCGCATCTGCGAGCAGGCCAACCTTCAGCTTCGCCTGGAGTCGTTCAACATCTTCAACCAGGTGAACTTCAGCAACCCGATCACGACCCTGACCAACTCCCGCTTCGGGCAGATCACCGGGGCAGGAGGCGGCCGCAGCGTTCTGGTCGGCATGAAGCTGATCTGGTAGCCGCGGTTGATTCAGGATGCCGGCCGGCGGTTCGGAGTCTGGCGAACCGCCGGCCGGCATTTTTTTGTAACAGGGGCCGGGCGGTCGCCCTACGAGTTGGGTAACTCACCTGGCGGCTCAAGCTGCCAGTGCATCTCGGATTTCAGCTCCCTAAAGCACTTTTCACAGACCCAGTGATAGCCGGCGCCGTGCGGATGCTGGCCGGTGGTGGTGTAGCCTTCATGGAGGATGCCGGGACCCTCCCAGGCGGCGAATTTCGCCCAACAGCAGGAGCAATGGTCGTGGTCCCAGTCGTCGCTTCGGGCCTGCCAGTGCGCTTTGCGAAGCGTGGCTCCCTCTACGTGCCGGCCTTCGTTGATGCGCCACTGCCTGTAGGGGTCCGTGGGCTCATGGTTTCCGCCGCTCCGGCGATCCGGAGGCGGACAGGTTGGGCTCCCAGAGGGTCTCGGAGGCGCCGATGGCGCGGCTGGCCCAGCGGCTCCAGACGAACAGGGCGTCGCCCAGTCGGTTGAGATAGTGCAGCGCTTCGGGCGGAACGGCTTCGTCGCGAGCCAGGGTGACGGCGGCGCGCTCGGCGCGGCGGCAGATGGTGCGGCAGAGGTGCAGTTCGGCGTTGATGCGGCTGCCGCCGGGCAGCACGAAGGAGCGCAGTTCCGGCAGGTCCGCGTTCATGCGGTCGATTTCGGCTTCCAGTTGCGCCACCTCCGCGGAAGTGACGCGCGCCTGCGCCGGGGCGGCGTCTTCGGGCAGGGTGGCGAGGATGGATCCCAGGTTGAACAGCTCGTGCTGCACGCGGCGGAGGATGGCGGCCAGGGGCGCCAGTTCGGTCGCGAGATCGGCCGTCGAGCGCGCCAGCCCGATGGCGGCGTTCAGCTCATCGACGGCGCCGAAGGCGCGGATGCGCGGGGCGTCTTTGGGCACGCGCTGGCCGCCGGCCAGGTTGGTCTCGCCGCTGTCGCCGCGGCGCGTGTAGACCCGGTTGATGGCCAGGCGCGGGCGGGAAAAGGGGCGTTCGGCGTCGCTCATGGTTCTCCTCCCATGCTACCGCCCGCGGGGCAGCGTGAACTTCATCCCGGCCACG
>JAWLGN010000423.1:0-3426 GCA_041685075.1 Bryobacteraceae bacterium
CAGGACGTTGATGGGGTATCCGTCGCGCAACAGGATGACGAAGATGTGGCCCGCGCCGATGACGGTGGCGTTGCGCTGGGCTACCGCGCGGAGATCCGGGTCGTTGCCCTCGAGGCGCGTCAGACAGGGGCCCGAGGCCTCGTTGAAGGCGATGCCGAACTTCATCTGCGGAACGGTGGTGGCCAGGACCTCGTACAGGTCCTCGACGGTCTTGATGAAATGCGTTTGCCCGAGGATCAGGTTGGCGCCCTCGGGAATTTCCAGGCGAACCGCGGTCAGATCCATAGCGAATGTACAGCATAGCAAAGCGCGGCGGCGGAGGTTTCGGGCGGCGGGACTATAATGGCTGAGCAAATGGGCACCCGATACTTACCCGTGCTGATGGCTCTGGCGCTGGCCGGCGCCGCCCCGGCCGCGGATGCGCCGGAGGGCTGGCAGGCCCGCTCGCCGCGTGAGGAGATCCGGCCGCGCTTCAGCTACGACCCGGCGGGCGGCCGCAATGGCAGCGGCGCCCTCCGCATCGAAGGCGACGGCCGCGAAGGCCTGGACGGCTACTGGTTCAAATCCTTCCCGGTTACCGGCGGCCGTTACTACCGCTTCTCCGCCTGGCGCCGCGCGGAGAACCTGGAGTGGCCGCAGCAGAGCGCCAACGTGAAGATCCGGTGGGTGGACGAGCGCGGCAGGCAGGCGCTCGACGACCGGCCGCTGGTCGAGGGCTTTCTTAACGGCTTCACGCCCGTGGCGCCCAATGAATATCCCCGCGACGGCGCCGGCAAGGCGGGCTGGACGCAGGTGACGGGTCACTACCGCGCGCCCGCATCCGCGCGGGCGGCCGAGGTGGAGCTGCATCTGCAATGGGCGCCCCGCGGCCGCATCGACTGGAGCGACGTAGAGTTTCGCGAAGCGCCGCCGCCCGCCCCGCGCAACGTGCGGCTGGCGGCCGTCCACCTGCAGCCGCGCCAGGGCCGCACCGCCGAGGAGAAGCGCCGGCAGTTCGCTCCCCTGATCGAGGAAGCCGCGCGCCAAAAAGCCGATCTCGTGGTGCTGGGCGAGACCCTCACCTACTACGGGGCGCGCCAATCGCCGGCCGAGGTGGCCGAGACCGTGCCCGGTCCCACCACCGAGTACTTCGCGGAGCTGGCCCGCAAGCACAACCTCTACATCGTGGCGGGACTGTACGAGCGCGCCGCGCACCTGGTCTACAACGTGGCGGTGCTGCTCTCCCCGGAGGGCAAGGTGGCGGGCAAGTATCGCAAGGTCACGCTGCCGGACGGCGAAGCGGAACGCGGGGTGGCACCGGGCAGCGATTATCCCGTCTTCCAGACGCGATTCGGTACATTGGGAATGATGATCTGTTACGACGGCTTCTTCCCGGAAGTGGCGCGCGAACTGACGCGGCGCGGCGCCGAGGTGATCGCCTGGCCGGTGTGGGGTGTCAACCCGGAACTGGCGCGCGCACGCGCCGCGGAAAACCAGGTCTACCTGGTGAGCAGCACGTATGAGGATGTCTCCCGGAATTGGGGGTTTACCGCCGTGTGGGACCACGCCGGGCGGCGCATCGCGCAGGCTGAGGATTGGGGCACCGTGGCGGTGGCCGAGGTGAACCTGGCCGCTACCACGCGCTGGCGCTCGCTGGGCGACTTCAGGTCCAAGCTCCCGCGCCATCTCCCGTTGGTTCCCGCGGGGAAGGTGTTCGAATGATCGCCGCACTGTTGCTGGCCGCTTTCGCCGCGCAGGCTCCCATGGTGGAGGACTTCTCCCGGGGGATGGACGACTGGTGGGCGGAAGGCGGAGAGCGCGTCTGGGTGGAAGACGGCCGCCTGCACGTGAAGGCCGATAACCTCAAAATTCCGGGCGGCGGGGCGGCCACGGTGTGGTGGAAGCGGCCTCACCCGGCCAACTTCGTGCTGGAGATGGACGCGCACGTGATCTCCTCCTCCTTCGGGGGCAACAACGTCAACATGTTCTTTTCCTACCGCGATCCCTCCGGGCGGCCGCTCTTCGAGACGCGCGCGTCGCGTGCCTCGGCCGATTACGGCCACTACCATAAGCTCGACGGTTACATCATTACGTTCCTCAGGGACGTGGCCGGTCTCGGCGGGCGCCACCCCGACGGCAGCACGAAGGCGCGCATCCGCGTGCGCCGCAACCCGGGCTTCCACCTGCTGAAGGAGTACTTCGGCGGCCACTGCGAAGCGGGCAGGACGTACCACCTCACGGTGACCCGGCGTGGGAAGACGATTTCCTTCGCGGTCGACGGAGAGGTGATGGCAACGGTGGACGATCCCAACCCGCTGCCCGGCGGCTTGTTCGGCCTGCGTACCTTCCGCACCTATCTCTGGTGGGACAATATCTCCCTGAAGCCGCTGGACTAGACGGTTCACTGAACAAGGGCTACCGCAGAGGCGGCCCGTTAACGACAACGACCCGGATACGTAATCTCGGCCTATCGCAAGCGCCCAAACAAGCCCAGACAATTACAAGAACGATCCCTTCCCCTAGAAGTTCTAGTGGAGTATACTGAAGCCCGTGGGCAAACGACGCGACGGCGACTTGCTCCTGGGCACGCTCGATCTCCTGGTCCTCCGCACACTCGCGCTCGGACCCGCCCATGGCCACACCATCGCGCACGCGATCGAGAACGGCTCGGAAGGCGTACTCGAAGTCGAGCACGGGTCGCTCTATCCCGCGCTGTACAGACTCGAGGAAAAGGGCTGGATCGCGAGTTACTGGGGAGTAAGCGAAAACAACCGCAAGGCCAAATACTACCGTTTAACCCCCGCAGGTCGCAGGCAACTCGTCACAGAAACCAACCGGTGGGACCGCCTGGCACAGGCTGTCAACCGCATTCTACGTCCCGCCAGTACGGAGTAGCCTATGAGCTGGTTTCCTCTCCGCCGCCGCGACCGCCATGATCGCGAGAGTGCGGAAGAACTCGCCTCCTACATCGATCATGAGACGGATCTGAACATCGAGCGGGGCATGTCGCCCGAAGACGCCCGCGCGGCGGCTTTCCGCAAGCTTGGCAATCCGACACGCATTCGCGAGGAGATGTACGAGATGTTTTCGGTGGACTGGCTCGAAGGCTGGTGGCGCGACCTGCGCCAGGGCGCGCGTTCGCTCAGGCGCAGCCGCACCTTCACCCTGACTGCCGCGGTTACCCTGGCGCTCGGCATCGGAGCCAACACGGCGGTCTTCAGCGTTGCCGACGCGGTGCTCCTTCGGCCGCTGCCCTTCCCGCAACCGGAGCGGCTTGTACAGGTGGTGGTCCACTTCAAGGCACAGGGGAAAGAAAGCCATCAGGTAAGCCACGCGGGCCGCGCGTGGGAGGTGCTTCGGGAAGGCATCACCACGGCCGACCTGGTGGCCTGTAAGATGGGAGCCGGCGGCGTGAATCTCGCCACCGGCGCGGGCGCCGAGTATGTG
>JAWLGN010000081.1:0-19188 GCA_041685075.1 Bryobacteraceae bacterium
GCGCTCGCTGGGCGGGACGCTGGTGGCGGGCCTGGCCGGCGCCGAGGTGCAGCAGGCGGCGGATGCCATCGCCGGCTGCGGCGCGGCGCGCATTCTAGGAGTATCGGGCGAAGCCTTCGGGCAGCCGCGCTACGCGAGCGACGCGGCGGCGGCAGAGGCGCTCTGCCGGGCCTCCGGCGCAACCCTGGTGGTGGCGCCTTCCACCTCCCGCTGGGCGCGCGTGCTGCCCGGCGTGGCGCATCGGCTGGGCGGCGCGGTGGATACCCACGTTGCCGGGCTGGAAGCGGCCGATGCCGGGCCGGCCGTCACCCGCTGGTACTACCGGCAGCGCATGGAGGGCGTGTTCTCGCGCACCAGGCGGCCATGGATCCTGCTGGTGGAAGCGGGCATCCGGCCGGCGTGGTCCGGCGCGGCGGGTACCGCTACGGTTGAGAACGTGCCGCTGGAGCTGCCGGAGATGCGCACAGAAGTGTGCGGCGTCCGCGCGCCCGAAGCCGGCCAGCAGACCATCCGGCCGGACGCGGATCTGCTCTTCGTGGCGGGCGCCGGCTGGACCAAAAAGCAGGCCGATGGAAAAGCGCACGTCGAGGAGGCCGAACGCCTGATCCTGGGGCTGCTGAAGGCCGCCCAGGCTTCGCTGGGCAGCACCAAGTCGCTGGTGGATTTGAGCGGCGAGGGGCAGGCGGTGCTGCGCTTCATGTCGCACCTCAACCAGGTGGGACAGACGGGTTCCACCCCGCGGCACGCCAAGGGCCTGGCCACCTGCTGCCACGGCGAAGAGCCGCACGTGGTGGGATGGCGCTTCATCAACGAGCGGCGGGCCGTCAACCTGGATCCCAACTGCGGCTGGGCGCGCGGCAAGGCCGATGTATTGTACGTGGCCGATGCATTTGCCGTGGTCGAAAAACTGACCGAGTTGCTGGCTGCTTCCAAGGCTTGAAGCCGCCGCGTGACCCGTCGGCCGGTGCTAAACTGGTGATTGTTCGAGGCAGGCCAGCCCTTGAGTAGATTGATATTAGCGGCGGTCCTGCTGGTGGCATTCGCACGGCCGGGCGCACCGGCCGAGCAAGGCCAGCTAGACGCCAGCCCGGGCCTTTTCACCGTCATGGCCGCGCTGAACGCGGCGGGATTCGACGCCGAAGTTGCGTCCCCCAACAACCATCCCCTGCGCGATGCCGTGCGGGCGGAACTGGCCAGGCGTAACATCCCCAGCCTGGCGAAGATCCGGGAGTTTATCCAGCAGCACCAGCGCAAGACCGACGTCGAGGAGCTGACCCAGTACATCTCCTTCGCGCTGGCTTCTGCCGGGCCGCCGGATTTCGGTTTCCGCCTGCGGGACGTGGAAGTACCGCCGCAAGCGGCGGCGCTCAGGGAGTTGGCCCCGCTGCTGGCGGCCTTCTACAAAGAAGCCGGGATCGAGGATCTGTGGAATGCCTCGCAGCCGGCCATCGACAGTTACGTTGCGCGCTACCACGAGCCGGTGACGCAGGTGGTGCTCGAGGTGAACAGCTACCTTCGGAACGTCAGCGAAGAGCGGTCGATGGGGCGCCGCTTCCAGATCTACCTCGAGCTGCTGGCGCCGCCCAACCAGGTGCAGACGCGCAGCTACGGGCACGATTATTTCGTGGTGGTGACGCCGTCGGCGGAGATTAAGACGGACGAGATCCGCTACGCCTACCTGTTTTACCTGCTCGATCCCCTGGCGACGCGCAGCGCCGAGGTGCTGAACCGCAAGCGCGGGCTGATCGACCACGCGCAGCGGGCCACCACGCTCTCGGGCGCCTACAAGGAAGATTTTCTGCTGCTGACCACCGCCTCCCTGGTGAAGGCCGTGGAAGCGCGGCTGCTGCGCAAGCCGGAGATGGTGGACGCGGCATTGAAACAGGGCTACATTCTGGCGCCCTACTTCTGGGAGCAGCTTCCGGCGTACGAAAAGCAGGAACAGTCGATGCGCTTCTACTACCCGGAGATGGTGAAGGCCATCGACCTGCGGAAAGAGGAGGCGCGGCTGGCTTCGGTGGAGTTCGCCGGCCCGGAGCCGGAGCCGCCGGCGCCGCCGCCCGAGCCGGTGTTGAGCGGCGTGGAGAAGATTCTGGAAGAGGCCGAGCAAGCCTATACGGAGCGCCAGATCCCGGCCGCGCGGGAGGCCTACCTGCGGGCCGTCAAGGAGACCACGGACCAGAAGCTGCACGCGCGGGCCTACTACGGGCTGGCGCGCATCGCGGTCCTGGAGAACAACCCGGAGCTGGCCGAGCGGCTGTTTTTGAAAACCCTGGAGTGCTCGCCGGAGCCGCAGGCGAGGGCGTGGACACTGGTATACCTGGGCCGGCTATCGGACGCCGCGGGCGAACGGGAGCAGGCAGTGCGGTACTATCGGGACGCCCTGGCGGTGGAAGGCGCATCGGAAGGGGCGCGCCGGGCTGCCGAACAAGGCAGCCAGCAGAGCTTCAGCAATCAGGAAAGGTGAAGGTGAAGGAGTTCTTTCTTATGAATCGATTATTCGCGCGCGGTATCCTGGCTTTGGCAGGCGCCGCGACCCTTATGGCCCAACAGCCGGCGCCAGCGCCGCAGCCCGAGCCTGCGGCGGCCCCGTCTTCCCCCGTGGCCAAGCAGCCGCAGCCCAAGTCGAAAGGCGAACTGGAGAGCCTTCAGGCGCTGTTCAACGCGCAGACGCCGGATGCGCGCATCGCGGCCGCCGATGAGCTGGTGACCAAGTACGCCGATACGGAGTTCAAGGATTTGGCGCTGTTCTTCGCCGCCATGTCGTTCGAGCAGAAGGGCGACGTCGAGAAGGCCATCATCTACGGCGAGCGAGCGCTCGAGGCCAACGGCGAGAACTACAATACGATGCTGCTGCTGGCGCGCCTTACAGCCCAGCGCACCCGCGAGCACGACCTGGACCGGGAAGAGAAACTGACGCGCGTGGAAAATTACGTGAAGTCCGTGGAGAAGATCCTGGCCACCGCGCCCCGGCCCAACCCGCAGATCACCGACGAGCAGTGGGCCACGGCCAAGAAGGACCTGATGGCCCAGGGGTACGAGGCTCTGGGGCTGGCCGCCCTGGCTCGCAAGAAGTATGGCGATGCCGCCGCGGAGTTCAAGAAGGCGATGGATAACTCCAGCCAGCAGGATCCGGCCACCATGGTGCGGTTGGGCGCGGCCTATAACCTGGACGGCAAGCACGATGAGGCTATCGCGGTGCTCGACAAAGTCATCGCCATGACCGACGTGCATCCGCAGGTGAAGCAGTACGCGCAGGCCGAGAAGGTGCGGGCCACGCAGGCCAAGGCCGGCGGCGCCAAGCCGGCGCAGCCCGCGACGCCTCCGGGCACGGTGGAGATCAAGCGGCCCTGACGTCTCACGACGCCGATCGTACGCGCGCGGAACTGGGCGACCTGGAAGAAGCTATCGGCTACCGCTTCGAGGATCGCGGTATCCTGGTCCGCGCGCTAACCCATAGTTCCCACGTTCACGAGAAAGCCCTTTCCGGCGAGACGCTGCGTTCCAACGAACTGCTCGAGTTTCTAGGCGACGCGGTGCTGGGCTTTCTGGTGAGCGAGTGGCTGGTGGAGCGCTTTCCGTCGCATCCCGAAGGCCGGCTCTCGAAGCTCAAGGGTTTTCTGGTAAGCGCCGCGCACCTCTACGAAGCGGCGCGCCGGCTGGACCTGGGGCGCTATCTGCAACTGAGCCGCGGCGAGGAGATGAGCGGCGGCCGCACGAAACGAACGCTGCTCGGCGACGCCATGGAAGCGTTGATCGCGGCGATTTACCTGGACGGCGGCCTGGAGCCGGTGCGCGGGTTTCTCCAGCGCTTCGTACTCCCCGACGAGGAGATGGCGAAGGAACTGGAGGACAGCCTCATCGGGGCGGTGGACTTCCGCAGCGCGCTCCAGGAACTCACCCAGTCGCGCCACCTGCCGCAGCCTCGCTACTCTCTCATCGCCGAACGCGGCCCGGAGCACTCGAAGACGTTCACGGTGGAGGTGCGGGTGGGGCGCGAGCACGTCACGCGCGCGGAAGCCCTCACCAAGAAGGGCGCCGCGCAGAAGGCCGCCCGGGAGATCTACCAGCAGCTTGCCGCCGAGGAGTAGCGCGCCCTGCCGGCCGGCCGCGTCAGGCGGAACAGCAGGGCGGGGGGAAGCAGGCGCGCCAGCACGGGCCCCCATCCGCTGGCAAGCGCGGCGCGGACCAGTCCGGCCACCCGGAAGGGGCCGTCCAGGGAGCGCCGGCATCGGGCGAGATAGGCGGCCGGCGTTACCCCGCGGGCCGCGGCCGCACCCGCCATTCCTCCCGTGAGCAGAGCATTGAGAATGCCGGTGCCGGTGAAGGGATCGACGAAGCTGAGGGCGTCTCCGGCAGGGTAGCCGTAGGGATCCGAAGCAACGGCGCGGACCGGAGCAAAGACGACCGGCCCCACCGCCATCCAGGACATCGTCCGGCAGAGCGGGCGCAAGCGTTCGGCCAGAGGCGCGGCGTCGCCGACAAGATCGTCGAATGCGAAGCGCTTCGCCGCCAGCAGGCCCTCGGGCGCGAGCCCGCAGACGTTGGTCAGACCCCCTTCGATGGGGCTCACCCCCACGTACCAGCCGGGAAGGAAGAACAGCTCGACGGCATCGCGGGCGGGTCCGCTGAAGTGCGCCTTGAACCCGAACAGCCGGGCTCCTCTCGGTTGGACGGCTCTTCTGCCGGTGGCGATTACGGTTGCGGCGCCGGGCACACGCTCCGTCATCGCGGTGGCGCCGCGCCGCAGGGCCTGCTCGTAGAGCACGCGATCGAAGTGAAAGCGGCTGATGCCGAAGCCGTACTCCGGCAGCGTGTACCGCCTTTCGACGCTGCCGGCGCGCAGGATGAAAGTGCGGATGGGGGCCGGGCCCAGCCTCATGATCTCCGGCCAGACGCCCAGGGCGTCCAAAACTTCCGGCGCGCCGGGGGACAGAAACTCGCCACAGACCTTGTGCCTGGGGGTCCGCGACTTCTCCGCTATCGAGACCGCGGCCCCTTCCGCCAGCGCCGCCAACGCCGCGGCCGAGCCGGCCGGCCCGGCGCCGAGCACTTGAACTGCAGGCCTTCGCTCCAAGCTGCCTCACCTTAGCACGTCCAGGCAACGGCCGGTTCAGCCGCCCGAGGCGCGCCGGAGGGCCCACCAGCCGAGCGCGCCGGCCAGCACAGCCCCGGCCACGCCGGCCGCCCGGCGTCCGGCTCGTGTATGCGGCAACATCGTCTCGGCGGCGCCTTCAAGACGCTCCGCGGCGCCGGCCGTGATGGACCACGGGCTCGGCTGCCTGACGATGTGCAAACGGCCGCGCAGGTCCTCGACCGTGAAGCCGGTGGCGCCGTCTTTCTTCCGCCGGAATAGGATAGTCGCGGCGGCGTCCCCTACCCTCAGGTTCCGCAGCCGGATCTCCGGAAGCCACTCCGGCAGGTGCGGGTCGATGAAAAGGGTCCGCAAGGGCGCGTACGGGTAGAGACCCAGGATGGCCTGGAGCAGGGAGAAGATGGCCGAGGAAGACCATGCCTGGGGGGAATTGGACTGTGGATAGAACGCCGGGAACGGGTGCTCGGCATCGCGCGCGTGCCCCGAGAAGACCTCCGGCAGGCGGTAGTGCTCGAAGAGCGCGGCGGCGTCGAACTGCGCGCGCGCAATCCGTTCCACGGAACTCCACAGGCCGTAGCGCATGAAGCCTATGGCGAAGGTCCCCTGCTCGACCGGCCAGACCGATCCGCGATGGTAGCTGTAGGGGTTGTACGCCGGGTGTTCGGAGGAAAGGGTGCGGACTCCCCAGCCGGAAAACAGGTCGTCGCGGAGAAGGCGATCCGCCGTAGCTCCGGCGAGCGCGCGGTCCACGATTCCGGTGGCGAGACAATGGCCCGCGTTCGAACCGATGGACCGGATGGGCCGGTTGCGCGCATCCAGGCCCATGGCGTAAAACCCCAGGTCCTCCATCCAGAAGACGTCGTTGAAGCGCTTTTTCAGTTCGGCGGCCTGGCGCCGGAGCCTTCGCGCCTCGTCCCTTTCTCCCAGCCACCAGAGGACCTCGGCCAGGTGCAGCTTGGCCAGGTAGACGAAGCCCTGCTCCTCGCAGGTGGCGATGGGCGGCTCGACCTGCGCGCCGGCTTCGTCCACGATGGCATCGCCGGAATCCTTCCACGCCTGGTGCCTGACGCCCTGGATGGAGTTGGTGCGGTACTCGTAGAAGCCGTCGCCATCGAGGTCGGCGTAGCGGTCGAGCCAACGCAGGGCGGCGAGGGCGGGTTCGACGAGCGGCCGCACGAGGTCGCGGTCGCCGGTCCAGTGCCACAGCTCCGCCACCACCACGGGATAGAAGCCGGAGGTGGTGATGGAGCCGTAATAGCGCCCGCGGGGATTGTAGTGCAGCGCTTCCAGCGGTCCGGTGTGCGCTTCGTGCAGCATGCGGCCGGGCTGCTCGTCGCGCCAGGGGTTGGTTTCGGTTCCCTGCCGGCGCGCCAGTTCCTCCAGCGTTCCTTCCATCATTTCGGGACCGGTAAGGGCGGCCTGCCAGGCGGCGGTCAGGGTATCCCGGCCGAACAGCGCCACGTAGATGGGGAGCCCCGCTGCCATCGTCCACTTGCGCTCGCCGCGGTCGAGGTCGTAGAGCCGCAGCGACGCGAGATCCCGCTTGGCCTGTTCCAGCGCGCTGACCACTACCTGGAGAAGCTCCGGGCAGGTGGGCGATTCGAAACCCGTAGCGCCCGTCAGAAACATCCGCCGCCGCTCGTCGAAGAGGTTGGCGGTTCCGGTGAAGGAGCGGCAGCGGTAGAGCGGAGCCAGCACCTGGCCGTCGATCATGGGGATGAAGTTCAGGCAGCAGTGCCACCTTCCACCGGGCTCAAGGTCGATCGGAAAAACAATTCGCCCCTCGCGATAATCGGCCGGTGAAGAGAGGTGTTCCAACCGGACCGCCAGTTGGCGGTGGATAGCGGCATCTCCCGTGTTGGACTGCTGGTCGTAATGGTGTTCGGCCGAGTAGTCGAAGACCAGTTCGCAGAGGCCGGTTGCGGGGCGCCACTCGCGCTTGAGCTCTCCCTGCTGCAGGCGGCGGCTTTTCGTTTCGACCTGGTCCGCGAAGTCGGCGTCGATATCCAGCGCAAACTCGAAGGACGTGGGCTGCTGGGTGAAGTTGGTGAGATCCAGGTCCTCGTGCAATCCCTCCCCCACGTACCTCGAGACGCGCAGTTCGAGGGTTTCCTGCGATGCCGCGCCGAGGGCTCCGCTGCCGTGATCCTCCTCGACTTCGACGCCCGGGGCGGCGACGATGTAGTATCCCAGCCAGGTGTGCTGCTCGACATTGGATAGAGCCACCGGCTGCGGCGGAGCGCCGTCGAAAAGATAGCCATACCTGGAGAGCAGGCGTGTCTGGTGTACGAAGAGACCCCGTTCCCTTCCGCCGGCAATGGTTCCGTCCAGTTCGGTGGCGAGCACCGTGCGGCTCTGGCTGGTGTAAATGGTGTCCGAGCGCGGGCGCAAGCGGACAAGAAACCCGGGCCTGTGTTCAAACATGGCTGAGCCCCGCCACCCGCAGGCAGCACGCGACCCGCCATGTTGGACCCAACGCCCGGGCGGCGGCTAACGGCCCAGCAGCGGGAGCAGCACCTTGTCCAGCCCCGCGTCGTCCCACTGGGTGATGGCGACGTTGCGGTGAAGGGTCCAGTTTTCTACGTGCGCGACCGAATCTCCGGGAGCCAGCTTCACCAGCGGGCCGAGCGTTTCAAGCTCCAGCATTTCCGCGTTCGTGAAGGTCTCGAACGTACAGCCGTAGTCGGCGAAGGCAGCCGGGGAATCGGCGGTGGCGCGGTAGCGCTTGATGAACAGATCCGTGCCCAGCAGGTAGGCGCCCCAGGTATCGGGGTTGAAGGTGCCGAGCTTTTGGGGCACGGCGTTGGCGGGGTCCTGCCGGAGGATCAGGTACTTCCTGGTGAACTTCCAGCGCGGGTCGGAGAGATCGCTGAACGCCCACATCACCAGGGGATGGGTGGGGGCGAGCATCTCGGGATGGGTGCCGCGCGGCGGGAAGCCGTGGATGCCCACACCGCCCTGCGCCATGATGGTGAGGGCCCAGGGCGCCAGTTCCACCGCCTGGCTGCCGGCGTTGCGAATGCGATGGCTCACCTCGACGGCGCTGCCGGAGGGCGCCATCCGCACCGTGATGCTCTTCTCCAGGCCGGTAAGCGCTTCCACCGGCTGGGTGGCCTCCAGCACCGCGCCCCGTATCTCGACCTTCACGGGGCTGTTATCGGGGGCGTAGGTTTTCACGGCGTCTTCCGGCGCGGCCCAGAGGCGGTGGCCGCCGCGCGAGACCCACTCCGGCTCGCCGGATTTGCCGAGCGTTGCGGGGAATTCCGCAAACAGGTTGCGGCCGCCGGGGAAGGCGTAGCGCATGATGCGCGGGCCGATGTCGCCGGTAACCACCAGTTCGACATCGCCGTTCGAAACGCGGTAGCAGTTGGGCCAACCCTGGTAGGAGATTTTTTCAATGGTGACGGCTGCGCGAGTAGTCATAGACAGTGCCAGTAAGAGCGCGATGCGATGAAGCATAGAAGCCATTATGTCTCAGAGCGGCGGCGAAAGTGGTCCCAGCCTTTGGCGGGCAGGCGGCGCCCGTCGAGCAGGATTTCGCCGGTCGCGCCTTTCCGCATCCGGCCGATGCGGGTGAGGGGCGTGCCCTGGTAGCGGGCCGGGACGCGCGCGCCGGGGCGCACGGTGAACAGCAGTTCGTAATCTTCGCCGCCGTGGAGGGCCTGTTCGAGGGTGGCGCCGGGATAGACCGGCGGCGGATCGATGGAGGCGGCCAAGTTCGAGGCCAGGCACATGCGGCGGAGGTCGAGCGAGAGGCCGTCGGAGAGATCCATGGCGGCGGTGGCGCCGAGGCGGGCGCGTAGATAAGCGCCCAGGCGGAGGCGCGGCGCGGGGCGCAGGTGGCGGCGAAGGGCGGCGCCGGTGCCACGCGCCAGTGCCAGGGCGGCGGCGCCCAGGCGTCCGGAGACCCAGATCTCGTCGCCCGCGCGGGCGCCATCGCGGCGCAGGGCCGTGCCGCGGGGGACGGCGCCCAGGACCACGATGTCGCAGGCGACCCGTTCCGCGCGGGCCAGGTCGCCTCCGGCCAGCGCCGTACCGGTTTCGGCGGCAAGCGCCAGCAGCCCGCGGTAGAAGCGGCGGATCCAGCGGCGGTCCGCGGGCGCGGCGAGCGAAACCAGGCAGAGGCGCGGCGCGGCGCCCATGGCGGCGAGGTCGCTCAGCCCGCGCGCCAGCGCCGTGTGCCCCACGGCCTCGGGCGTGTGGGTGGCGCGGCGAAAGTGGATGTCCTCGAGCAGCAGGTCCGTGGCGAGGAGCAGGTCTTCGCCGGCGCGGGGGCGGAAGACGGCGCAATCGTCGCCGATGCCGAGCGCCAGTCCCGCGCGCCGCGCCGGGCCGGCCATGCGGCGCAGCTCCGCGACGATCGCTTCCTCACCGGACATGGATGCCTGATGGCGCGGCAGGCGCACTCAGCGCTTCACCGGCCGCGCGTCCACTTCGATCCAGTCCAGGCGCGAGCAGGCGACGCTCTGGCCGCCGGTCATCAGGTCCGTGAAACCGATCTCCTCGACCCGTGAAAGATCGGGCTTCTCCACCCAGCGGCCTTCGACGATGTTCTTGATGTCCAGCCGGCGCCAGCGGATGTCCGGGATGTTGAACTCGCGGATGCGCCAGTCTTCGGAGGGGCCGTCGGCGGCGTCGCTCACCAGCCACTGGCCGTTGGCGAGCTTCAGGACGATGCGCAGGTAACGGAAGCCGGCCTGCTTGGTGCGCCAGCGGATCTTGGCCTGTCCGGTGAGATCGGCGTAGGCGGTTTTGTGGCGCAGGGTGACGGCGCAGTTGCCGTTGCAGGTTCCGGTCCAGATGTAGTAGGGATCGTCGGCAGGCTTGTCGTGGTGGCTTTTCTTGACGCCTTCCCGCCCGGGTCCGTAGAGGGAGAGCACGAGGTCGGGATTGGCGACGTGTTCCTGGGTGACGGGAGTGGCGGCCTCGATTTCTTTCCAGTCCTCGCGGAAGAACAGGCCGGGGCGGTCCTGCGCTAGCAGCGCGGCCGCGGCGAGTGGAACCAACAACAGGAATCGCATAAAGCGATTCTAACGCGGCGCGGCGCGGTTGCCGGAGGTCCGGCTTCGAGCAGGCGCGATGGGAAATGCGAGGCCCGCTTGACCACGCTACGAGCCGTCTGAGACAATAGGCGTCGCAGTTGCCAGTAATGCTGTGGTCGTCCGTGATTACCTGAGGTTCACCAAGAAAGCTACGGAGACGTGTCCGTAGCTTTTGCTGTTTTTGGGGCCGCGGGGAACCGGCGATTGGAAATGCAGCCGCAAGATTAGGAGAAACGCAGTGAAGGAAAAGGGTGTCGTGAAGTGGTTTAATGCCGCCAAGGGCTATGGATTCATCCAGCGCTCGACCGGCGACGATGTGTTCGTCCATTTCTCGGCCATTCAGGCGAATGGCTACCGGAGTCTGGACGAGGGCGCGGAGGTGGAATTCGAAGTCAAACAGGGGCCGAAAGGGCTCCAGGCGGAGAACGTGGTGCGGCTGTAAGCTGATTCCCAGGTTCCACACAACAACATCAGAACGAACAGGGCCCCGCCAAAAGCGGGGCCTTCGTGTATGGAGAGCAGGGCCGGGCTTGGTGTATTCCCTAGGGTTCGAGCAGAATGCGGACGCGGTTGCTCTCCTGGCCGCCGGCCGCGAGATAGAGTTCGGCCGGGCCCGCATTCACAATGGCGGGAAGCTGCAACTCCACCAGGTAGAAGCCCACGTAGCCGGGAGCCAGGACGGCACGGGTCACCCGGACCGGAACACGGTCGATGTACGCGGTGATTTGGGCGGCCACCTCGGGCGGGTTCTCGAGCGGCGCGGCCAGGCCCGTGGGCCACTCCGGGCGAACCCGGCCCAGTCCCGTGGCCAGCACCTGGATACGGGCACCGGAACGCGCCGCGTTCAGTCCTTCGATCAGCAGGCCGGTATCGGCATCGAGCAGCATGGGGGTGCCGTCCGGGCTGACGAATATGGCGGGCGAAACCGGCCGCACCGGAAGGGGGACACGCACGGCGGCGCCGTTTCCGGTTTCGAGCGCCAGCGCGACATCCGGGCCGGAGGTTTCGAAGGGCACCTGGATCTGGGATTCGCTCTCCCCGGCGGCCAGGACAGGGAAGCGCAAATCGCCGGCGCGCGCGGCGTTCACCCGGGCGCCCAGCACGCTGAGCAAGCCGCCGGGAGCCGCCGGCCGGGCGCTGTAATCGGCCGCGTTCACCACCCGCAAGGCGGCCGTACGGTGCGGCGCCATGGCGGCGTAGACGCCGTAGCCCGCCAGCGCGACGTAGAGCTGGTTGGCGCCCGCATCGAGCCGTACGTCGGTGGCGGGCGAAGCGGGCAGCCTGCCGCCGATGGGCTCCCAACTGACGTCGGGAAACGCCGGGTTATCCAGGTCGGCCGCGGCATAGAAGACGCCGCGCTCGGCAGCCACGTAAACGGCTCCGGAGGCGCGGTCCGCGGCTACGCCGTGAACGGCTCCGGCGGGCAGATTACCGGTGAGATCGTCCCAGAAGGTGCCGCTGTTGGTGGTGCGGAGAACCCGGGGTCCGGGACCCGCCAGCACCGCCAGGGCCACGCGCGGCTGCCCGGCGTCCACCCAAATGCGCCGGACGGCGCTTTCGCCGGCGGGCGCCGGCCCGCGCCAGGTGCGCCCGGCGTCGAAAGAAACCCACATACGGCCGTCCGATGATCCGGCATAGACGGTTTCGCCGGCTGCCTCGAAGGCGGTGATTTCCGCCTCGAGGGCGGCCGAGTAGAGAGCCCGTGCAAGGCGGTCGCGCCGGGGCCCGTCATCGGCGACGGGGACCCACACCTGGCTGCCGGGCGGCAGTTCCAGGGTTCCCAGCGGTCCGGCGTCGATGCGCGCCCCGGAGGTGCCCCGCGGAGTGGCCAGGATGCGCTCGACCTCCAGGTTCGGCAGATACCGGTTGAGGCCGCTCCAGGACATCCCGCCGTCCAGGGAGCGCCACACCCCGAAGGGATTGGCGACGACGAGCTGGCCGGCGCCGCGCGGCGACACCGCCACGGCGAGCTGGGGTCCGCCGATGATCGATTCCGAGCGCCAGGCGGTGAGATTGCTCCAGGAGCGGCCGCCGTCTTCGGAGCGATACAGATGCATGCCGAGGGCGTAAACCCGCCCCGGATCGGCGGCGAAGACAGCCAACCGGGCCTCGGACTCGGGCAGCCGTTCCGCCGCAGCCGGCAGCGGCTCCGGCGGTCCGGGCGCGCCGGGCGCGGGCGTCCAGTTCTCAAAATCCAGGGTTTCGAAGATCGCGCCGGAGAGCGTGCGCGCATACAGGCGGGAGCCGTTGGCCGAAAACCAGACCGCTTCCACCGGTCCTGTGGCCGGGGAGGCGAGCATCAGTTCGGCAGCAGTGCCGCCAATCTTTCGCCAATCCGGCGACAACATCTGGGCGGAAGCAACGCCCAACACGGCGCCCAGAATGACCCAGGCAGACAAAGCCAGCCGTACGAGCGTGAGCCGCCATCGGGCCGCCGCCCGGGCTGTATCAATTCGACACACGAACGAGTTCCATTGTACCGTATTCACCGCGCGGCCCCTGCGGATGGGCTTGACGTATCTCGGTTTGGCACGCAAACCCATCTCCGGCCCCCTGTTTGCTAAGCAACTTTGGTGCTAGACTAAGGCTCTGGCGCTACGAAATGATTAACGGCTGTAACACTTGGACCGCGGGCCGCACGCTGTCCTGGGCGGCGATCCTGGTACTGTGCCTCTGCCAGGCGCAGGCACAGCCCGGTCCCGCAGCCAAGGTCCTGACTCTCTCGGGACAGGTTTCGCTGCTGCGCGACGGTTCCCCGTGGGCGTTGAACGCGGGAGACCTGGTGATGCCGCGCCAGATCATCATCACGGGGCCGGACGGCATGGCCACCTTCCAGGTCTCCGACGGCAGCACCTTCCACGTGTTTCCGGACTCGCGGGTGATGTTCCGCGCCTCGCCCTCCAACTGGAGCGATCTGCTGGACCTGCTGATCGGCAGGATCAAGGTGGAGATCCGGAAGCTCGGCAACCAGCCCAATCCGAACACGGTGCGCACCCCGACGGCGGTCATCTCGGTGCGGGGGACGGTTTTCGACGTGGTGGTGGAGGAAGACACCGACGCCACCTTCGTGAGCGTGGACGAAGGGATGGTGGAGGTGCGCAACCAGACCGCGCCGGGCAAGAGCCGGCTGCTCTATCCGGGCGACTCGATCCGGGTGCTGCGCAACGTACCGCTGGCCAAGACCATCGACCGGGGATCGGTGGCGAACGGCGCCATCCGGGTAGCCTTGCAGGCCATGTACGAGGTGCTGCTGCGGACTTCGCACCCCGGCTCCGGCGGGCGAGTTCCGGGTGGAGTGCCGGGGCAGGGCGATACCCCGAAGCCCGATCCTCCCAAGAACCCGCCGCCGGCCAATCCGGAGCCGCCGGTGAGTGCACCGCCGGCCCCGCCGCCTTCGGCGCCGCCGCCTCCTCCTCGGTAGCAGGCGCGCGGCGTTACTCGACCGGTATATTCACCGGCGCGGAGCTTACTCCACCAATGGTAATCACCACCGGCTGATCGCCACTGGGGAGATCCCTGGGCACATTGACGTGCACCTGGTACAGCCCCACGGACCCGGGCGTCATGCCGCTCCATTCGACGGTTGCCGGGAGCCCCCCGATGGTGGCGGTGGGGCGTTCGACCGTCTCTGCGAGCGGCGACGCCGGGCTGGGCTCGCCCGAGGCCGGCTGTGGATCCGTGGGGCCCAGGCCGTTGGCATACAGCACGATGGTTTCTTCCCGCGTTGCGGGGTTGGACGGCGAAATCAGTTCGTAGCCCACGTGTTGCGCGGCAGCGAACCACCGGCCCGTGCCGGGGTCGAGGTACGGGAACAGCGCTGGCGAGTAGGGGTGGAGCGGTAGCTGGTAGAACCAGGCGTAGGTGCTGGGGACGCCCTCCACCGTGACTTTCACCAGGGCACGGGAATGACCCTGCAACTCCCAGGGAATCTGCACGTTGATCTGGCCGGGGCTGACGAACGAGAGGCGCCCGGGAACGCTCAGGCGACTCGGTGGGCCAAAGTCGGGATCCGGTTCCGCTTCGTCGTCGGGCACGTCGAAGCTCACGCTCACGTTACCGAGCGAGAACGGCAGCGAGTTGGTGGAGAAGGCCTTGGGGAAGTCGGCGAGCCAGTCGCCGAAGATGCTGGCATAGGAGCCGGGAGCCAGGCCCTGTCCCACGGTGCCGTCGGCCGCGTTGATCACGCCGGCATCGGCCCGAATGATCGGCCACTGCCGGGCGTAGGCGAAGAAGTCGGTGGTGAGCCCCCCGGCAGTGGCCCTGAAGAGCTTCATGCCGCGCGTGTCGCCGAGGCTCACCGTCGCGAACGCGACACCCAGGCTATCCGTGCTTGTTTCGGCGCTGTCGTACCCGGCACCGCCGAACGCCTCCCAAAATACCGGCACACCGGCCACCCCGACGCCGTTCTCATCCACCACGCGAAACGCGATGGGCCAGCCGGTGTCGAACGGCGCACCCACGAACTCGCGGTTGACGATGGGGTAGATGTCGGCGACCTGGCCGCTGCCCACGACGTAGAGATAAGGCACCCGCAGGGTAGTGCCGCCGCCCTCGAAGACGACGAAGCCTTCATAGGATCCCGCACTGGGTGTGCCACCCGTAAGCGAGATATTGATGGAGGCGCTTTCGCGGGGCCCCAGATTCAGGTTGGAAGTGCTCACGGCGACCTGCGCGCCGCCCTGGTCGCGCGGGTTCACCGTCACTGAAACGGAAACCTGAGAGTCGCCGTGGTTGGTGATCCGCAACTCGCGGGAGGGCGGTAACCCGGCGCTCACGTTGCCGAAGGAGAGGGTTGCGGGCTCGGCGGTGAGGACGGCGGCTCGCGCGGCGGCGACATTCAGCAGGCCCGCGCCGGCGGAGATCACGCGCGCCGGTCCGGACTCATCCTCAAGCGGCGCCGCGGTATTGACCACGGCGGATTTAATGTGCGCGGGAGTGAAGGTGTCGCCATCCAGGTAGCGCTGCTTCACCAGGGCGGCGGCTCCGGCAACCATGCCGACGGCGAAACTCGTGCTGGTCACCGCCGTGTAGCGCGTGGGGTTGTAGAGTTCCGCGTTGGGATCCAGGTTCTGGGTGGCGGTGTAGATACCGGTGCCCGGGGCCACGAGTTCGGGCTTGATGCCGTAGTCGCGCAGGGCGGGGCCGCGGGAGGAGAACTCCGCCACCAGGTTGGGGGTATCGCTGGATTCGTACAGAGCGGGGTCGAGTTCCGCTGCCTCGCCGCGCTGGGCCAGGGCCTTGAGTTCGGCGCCGGTGCCGCTCCCTACCATGACGGTGGGAATGCCCGAGCTCGCCAGGCCGAGCGGCACAATCGGCTCATCGGAAGCGGGATCCACGATGATCACCCCAGCGGCGCCACCGAACTGTGCGTGGAGCACCTTGTCGACGAAGGCGCAGTTGCCGCCGCGGTCGATGATGGCGAAGGTCCCGGTAAGCGAGCCGGGGGCGGGCACGAAGCAGAGTTCGCCGCCGGTATCGCGGAGCGGCGCCGATACCGGCTCGGCCGGGCGCGGGCCGTCGCCGAAGAGCGCCGGGAATTCCCGGCCGTCCGCGCGCACCCGCGAATAGAAGCGGTGCGAGTTGGTGGAGGCCCCCACCGTGATAGCCGAGGGCGCGGTGCCCGGCGTGTTGATGGTCGAAAGCGTGGGGAACTTCTTGCCGGAAGTGCCGTCGTTGCCGGCCGAGACCACCACGGTCATGCCGCTGGCGATAGCCTCCTCGACCGCCTGCACGCGCAGGTCGCAACCGTCGGGGCTGCACAGCTCGGGGTCCTGGTCCAGGGGGCCGTAGATTGCCGGGTCCCCTATAGCCAGGGCGGCGATATCCATGCCGTCTTCAAAAGCTGCCTCGAGCGCCTGGATGAGCACGCCATCGCTGCTGGTGTCGTTGATGCCGGGCGAGCCGAAGATCTTGTAGTTGCCGATCCAGGCCTTGGGCGCGATGCCCGAGATCATGCCCTTGGGCGACTCGTGGCGCACTCCGGCGGCGATGGCGGCAATGGCGGTGCCGTGCCCCTGGCGGTCGCGCGGCGTTACATCGTCGGGGCGTGAATCGTAGGCATAGACATCCGCGTAGGGCAGTTCATGAACCCAACTGCGGGCCACGATGATCTTGCCGTTGGTATAGGCGGCCTCGCCTTTGGGGAAGCCGGGAGGCGGCTGCAAGGCGGGATCCTGAAACGCGGGATGGGTGTGGTCGATGCCGCTATCGATGATGGCGATCTTGACGCCCGCCCCGGCGTTCTCCACGCCGCCGGCCGCGTTCCATGCCGCCGGAGCGTTGGCCAGGTCCGCGGCGGCCCCCAGGTTCATGTGGATGGGCGGCAGATAGACCACGCCCTTCACGCCCGCGAGCGAGCGCAGTTCCTTCGCCTGCTCGCGCGTGGCGCGCACGAATACCGCGTTGACCAGCCACTGGGCCGACCCGGTGACCCGCACCTTGCGGCGCTCGATTTCCGCGCTGAGCGCACGCTGCGCCGTCTGAATACGCGCCAGGCCTCCCGCGGCAGCCGCCGCGTAGGCCGCGGACCGCGAAGACGTTTTGGCCGCGATGGCCGGTTCTTGGAGGATTACGGCGTAATCCAGCTCGCGAGTGCGCGCCGGAGCCAGTGCCGCGCCGAGCAGCAGGAAAAGTGCCAGTATTCGTACCATAGTGCCGTTGTGACGCATCCGGAGCACAGTCCGTTGCAGCCGGTCTGCGCGCCGTTACCGCCGGATCAACCAGAGAACCAGCGAAAGAATGACGCTGATCAGAATGGAGGTCGTGATGGGGATGTAGAGGACCGAGTTGCGGCCGCGGATGACGATGTCGCCGGGCAGGCGGCCCAACCGCAGCGGCAGCCGGTCGCCCAGCATCATGAGCAGGCCGATGACGGCCAACGCCACCCCGATGAACAGGAGCATCCGCCCCAACATACCTGCATTCATTCTAAGGCGCGCCCTAGAGGGAATATACGCGCCCGCGGTGCTGCCCCACCAGAATTTGGAATAACCGGTGCGCAATCAGCTCGTGAAGGGTCAGCAGTTCACGGTTGGCCGCGGTGACGGCCTCGGCATCGCGGCAATCGCCCTCCACCTGTCCGCCGGCTTTGAGCGCTTCGGTGGCCTCTTTGATGATGGGGTCTTCCTGGACCTCCCCGGCCATTTCCCAAAGTGTGATGAAGCGGTCGACGGCGGTGGGGAAGCTGACCTCGAAGACGCCGAAGTTGCTGGTGGTGCGGGGCGGCTTGAAGTCCAGGTTGAAGGGTCCGTTATAGCCGTGGCTGCGCAGCAGCACCAGCACGTTGAGCCAGTCCAGCGGATTGACCAGCCCGACCGCGATGTCCACGTCGTGCTTGAGGCGGTAGCCGTCGTTGATGTCGAAGTGCCAGAGCTTGCCGGCCACCAGGGCGCGGGCCAGGGCCGCGCGAGGCGCCGTGCCCCACATCAGTTCGTGAAGGTACTCCGGGTTGAGCCCCACCATCTCGGGATGCGCCAGCAGGCCGGAGGAGATGAAGGCCAGCATGGCATCGCTAGTGGGGAGCAGAATTTCCGCGGCCGGCTCGAAGGGCTTGGCCTCCAGGCAATGCTTGAGCGTGGGGCGGTTGTTCTTCCGGGCCAACTCGATATCGCGCTCGCAGGCGGCGTTCAACGCCTCCGCGTACCAGCGCAGCGTTTCCGTCTCCTCGATGGCGCCCTGCACCTGGTAGCCCAGGGTTCCGGGCCAGTAGACGGCGAACTGCGCGCCCAGGTAATGCCCGATCTCGACCGTGTTGCGCACCCGGAAGGCGGCATACTGGCGCACCGAGGGGGTTTCGGCGGCGGGGCCGGCCGCCCACACGGCGTGATGAAAGGTCTCGCAGGTGACCATCGAGCAGCCCAGCCCGTTGTCCTGAAGGGACCGCTTGATGCGTTCGACCGTGCTCCACTGTTCTTCTTTGCCCAGCGCGGCGGTGGGGATCACATCGGTGTCGTGGGTGGTCCACCAGCCGATGCCCATCTCGGCGAACTCCCGGATGACGGCTTCGTAGCCGACCGGTTCGCGGGTGGGTGCATGGAAGACGGCCTGACCTTCATAGGCAGCGGCCCACTGCGGCCCGCTGATGAAATACTTGCGCCGCGTTTCGGGGCTGTAGCCGCCGCCGCAGGCGGCCGTCAGACGTTCTACCAGAGCTTGTTGGCGAGAAACCGGGATTGGATCCATAAGGTACATGATAGCCCTAGAGCGTGATGCCGCCATCGACCGCCAGCACCTGCCCGGTGATGTAGCTGTCCGGTTCGAGAAGAAAGCGCACCGCGCGGGCCACGTCTTCGGCGCGGCCGAAACGGGTGACGTGGCTGCCGAGGTAGCGGTCGTACTTGCCGGAGGCGATGCTGGCCTCGGCCATGCCGGCGGCCGTGACCCCGGGGCTGACGACGTTCACCCGGATGTTGGCCGGGGCGCGCATCTCGCGCGCCAGGATGCGGGCGGCATGCACGAGCGCGGCCTTCGACGTGGCATAGGCGGTGGAGCCGGGGAATAACGCCACCGCCTGCATGGTGGCGGTGAGGACGATAGCGCCCTGCGTTCCGGCGGCCTGCATGCGTTCGGCGGCTTCGCGCGCCAGCAGAACCGGTCCCAGGCAGTTCACCGCGTGCGCGCGCTCCATGGCGGCCTGCATCTGGGCGGGGTCGGAGACGCGGACGGGCTGGCCGGCCAGGACTACCAGCCCGTAGAGTTCCGGGGCGGCGTCGAGCAGGCGGGCGCGGTCTCCGGCTTCGGTGATATCGGCCTCGATCACGGTGGCCCGGTTGCTCCATTGGGCGGCGCGATCGGCGTGGCGGTGGTAGCTGATCACCAGGCGCGCGCCCTCGGCGGCCAGCAGGGCGGAGACGGCCGAGCCGATCCCTCCGGCGCCCCCTACCACCACGATCGAGCGGTTGCGCAGCGTGTCAGGCACCGGCGGCGGCGGCCTCCTGCTTGCGCTGCTCGCGGCCGCAGTCCAGGGCTACGTAGCCGCAGGCCACGATGGTGAGGTACATGGTGAGCACTTCGCTGTCCCCCAGGTTCAACTCGAAGATGCCCTCCACCACG